>CAMDOZ010000059.1 GCA_945903705.1 Fidelibacterota bacterium | reverse complement strand
GGACAGTTTTACGCAGGGGTCGACGGAATCGGCAAGAAATTTGTGATTTCTCGCGATTTCCACCAAAAAACAGGGCGTTTTGGCGGCCCCCGCCCTACCGCTCTTTGGAGCGATGCCGCTCCATCATCCCATCGTATGCCGCTTCCATGTCGCGGCGATGACGGTCGGAATCGAACAGCGCGGAGGTAGCCCGGCCTTCACCCAGACGATCTCTATAAATGGCCAATAGTTTGGGCTGCGTCGCCAGCGACAGAGGAATGCGCGTTCGCCAAATTGTAGTGCGTCGTGGGATTCCCCGGCTTTAGCGCCAATGCGCGCTCAAAAATATCAGCCGCCTCGCGAAACCTCTCTTGGGCGTAGAAGGCAAAACCGAGGTTGTTGAGCGCACCGCCGTGGTCGGGCTTTATGGCTAGCGCCTGTTGAATCAGGCCAATGCCCTTTTCTATCTCGCCTTCGCGAAGATCGCAGGCGCCGAGCAGCTGTAGAGCATTTGCGCTGTCGGGCTCGGCCGCCAGCGCCTTTTCGAGGAAGGTGCGCGCCTCGGCGATGTCGCCCTTTTGCAGGCTGGCGAAGCCCGCAAGAATGTCCGGCGACGGCGAGGAGTCAGTCGGTGTCACGAATTGATTCCGGTCTCAGCCGCACTCTAGAAAGTAACAGGGGGCCTTTCGGCCCCCTGCTTCCTCGATATGAGAAGGAAGGTTAGACGAGGAACTCGCCGATTTCCTTCGAGGTGTTGTTGCTCTTGGCGCCCCATGCCGGGATGTCGAGGCCCATGATCCGCATGGCGGTGTAGCCGAGACGCGTCGCGGCGGTGGCGCCGCCGTCGATGTGCAGACCCGATTTCACTCTGCCGCCCGCCTTGCCGGCGGTGAACAGAGCCATGCCGTCCAGCGCGTGGATGCGCGCAAGACCGTGGTCGCTGTTCGCCATGATGAAGCAGTTGTCGAGCAGGCTGCCCTCGCCTTCCTTGAAGTCGGCGAAGGACTTCACATAGTACGCCCAGTTCTCCATCGCGCGGCGGGTGAACCACGAGCAGGTCTGCTGGTAATCGACCGCGGTATCCCACGGCTCTTCGTGCGTCGCCGTATGAGACGGCTTTTCGAAGCCCGGCCTGGTAGCACTGCTGCCACCGTAGGACATGTTGAACACGCGGGTCTGATCGCAAGCGACCGCCATCACCATGAGATCCGTGAGGATCTTATGGCGCGAAGCGATGATCGAAACGTCCGATCCGACCTTGGTGTCTTCCTTGAGCGCGCCCGGCTTCTTGCAGGCTGCGATCGGCTCCGGCTTGGTGAGCTGCTGATCGAACTGCTTTTCCAGGTGACGCAGGCCGGTGAAGTACTGATCGAGGCGCGCCTTGTCGTCGGCGCCGACCACCTTATTGAGGTCCTTCACGTCGTCGAGCACGCCGGAGATGGCGCTCTTGCGCACCATGACCTTCGGGCTCGGGGTGAAGCTCGGGGCGTTGGGATCCTGGAAGTCCGCACCGAACAGGCGGGTGTAGAACTTCAGGCCTGAGACTTCCGACGCATTCGGCGTTGTCGGGTTGTCATAGGAGAAGGTGTCGCGGGCGTTGCCGTCCGCAGAGGCCGTGAGCATCTTGTAGCGGGTCGTACGGCCGATCTGGCTCGCGATGGTCACGTCCACCGTCTCGCCGGGAATGTTGCCGGAGGTCATCGGCGCGGCGCCGGTGCGGTTGATGACCCAGCCGGAGAAGTGACACAGGTTCGGCGCGTTGTCGCGGAACGCCGTGAAGTTCGTCAGCACGTTGAAGTGGTCCTTCACCGGCTTCAGGGCTTCCATCTCGGGCTTGAAGTCGTAGGTGGCGCCGGTCTTGCCCGGTACGAACGCCGCCTTGGCGATGCCTAAGGCCCAGTACCAGGTTCCGAAGCGGACGGGCATCGGACGGCCGTCGGCCATCGCGTTACCGTTACCGTTCAAGAACACGTTCAGAAGCGGCAAACCAACCGTCACGGCGCCGCCACCCAGCATGCCGCGAAGGACCCTACGTCTATTGAAATCGTACATGGCGGTTGTCTCCCTTATTCCGTGGCCGGTACAGCCGAAGCGGTCTTCGCTTCGTCTTTCGCCGGAGCTTCTAATTTGAATTCCGCAAACGAACTACTTAACGCGATCGTGCGCAGCAGATCCGGCACGCGGTAGCCGGCTGCGCCAAATCGCGCATTCAAGAACTTGAGCATCTCGGCGTCGTCATTCGTCGTCTGACTGCCGGTTCCGTACGCATAGGCCCGCTTGACCAGGCAGGATGTCAGGCCCGGATGATCGTGAAGCGCCGCCGCAAGGCCCACCACATTGGTGAACTGCTTGCCGTCGAGGTTACCGCTAGCGTCGATGGTGGCGCCGCGCTCGGTCGTGCGATAGCGGCCCGACCCGTCGAAGTTTTCCATCGCGAGCCCGATCGGATCGGTGATGCGATGGCAGCCGGCGCAGACCGGATTTTCGAGATGGAAAGTGACGCGGTCGCGCTGAGTCTTTTGTTCGGCTTTCGGATTTTCGAGCGCCGAGAAGTCGACGTTTGCGGGCGGACGCGGCACCGGCTGGCAGAGGAGAAGTTCGCGCAGCGCCTTTCCGCGCAGGGTCGGCGAGCTGCGGCCCGGATGCGAGTGGGCCGAGAGGAAGCTGATGTGGGTCAAGAGGCCCGACCGCGGGCTATTTTCCGGGAACTGGTACTCGGTCCAGCCCTTCACCGTCGGCAGCTGATAGAGCGCGGCCAGCGGCGGCGACAGGAACGTCGTACGGCTTGTGTAGAGATCGCGGTAGTCGCCCTTCTTCGTGATGAGATGGTCGACAACGGTGCGCAAGGTCTGTTCGCGCGCGTCTTCCGCCGTCAGGCCGGTAAACGCCGGATACACCAGCGCATCCTTAGACAGCGTGTTCATCTTCTCGAAGTCGAACATATCGTCGAAGAAGGCGCGCATGCCGTCCTTGAGACGCGGGCTTGCGATCATCATGTCGACGATCTTGGCGCGGCCTCGGTCGGTCATGATCTCGCCGGTTTCGGCGGCCTTCAGCAAGGCTTCGTCCGGAGCGGCATCCCAGAGGTAGTAGGACAGGCGAGACGCGAGCGAGTAGGCGTCGAGACGCATGCTGCCGGGCTTCTTCGGATCCGGTTCCGCCGTCTCGGCGATCAACATCGCCTTCGGGCTGACCAGGATTTCCTCGATCGCGACCGCGAGGCCAGCGTAGAAGTCCTCGAGCTTGTCGGCGCTGGCGCTGGCATGCTCGACCAGAGTGGCGAGCTTGTCCTTCGGCAGCGGCTGACGGAACATGAGGCGGCCGATGCGCGACAAAACCTGCTCCGCGCAGGCCCGGTCCGCGGCCTTTTCGTTCTTCGGCTTGCAGCTGATGACGAAATTACGGCGCTGCGGTTCGATGACCGACGCGGCGACGTTTTGCGCCGTCTTCTGATAAAGCTCGAGCTGCGTATCGTTCACGCCCGCGCGCGAGGTGCCCAGACGCAAAAGACCGTCGACGCGCTCCAGGGGAGCGAATTCGACGTCGGGACGCACGTCGGCGCCGAACACATAGGCGAGCGTATTGAGATACTGATCGCGCGTGATCAGGCGCAAGCGCGGCTCGGCGCCGCTCGACACGGGTTCTGCGGCAACCGCGGCCACAGACTTACTCGCCGCGGCCTGGCCATTCGTCGCCGGGCCGGAGCAGCTCGCCAGCGCGAGTGCGGCCAGAAGGCCGATCGCGCTGCCGCGCAGCAAGTCCAAACGTACGTTAAAAGTCACGTCTCAAATCCTCCGCAAACTCTATTCGCGCGAACGCGTGTCTGTGGTCTTGCCTTCCGCGGTCTGCGAGGTGCCGACAACGCCGGCGACCTGCGCATCCGGATGCTTGACGAACACATGGACGAACTTCACATCCAGCGCCGTCGAGATGGCGGTGTTCTGGCCGTTCTTGTCCGGATAGGCGTCCGCGTTCTTCATCAGCGCGCGATACAGCGTCGGACCTGCGGTGCCGCCGTAAGCCTGGTGGCGGGAATCGCGGGTCTTGTGCGAGTGGTAGTACCAAGTCCACACGTCGGCATAACCGCCCATGAGGCCATTCGCTTGCGTGTCGGTCAGATTCAGCTGGAAGCGCATGTCGCGGTAGATGATGTCCGGCGCTCCGTCGCGCGGGGCGTAGATCGATGCCGCCGGCATGATCAGGTCTTTGGCCTCCGTGGTCAGAACGCCGTCCTTGATCTTGCCCTTGAAGGATTGGATGTAGCGCTTGCCCCAGCGCGTATCGAGCGTCTGCGAACCGCCGGGCAGGTATTCGTTACCGGTCGCGTCGGTGATCAAGCGATCCTTACCGCGGTAGGTGGTGACGATCACGTCGTCGTCGTTCTGGAGGCTGTCGACTTCGGTCAGCTCGACCACGAAGATGTTGTAGGTGGCGCGGCGCCATTGCGGCGTCAGGGTCGACGTCTGGCCGTCCCGGTAGTTAAACGTGCAGCCGACGGCGCGGTAGACTTGGTTGTCGATGCCCTTCTCGCCGGTGTCGGGGCTGACGTAGTCGTTCGCGTCGTCCTTGCCGTCGAGGTTCATGCCGCGGCCGACCTTGCCCTGCACTTCGTAGTAGGGAACATTCAGCTCCTTGGAGGTGGGGTTCCACAGCTCGCCTTCCCAGGCCAACCGCGTGCCTTCGACGGTGCGCTCGCCCTTGTCCGGATAGAGCTTCTTGAACTGCTCCGGCGGGCCGTCATTCAGCGCGACCGGGCACTGGGTCTTCGCGTCCTTGGCCTGGTAGATGGAGCGGTTCTCGAAGGTCATGACATAACCGATGGACCGGTTCTGCACGCCGAGCGCGCCTTCGGCCATCTGCGCGTGGGCCGCGCCCATACCGCTCATCAAGGCGAGAGCAGCTGAAAGCGCGAACGCGGAAACTTGAGTCGACTTAAGAGTTTTCATCGGCGGCCGCTCCCTGAAGTGTCCAGATATTGCTTGCGAAATTCCTCGCGGGTGAAGAACGCGTGGAAACCATTGATCCAACCGTTGTTCTCGCCCCATGAGTCGCCATAGGTGTCACCGGGGATCTCGTCTTTGAAAAAGTAATAGACGGGGCGGTCGCGGTAGGTCCAAACGCGCTGAGCGCCCGGCGTACCTTCGTCGACATAACGGCCCGTCTCGGCATTGATGTTTTTGATCGCCCAGATCTTCGACGTGCTGCGCTCGCCGGCTTCGGCGACCACGTAGGGGAACTGCTCGACACAGCGCTTGCTGTCGAAGTTGCCGCAAATCGCTTGGCGGTACTTCTGCGTATGCGTCGGATGGTCGCAGATCTGCTGATCGAGCGAGTCATCGATGCAGGTGTAGAAGTAAATCGTGCGGCCTTGCGCGTTGGCGAGCACTTGTCCGCCCGGCGCGTCTTGAATGGTGAAGCCCTTCGGGAACGACGGCGCGGGCTGGGTGTAGACATTGCGCCAGCCCGGAATGTCGGAACCGTGAAAAGCGCCGCGCTGCTCTTCGCCCTGGAGCGTGTAGAGCGGCTTCTTGCGGTAGGTCCACTGGAAGACACCGGGCGAGCGTTCGATCACGCCCCAGTCGCCGCGCGCCTTCGGGGCCGACGCATGGGCCAGCATCGGCGCGAACGTCTGCTGACAGACATCGTCGCAATTCGACTTATTGTTGCCGTCGCGGTCCCACGTATAGACGGAGAACCCCGTGATGGTGGTCAGCATACGGCCCAGCGGGATCGTCACCACTTCAAACTGCGCGGGCACGTCCGCTTCCGGGCCGATCGGTTTACGCTTAGCGCCGGAATCGCCGGCGGCATGCATTCTTCCCGAGCCGAGGACGTCGCCGGGCTCCTTGTCGAGGTTCGATGTGTAAGCCGCCATGTTATCGTAGGCCCACTGCTTGCGGCCATCGGGCCGCTCGACGAGGGTCCATTTCCCGACGGGCTTGGCATCGGCATCGGCGTAGAACGGCGGCCACAAGGTGGCGCAGGCCGGACGCGATTCAATATCGGCTTCGATAAGGTTTGGCGGATACGGCTCGTGGAAGCCGGCGGTGACGCGCGTCACCTGATCGGTGCAGCTCGGCTTGCCCTCGCGTTCGCCGCGCACGCCTTGGTCGTTTTGGTCGTTCTCGGGCCACACATACAGCGTGCGTCCCTGCGCGGTCGCGAACACCGGGCCGTCGACTTCCGTTCCGATGACCTGAACGACGGGCGGGAGCTGCTCCTCGATGAACGGCTCGATCGGCGCCTTGCCTCTCTGAGCTTGAGCAGCGGCGCTCGCACTCACGAAAAGAACGGCAACAGCGGCGGCGACGTGCGTAGCGCAACGAAGGTTCAGCATGCCTCTCCTCACATGAACCGACGGCCTCTCCGGGCCAATCAATTCGCAATGCGGCGGATCGGGCTTCCGACCACCGCGCTCCCATTTCGACGTGTTATCTTTTTATCATATTCGATCGGTTTCCCGCGCATGTTTTTCGCGCCTAGTCTTTGATTTTCTTGGACGAAATCAGTGTGCAGGTGCACGCGGCGGCACCTTTCCGCCCACGGCCGGCGACGCTTCAGCAGTCACATCATGAAGACCCGCTAACCTGCTGCTGAAGCTTGATTTCCGGGAGGTGTCCAAAAGCCCAGGGACGAGCGCCCGGCGGGGTATTTCGCCCGTCGGCGCCTTTTCGCTCGGCGGTTTTTTGCTGATCCGGCCCCGGCCGAGCCTAGAAATTCTTCCGGAGGTCGAGGTCCGAATAGAGGTGTGCCACCTCTTCTTCGTAGCCGTTGAGCATCAGAGTCGGACGGCGCTCTTCGATCAATCCGAAGAACTTTCCACCGTCGCCGATGCGCCGTTCCGTCGCCTGCGTGTGGCGCGGGTGATCCACCAGGGGATTCACGTTGGCGTAGAAACCGTACTCATCGGGCCGCTTGATCGCCCAGGTGTTGTGAGGCGCCTCTTCCGTGAAGCTGAGGCGCACGATCGACTTCACGCTCTTGAAGCCGTACTTCCACGGCACCACGAGCCGGATCGGGGCGCCGCTCTGGCCGGGCAACACCTTCCCGTACATCCCGACGGCGAGGATCGCGAGGGGATTGGTCGCTTCGTCGAGGCGAAGGCCTTCGACATAGGGCCAGATCAACATGTCGCCGCGCTGGCCCGGCAGTTCCTCCGGCCGGTGCACCGTCTCGAGGCGCAGATACTTCGCGCTGCCGAGAGGCTCAAAACGTCTCACCACCTCGGCGAGCGAGATCCCGACCCATGGAATCACCATCGACCAGCCCTCGACGCACCGGAGCCGGTAGATGCGCTCCTCAAGGTCGTGCGGCTGCAAAAAGGCATCGAGCTCGAGCGTGCCAGGTTTCGCGCACAGGCCGTCGACCGCGACTTTCCAGGGGAGCGGTTTGAAGGTATGCGCAAGCTTCGCCGGCTGATCCTTGCCTTGAGCGAATTCATAGTAGTTGTTGTAGGTCGTCGCCGACTCGTGCGGCGTGACGGCGTCATCTTCTCCCAATTTGGCGTAGCCCGGTTTCACATTGGCGAAGGCCGCGCCGGACGCGGGCAATCCAGCCGCACGGGCCGAGCGCTCGCCGGCCGTCAGCGCGATCGCCGCGCCGCTCGCCACCGAGAGGAAATTCCGGCGGTTGAGATAAACGCTCTCTGGGGTGATTTCCCGTGAGGCGACGTCGGACGATTTGCGATGGCGGATCAACATGACGAACTCCTATGGCACGCCCCTTCTTCGCACAGATGCACATGAATCGCACATCCATGCCGCTGCGGGATATTCGCCTTCAGGGCCCGATTGGGAAGAAATTTCCGGAAGCCAGCGCCGTCAGGCGAGAAATTGTCTCCAGTCGGGCGGCACGGTAGGTTGGCGGCGATGACAGCCATTCGACGCTTGAGCGCCGCCGCGACGCTTCCAACCACCGCGCCGCTGATCGTGTTCGACGACACCTGCGTGCTCTGTTCCGGCTTAGTTCAATGGGTGATCCGGCACGACCGACACGGCCGATTCCGGTTCACGTCCGCTCAAGGCTCTTTGGGCCAGGCGCTCTACCGTGACCTGGATCTCGATCCCGACCGCCTCGAGACCAGCCTGCTGGTGGTCGACGGTGTGGCTTACGGCAAGCTCGCCGGCATCATCGAGATCGCGACGCGGGTGGGCGGGATCTGGCGCGCGGCGGCGTTGCTCAGACTGCTGCCCGCGCCTCTGAGCGACTGGGCCTATGATCGCATCGCGCAGAACCGCTACGCCCTGTTCGGCCGGCGGGAGACCTGCTGGACGCCTTCACCGGACGTGGCCGACCGCGTGATCTGACGCAATCAAAACAGCCGCCCTTGCAGCCAGACGATCGCGGGATACACTGCGAGCCACGTCCAGAAGAACCGGTTGAGACCGAAGAGGCAGGCGTTCGCGAGATGGAACGCCGCGGCGAGCGCCAATCCGACCACCAAGGACGGTTGCGAGACCAGTGTCAGCGGAAAAGCGAGCTCGAACAGAATGACCGCCCAGGACATCGCGAACAGGACTCGCGGCCGCGCCGCCCAGTCCCGTGCCCTTTCGCTCACGGGATAGACGGAGAATGCGAACACCTGGCGCAGCGCCCGTCCGCTGCGCCAATCCGGGTTCCGTATCTTCACCCACCCCGCAATGAGGTAGGACAGCACCAATTGTGCGCCGAGATAACCGAAGGCGATCTCGCGCGCCTTCTCCGTCGGTAATACTTGCGAAAGCACAAGACACCAAAGAGCCAAGAGCCCCATGCGATCGCTGCCACCGTTATAGGGCCCCCGGAACCGGTGAAGGATCACCAGCGAAAGAAGGGCCAATCCCCCAAGGGGCCAGGGCGCTCCGATTCCGAGAATCACGAATACACAAAGCGCCGTGCGCACCAGGAACAGGACCTGTTCGTCGCGGAACCGGCGCAGGTGTTCGGCGCCCTGCTGAATGAAGGCCAGGGCCAGAAGCACTTCCGTCAAGCGGATGGCGGCGTCCAGAGTCATCGGACGGAAATGGTCGAGAGCCGGCGCGGCTCGGAAACGAAGGCGATCTCTCTGACGATCTTGCCCTCAAGCTCGCTGAGGAGCGCGATCCGAAAGGTCAGCCAGGCCGCCTCTCGATCCGTGCGATCGGCAAGATCAGCCGCGATACGGTGGAAGATCTCGTTCCGGCTATGCTCCGTCGGCTCATCTATCAGCCAGTCCGCACGACCCGCGACAAACAACGTCTCGTTCCACCGCGCGTTCCAGAACAAGCGCCCAAGCATGGCAAGAAGCGGCACGCGTTCCGGACGGGGGCGGAACTCCAGCCAGTCCGGCGCGGCCTCGTCAGGGGATCGCAGCAACGCGTATTCGAGGCGCGGCGAGTCCCCGATGACGTCGAAGAAGTTCCAGGACGGGATCAGCGCCGGAAGCAGCAGCCTGAGCGCCGGAATCATGACGCGCGCCCTCGAAGACAGGGGGCCGTGCGGAGCGCGTGGTTCCGCTTAGGCTTGCGGTTCCGTCGATCGGAAATAGGGTTCAACCTTACCCTTGAGGGTGATCGTCATGGGGTTGCCCTTCCGGTCCAGGGTCTTCCCGGCGGCCACTTTGATCCAGCCCTCGCTGACGCAGTATTCCTCGACGTTGTTTTTTTCGGCGCCGTTGAAGCGGACGCCCACATCCTTCTTCAGCAATTCCTCATTGTAGTGAGGGCTCTGGGGATTGACGGAGAGGCGATCGGGGAGGGTTTCGGTCATCGGGGTACTCGTAAAAACAGGCAGCGCGTGAAATGGGGCCGCAAGCTGCCCCAAAGACGGGGGGCAATCAAGCCGAAGGATGCGGGAAATGCATCCAGCCGGTGATGATGTACTTGGTGCCGCGCTTCACGATCTGGCCCGCATGAACGTGAGTCCACTCGGCAGGCCAGATGAGCGTTTTGCCGCGCTCGGGCGTCACATCGAGATCGTAGTGGTGGAACCGGGTTTGACCGCCCTCGTCCACCTCATTGAGGTAAGTCATCCAGGCGAGGACCCTGTGCATCAGTCCAAAGGACACGCGCTCGCTATGGGGCGACTGGAAGTGTTCGCCGGGCTTGTAGCGCTGGATCTGAAAAGGCACGAGGTCGACGCCCGCGAAGATCTCGGCGAAATGCGGCCACTGGCGCGCATAGTCGCGGACGCAGGCTTCCAACTCGCGCAGGTAGGCTGCGACCGGCGCGTAGTCCGGTTTCGCCAGATCGCTTGGGAAAATGACCAGGTCGGTCGCCTGCTTGACCGCAAGATCGATGCCGCGATTCGTGCGCCCTTGCCGGTGTAGCGCCGCGTTTGACTCGAAGAAGTCGATGAGACGCGCGCAGAGTTCGGGGTCTTTCAGCTTCCAGCATCCGATAAAGTTCGGCGCGGCTCCGGCCAGCGGAATCCGCCTCTCGCCCGCGCCGCTGCTTTCGTTCGTGATGGTGAGGCGTGCGAGGCCCGGACCCTTCGCGATTTCACCAAGCCCTTCGGCATGGTGGCCAAGGTCGTTGAGCGCGAGGCCAAGGCCGAGGCGGACTTCTTTGTCTTCGGGCCGGACTTCAAGAGCGCTGCGAAAGAGTCCAACCGCCTCTTCGAGCTTGCCCAGCGAAACATAGGTGCGGGCGAGCGCCACACCCGCGCGGTCGTCGGCCTTGGCTGCCAGAACCTTTTCGAAACAGACGGCGGCGTCTTTCCAGTTGCCGGCCGCGTGATAGGCGATGCCGAGATTCATCTGGAGTTCCGGGCGATCCGGGACGATCTCGATGGCTTTGGTGTAGGCCGCTATGGCGGCATCGACACGCCTTTGGCACATGCGCGCATTGCCGAGGTTTATCAGGGCGACCACAGAGTCCGGCGCAAGAGTGGCCGCCTCCTCGCACAGCGCCGCACCTTCGTCGTAAGAGCGCTGGGCGCAGAGCGCGGTTCCCAGATGACTAAGGATCAGCGCGTCGGTGGGGCGCGACGCGCGCGCGATGCGGAAGTGATGCACCGCTTCGTCGAGATGGCCGGCCGCTTCCAGCGCGCGGCCGAGATTATTGTTTACATCGGCGTCGGCCGGAGCTTCCTTCACGACCGCCCGGTAGATAGCAATCGCCTCGTCGAGCCGGCAGTCGGCGTGCATCGCGTTCGCGAGGTTATTCTTCGCCTCGATCGAGGCCGGCATCAGTCGTGCGGCGCGTTCAAACGAGGAGATGGCGTCCTTGGCGCGGCCCGCTTCGAGCAAGGCGCCGCCCAGGGTGTTGTGATACGCGCCGCAATCAGGCGCGCGGGAGACGGCGCGTCCGATAAGGTCGATCGCAACGTCGTTGCGTCCATTCTGATAGGCCAGGAGTCCGAGCTGGTGCAGTGCGTCGGCGTGGCCGGCGTCGGCGGAGAGGACGGCGCGATACTCCCGTTCGGCGTCCTGCCACCGCCCGGCTTCGTGCAACGCCGTCGCCCGGTCAAAAAGCGCTGTCAGATCCTGCTTCATGCCCTGAGGAGTTGTCTGAGCGGCCGCTCACGAGATTACACTTAAAATCGCTAAGCGATTTTAAGTGTAATGGTGGAGGGAGAAGGATTCGAACCTTCGTAGACATAAGTCGGCAGATTTACAGTCTGCTGCCATTGACCGCTCGGCCATCCCTCCTAACTCGTGGAAATCTTTTAGGAAGCCGGTCTCTCGGAAGGGCCTCCAAGTAGGGTTTTGGTCCTTGCTTGTCAACGTGAAAGAAGGTCTGTACGCCAGGTAAAAAGGACCCACAAAATGCCCAAACGCGATCGCGTCCGCAAAGGCCCCGGCCGTGGCGGCCCTCCCCGCCGCGAAGGAAGTAACCCTTCGCGCGGCCCCGATAATTCGCACCCCGGCAAGCCGCGGCCCGGCAAACCACGTCCGGATCAATCGCGCAACGAGCGAAGGGACCCGCCGGCGCACGCCGGCGAAGGCCGGCCTTTCAAAGAAGGCGCGCCCTCGCGCGCCAGCGGCGAAGGACGGCATTCAAAAGAGGGCGCGCCTGCGCGCCATGGCGGAGGACGGCACACGAAAGAACGGCCAACACGTCCCGGCGAAGGACGGCCCTTCAAAGGCGGCGCACCATCGCGTCACGGCGAAGGCCGCTCATTTAAGGGCAGCGCACCATCGCGCCCCGGCGAAGACCGACATTCAAAAGAGGGCGCGCCTTCGCGCGCCGGCGAAGGCCGACATTCAAAAGAGGGCGCGCCTTCGCGCGCCGGCGAAGGCCGACATTCAAAAGAGGGCGCGCCTTCGCGCGCCGGCGAAGGCCGGCCTTTCAAAAAAGACCGCCCGCCTTCGCGCCCTGGCCAAGAGAGGCCGTTTAAGGATCGCGCACCTTCACGTCCTGGCGGTGATCAGCATTTCAAATCACGCCCCGACTCTCGCCCAGCTCGTGAAGACCGTCATCCGAAAGAAAGTGCCGCCCCGGCTCGCGCCGAACGTCCGCCGCTCATCGTCGAACGCCCGCCCGTCATAAAAGAAGTCGTACAGGTGCGCGCTCAGGTCGAAGTTCCGTCGACAAAAGAGCGCGGCGAAGGACGCCCTGCCAAAGACTCTCGCGGCGGCGAAGGCCGCCATTTAAAAGAAAGCGCGCCTTCGCGCGCCGGTGAAGTATGGCTTTATGGCCACCACGCGGTCGCCGCGGCGATCGCGAACCCCGCGCGCAAGATGCTGAGGCTCATGGGAACCACCGAAGCCTTGGCGAAAATGACCGAGGAGGTCGGAGCGCTTGGGCAGGCGCGTCCCTGTACCCGCCGCGAGATTGATAGCGTGGTCGGCGAGGACGCCGTCCATCAGGGCATTGCAATGCTTTCGCGCGCGCTCGAGCACAATCTCACCGACATCCTCGAGCTCACCAGCACCAATCCGAATGCCTGCCTCGTGGTGCTCGACCAGGTCACGGATCCGCACAACGTCGGCGCTATCCTGCGTTCGGCGGCGGCGTTCGGTGCAAGCGCCGTGATTGCGCCCGACCGTCACGCGGCTGATGAGAGCGGCGCCATGGCGAAGTCGGCCTCCGGAGCGCTCGACAAGATCGCCTATGTAAAGTCGACGAACCTCGTGCGCGCGCTGGAAGAAATCAAAGAGCACCAGTTCTGGCTGGTGGGCCTCGACGCCGACGCGCCGCAGGTCCTGGGCCAACTGAAGTTGGGCGGGCGGATCGCCCTGGTGGTCGGCGCCGAAGGCGAAGGCTTGCGCCGCCTCGTACGCGAGACCTGCGACCATGTCGCGCGGTTGCCCATGGCGGGCGATATGGAAAGCCTCAACGTCTCGAACGCCGCCGCGATCGCGCTTTATGAAAAAGTGCGCCAGGACGCGAAGGGCTAGTTGCCCTTTAAGGGGTCCGGCCCTATTTTCCGGGCCTCTTCGAAGGTGGCGCGCCGGATTAGCTCAGGGGTAGAGCAGCGGTTTTGTAAACCGAAGGTCGGGGGTTCAATTCCCTCATCCGGCACCATTTCATCGAAATCGCACTGCGATTTCGATGAAATCCCCCGGAGGGACAGTTTAGCTAGCGCTGAACTGATGGCTTCGCGCCTTCGGCGCTACGCAGGATGTGCGGCGAACTCGCGAAGCAGGGCTAGAGCACCTTCGCCAGAAAGTGACGCGCCTCCGAGCGCGCATGCCGTTCTACTTTTCCGAACGTCCGATACCCGAGCGTCTCGTAGAAGGTCTTGGCGTCCAGGCTCGATGTTATGAGCCAGGCCGAATGACATCCGCGCTCACGCGCTTCACCTTCGGCGGCCAGCAGCAATTTCCGTCCCAGGCCTTTGCGGCGTTCTTCTTCGGCCACGAACAAGGTCGAGACGAAGAATTGGTCCCATCCGGTCTTGCCGATCAATCCGGCAACGACCGAACCGTCCGCGCCTTTCGCCAGGACGGCGAGCGGCCGGTCCTCGTCGTCGGCTTGACGCGCCAGCCGCATGAAGTCTGCGAGCCCCTTCTCCAACTGGGCGACCTGCTCAGGCGTCGGCTGATCCGTTATCTCAAAGTCCGTCATGGCCCGTCGCCGCAATCGCGGCATCCCACAACTTGGCAACCGCCGGCTCGATGCCGGCGACGCTGATCGCCTCGCCCCGCCCTTCTCCATCAAGCTGCATTTGCACCGCGACTTCCACGGCGCGCGCGGCGTTTCCGAAATCGTTCAGCTTGAACAGCCCCGCGGCGCCGGCGAGTTTGTGCACACGCATGAGCAGACTTTCGGCGACAGCACGTTGCCACTCGCGCCGCAACACGCCCCACTCCTTGTCGACCTCGGCCATCGTCTGCGGGAGGCTCGCGCGAAAACTTGCGGCGACGGCGTCGAGACGCGCATCACGCGGCGGCGAAGGCCGCCCTCCAGAAGAAAGCGCGCCTTCGCGCGCCGGAGCGCCGCGTTCGCGCGCGCCGAGGCGCAGAATCTCGTCAGCCACCTTTGTCGGGTCGAAGGGCTTCGCGAGCACGCCCGCGGCCCCTTCCGCCCGCAATCGCGCCACCACATCCGCATCTTCCCGCGCGGTCAGAAAAACGATCGGTGGGAACGGCGTGAGCACACGGCGGAGATCGCGCAGCACCTCGATACCGTCCGTGCCGGGCAGGGTGAAATCGAGCACGACGATATCCGGCGCTGTTACACGCGCCGCCGCCAGTGCCTCGGCGGACGTCGCGAAGCTCCGCACGTGCACACCCGGCTTGGCCGAAAGTGCCGCGGAGACGACGTCGCGGATGAACGGGTCGTCGTCGACAAGCATCACCGAAACCGCGGTCATACCGCCTCGTACGCTTTCGCACACACGGGAGACATCGTCATTTTTCGGCTCAAACGGGGGATAGGAAATTTCATCCTGGGTTGTATAATTGGCGCGTGGGGGAATCGCCGTTCTCTCACGTTGTGCTCGTCATCACGTTGAAAAATCGAGTGTTTTGATGAACGAACCCAAGGTTCACCAGATCCCGCCCCACATCCTGGTGGTCGAGGACGATCCGTTCGTCCGCGACGTCCTAGATATATACCTGCGCGGCGAAGGATATGAAGTGACCTTGGCGACCGACGGCAAAGATATGCGCCGGGTCCTGGCCGACAAGCCCGTCCACCTCGTCATCATGGACCTGCGTCTTCCCGGGGAAGACGGCTTTGCGCTGACGCGTTACCTGCGTGAGCAGTATCAGGTCGGCATCATCATTCTTTCCACCCGGCACGAAATCATGGACCGCGTCGTCGGGCTCGAGTGCGGCGCCGACGACTATCTCACCAAGCCGTTCGAGGAGCGCGAGCTGCTCGCGCGCATCCGCAGCGTGCTGCGCCGCACCGGCGCCCTCGCGAACACCGCCGTGCAGACCCCGCGCCGCGAGGTGCTGCACGGCAAGCTCAGCTATCAAGGCTGGACGCTGGATCAGGATGCCGGCCTCTTCGTTTCGAAGAACGGCGCGGAAGCGATGCTGACCGGCAACGAGTGCCGCCTTCTCGCCCACCTCATCCGCAATGCGGGCCACGTGCAGACCCGCGAAGACCTGATGATGAGCGTGCTGCAGCGGGAATGGGATCCCATGGACCGCAGTATCGACGTCCTGGTGACACGCGTGCGTCATAAGGTCGAAGTCGATCCGAAGCGTCCGGTGATGATCAAGACCGTGCGCGGCGCAGGCTACATCCTGACGCCCAACGCCGCCTTCTCCGATACAGCTGCTTAGGCTGTGGAGGCGCGGCTATATCCGTACACTGACCGCCGGCTTTTCCGCCAGTCCCGCATGATCGTTAGCAGCGTTGTCTAGCGACTTCCGCCGCCAGTCGGCGGCTTCCTTCAATCCGGCCATGGTCAACGCCCGAACGCGCTCGCAATCGCGCTCGATGGCGGCCGCATCCCGGCCGTGCAATGTGACCTCGAGGGCCGCCGCAGCCGCCGACAGCCGCGCGGCCCCGGCAACGCCGGCGCTGCCTTTGATCCGATGGGCCGCCGCAAGCGCTGTATCCCAGGCGTGCGCGGTAACACTCGCTTCCAAGTCGTGCAGGACATCCTTCATGGCGACCGTCCACTGCTCGAGGATCGGCGCGAGGCGCACGGGATCGTTGCCGTAAACGACCGAAAGGCTGCGCAAGTCCAAGGTCGGTTCCGGCGTTTCGATCCTGGTCGCAGGGGCTATGCCCGTCCACATGGCGTTGGGTTGCACCACGCCGATCCAGCGACTGATCTTGGCCTGGAGGGCCCCGATTTCGATCGGCTTTGCGAGGTAGTCGTCCATGCCGGCGGCCCTGCAGCGCGTCGCTTCACCGGGCACCGCGTTGGCGGTCACGGCAATGATCGGCATGCGCGCTTCGCCGCTGCTTTCTTTGCTGCGGATCATGCGGGTGAGTTCGAAACCGTCCATGCCGGGCATGTGGCAGTCGCACAGGAGCAAGGGGTAGCTCCGATCGCCGAGCAACTTCAGGGCGGCGTGGCCGGTCGGGGCGATATCGCAATCGTAGCCGAGGATGGCGAGCTGCTGGCGCAGCACTTCCTGGTTCACCTTGTTGTCCTCGGCGACGAGGATGACGAGGCCGTCGGCCCGCGCCGCTTGCACGGCGTCGCTCGGATCGACGAAGCGGGCCTGGTGCCGCGTGAGCACGGCAAAACCGTCGCCTTCGCGGGCTCCGCCCAGCCGCGCCACCGCCGAGAAGAGATCGCCGCGGCGCATGGGATTTGTCCGCACCGGCCAGACGCCGGAGCGCGCCGGCAGGCTTCCCGCCGCGCCATGGTGCAGCCAGACGATGGACGAAAAGCGCTCCGAACCCATCCGCCGCAGCGCGACGGCGGTGGCTTCGACATCCTCGGCTTCCGCTTCGGGGCCGAGCAGCATGACAGTCTTTTTCTGTGGAGCGGGCAGATGCCGGCCGAGGGCGCCAAGATTGTCCACGCGCACGACCGCTGCGCCCGCGCCTTCGAGATAGCGGAGCGCGATGCCGAGGGTCGCATCGCCGGTGTCGACGGTGACGATTTCGGTGTCGTTGAAGAGCGGAAGGCGCGCCACAGCGGCCGGCGCGATCTTGAAGGTCACATCGACATCAAAGCGCGTGCCCTCACCCGGCCGGCTGTCGACTGAGATCTGGCCGCCCATGGCGTCCACCAGCGTGCGGCAGATGGCCAGGCCCAAGCCGACGCCGCCCATTCCACTCAGCGACGCCTCGCGTCCCGCGAGCTGCCAAAACGGCTCGAAGAGAAACCCTTGCAGCTCGGGCGGCACGCCGGCGCCGGTGTCGGCGACGCTGAAGCGCAGCGTGACGGTATCGGCCCCGGATCGAAGCGTTGCGACTTTCAGCGCGACGCTCCCGCGCTCGGTGTATTTCACCGCGTTGGCGCCGATATTGAGGAGGACTTGACGCAGGCGCAGGGCATCGCAGATGACCGGCGGCGTCTCGCCTTCCACTTCGCATGTGAGCGTGAGCCGCTTGGAGCCGGCGATATTGGCGAGGAGTTCGGCGGTCCCTTCGACGATCGCGGCGGGATCGGCGGGCGCCTCTTCCAGTTTCACTTGGGAGGACTCGAGCTTCGCGAAATCGAGCACGTCGTCGATGATGCGCATGAGCGAGACCGACGATTCTTCGGCAGTGGCGATGATCCGCCGCTGTTCATCGGTCAGTGTGGTGCGATTGAGCACCTCGAGCATCCCGACCACGCCCATGAGGGGCGTGCGGATCTCATGGCTCATGACGGCCCAAATGCGAGCTACATCGGCGGGCGCCACAGCCGGCGCCGGTACGTTCTTCTCCGCCATAACTCCCCAACCCAACGTAGACAGAGATCCAAGCATAAGGGCTTAGGGGTTGAGCGCCAAGCGCATGACGCTTAAATTGTGGGCCTGCCCTAGGATCAGGACCAGAATGCCGCGCGATTCCAGCGAACAACAGCGCCCGGCCCGCAACGTGCTTGGCGGCACACTCCAATTGTGTTCCGCGAAGCCGGTGACGGGCTTCTTCCGCGACGGCTGCTGCAACACCGGTCCCTCGGACCTCGGGTCGCACACCGTCTGCGTGGTCATGACGGATGAGTTCCTGTCCTACAGCAAGCGCGCGGGCAACGATCTCTCGACGCCCATGCCGGAGTACGGCTTTCCCGGATTGAACGCCGGCGACCGGTGGTGCCTGTGCGCGCCGCGCTGGCAGCAGGCGTTCGAAAAGGGTCAGGCGCCGAAGGTGGTGCTGACCGCCACCCACGAAGGTGCGCTCGAGTACTGCGAGCTCGCCGATCTCAAAAAATTCGCCGTCGATTTGATGTGAGGACATATGAGGTTTCTAATGGCGGCCCTTCTGATCGCCGGCGCGCAAGCTGGTGAAGCGCCGGACACACGCAAGGTCCTCAACACTGTGTTTCCGCGGGACGTGGAGATCGCGCTCGCGCTGACGGGGGGACCGGCGCATTTGCGTGAAGGTGCTGCGGTCTATGTCTACGGCGCGAAGGGCTATGAGAAAGTCAAAGACGGAACTAACGGATTCACCTGCCTCGTGAACCGCGACGGTTTCTTCTACGGCACCGACAACTTCAAGCCGACCTGTTGGGATGCCGAAGGCAAGACAAGCTACGTGCCGGTAATGCTGCGCGTGGGCGAGTTGCTCGCGCAGGGAAAGACCACGGCGGAAGCGCAGGCCGATATCGCAGCGGGATTCAAGGACGGGCGCTTCAAGCGACCCTCCAAAGGCGGCGTCGCTTATATGACCGCCGGCGATGTGAAGCTCGACGCGTCAGGCAAAGTCACCGCGACGGCGTTTCCAGGTCATATGATGTTTTACGCGCCCGGCGTCACCACCGCCGATCTCGGCACGACGGCGGAAACGCGGAAGAAAGATCCCACTCTGCCCTTCGTGTTCAACAGTGGCGCGGGTGGATCGGAACTGGCGTACATCATCGCCGTTCCGCATCACTGACGCCTACCGGCACCCTGGGCGAAGGCCCAGCGCGGGGAAAGCACAGTGCGATTGGCGAGCGTGCGCTTTTTCATCCATTGCATTTGCAAGCGCGCAGGGTTGCATGCACCGCGTAATGCAGCAGCCGACAATTTCCGCGCAGCGATAGAGATTGAAAACCCTGGATCCTGGGGACAAGCCCCAGGATGACATCGAGTTTTAGAAGGGCAACGTCACGTGCTTGTCGATGACGACGGCGAGGAACACGCCGGCGAGATATTGCATCGAGAACAGGAAATTCCGGCGCGCGAGATCGCGTGAGGGATCCTGCACGAGCTTCACATTCAGCCACAGGAAGCGCAGGCCGAAGCCGCTCGAGATGACGGCATAGAGAAGGCCGAGTTCGCCGAACAGAACCGGCAGAAGCGCCGAGATCACGAGAAGGACGGTGTTGCCGAGGATCCACTTGGCGCAGACCGCGTCGCCCGCGATCACGGGGAGCATTGGCACGCCGGCCTTGGCGTAGTCGTCCTTGATGAGGATGGCGAGCGACCAGAAGTGCGAGGGCGTCCACAGGAAGAGCGTGATCGCCATCAGCGTCGGCAGCAGCCAGATATTCGGATCGACCGCCGCGGCGCCCGCGAGCACGGCGAAACTGCCGGCGGCGCCGCCGATGATGATGTTGGTCCAGTGCAGCCGCTTGAGCCACACGGTGTAGACGATGCCGTAGACGAAGGCGCCCAGGAACAGGTGCGTCGCCACCACCCAGTTGAACGCAAGAAGGGCCAAGACGCAGCCGGCAAGGAGCAGCGCACCGGCGAACCATAGTGCGTTGCGCGGATCGTTCATCAGGCCCGCGGCCAGCGGACGGCCGGCGGTACGCGCCATCAGGCGGTCGATGTCGCGGTCATAGAAGTGATTGAAGACGGAGGAACCGGCGGAGCCGAGCACCATGGCGACGAACAACACGGCGAGCTGCCAGGCGTCCACATGAGTCGCGACGGCCGCATAACCCGCCATCGCACTGACTGCGATGAGGAAGCCGATACGGAGCTTCATGAGCTCGATGTAACTGCGGATTTGCATTACTGCGCTGGTCTAACCCCTTGGTCCGGCTTTGCCAATAACATTCCGCCGGCGAGAAAAATGAAGATGATACCC
>CAMDOZ010000058.1 GCA_945903705.1 Fidelibacterota bacterium | reverse complement strand
ATGTTACGCGGCTGGCCGTTGGTGGCGGTATAGGTCGGGTTCAAGAGGATACCGTCGAGACCGTTCATCCATTCGCGCTTGTTCGGGAGGTGGTCCACCCGGTTCGCGCCGAGGACGCCGGCTCTCTTGGAGACCTCGCCGCTGATCAGGAAATGGCCGCGGCCGCTAGCGAAGGCCGTACCGCCCACCAACTGGACTTTCCAATCCGCGTTGTCGCCGTAACTGGTGATGCCGCCGCTGACTTCGCCTTTCACACCGACGAATTCCTTGTCGAGAATGAAGTTCACGACGCCGGACAGAGCGTCCGAACCGTAGGCCGCCGAGGCGCCGCCGGTCACGATGTCAACGCGGGAGATGAGCTGTTGCGGAAAGGCGCCGACATCGACCTGGTTCGATTGGGTCGCCGGGACCGATCTCTGCCCGTCAAGCAGGACGAGCGTACGCGCCGTGCCGATGCCACGCAGATTGAGGGCGTTGATGCCGCCGTTCCCGGCGCTCAAACTCCCTGCGTTGCTCTGCGACGTCATGCTGTTCGCGAGCGCCGGCAACTGGTTGACGTAGTCGGCGATGTCCTTGGGCGCCGCGGCCTCGATCTGCTCCGTACCGACGACCGTGAGCGGGGTTGGCGCCTCGTAACCGTCGCGGATAATGCGCGAACCGGTGACGACGATTTCTTCCTGGACGTCGGGCGCCTGGGCGGCCTGCTGCGCGGCCGCCGGCGGGGCCATCAGCGCACTGGCCGCCAAGGCAAAAAACGAGGTTGTCGCAAGCGCGCGGCGTTTCGTCGTCTTCATCGCTAGTCCCCCAATAGATAAGCCGGCGGAAGTCAGCCTCCGCCCGTCGGTCGTACTACGTATGGGGGCCGAATTTCCCGACAGCCGCCCATAAAAACTGGGCTGGACACCTCCGGACAGCCGTTTAACACTCTGGCTGATTGTGCATTCCGGTCGGTGGGGACGGACGATGCCAAGCGACGAGGCTCAGGCAACGCGTTTTGGGCTTCTTTTTTCGCGATACGATCGCGAACTGCGGCGCTTCCTGAGCTGTTATCTCAGCAATAAGAGCGATGTAGACGACTGCGCCCAGGAATCCTTCCTCAATGTGTGGAAGCAGGAGGCCCGGGGGACCTTGCACGAGGACCCACGGGGCTACCTATTTATTACCGCGCGCAATGTCGTGCGCGATTTCTTGCGCAAAGCGCGCGCCCGTCGCAGCGGTTTTCATGTCGAGCTGTCGGAAGAATTGGATGCGTTACGTTCTATAGAGAACGAAACCACGCTTGTGCACCGGGAAGGCCTAAGGCTGGTCGAAGCCCAGCTTGAGGCCTTAAGACCCTCGACACGGGTCGTCTTCCTCTTGCATTACGTGGAGCTTTTGCCGTTCGACGCGATCGCAAAGCGCCTGGCGATATCGACCAGGACCGTGGAACGCGAGATCGCGCGGGCTTTGGACCATTGTCGGGGCGCCCTTGCGGCGACCCGTAAGGATATCTTGAGCGATTGAAATGATCTTCCGCCGTACACCCGAAACTGCGACCGAGTGGATTGTCAGGCTCAATGCCGGCCCCCTTTCCTGGTGGGATCGGCGGGCGTTGAACCGTTGGGTGGCCGCTTCCCCGGCGCACCTTAAGGAGCTGGAGGCGGCGCAGGCGGTCAATGAAATCGCCCAGAGCCTTACGGGCAGCCCTGTCCCCCGGCAATTCCTTGTTCAGGGGCTGCAGGCCTATGCCTCGCCCCTCCCCCGCCACGGATTTGCGCCGTCCCTGGCCGCCGCCGCCATCGCCGCCGCGCTGGTGGTGATGGTCGCGCCTTGGAACGTGCCGTCGAGCCCGCGCCTCGCGGACCAAAGTCAGGCGAAGACCACCGTCGGCGAGATCGCCGACTATGTCCTCGCGGACCGCTCGCGGATCACCGTTGCCGGAGATTCGTCGGTTTCCATCGCATTCACCGATAACCGGCGCGAGATTTCGCTGGACCAAGGCGAAGCGTTCTTCGACGTCCAGCCCGATGACCGCCGGCCGTTTGTCATCACGGCCGGCGCCCGCAAGGTCACGGTCACCGGCACCAGTTTCAACGTCAACTACCTTGCGGCGTTGGACGAGATGGAAGTGGCCGTCGTCGAAGGTACAGTCAACGTTGCCTTCCCGTCCTTAAGCGGCGGCGGTGACGAGACCGAAACCATGCGCGCGGGCGACGTGATCCTGTTTCCGTCGACCGGCCGCCCGTTGATCCGTCGCAACCTGACGGCGCAGCAGGCGTCCGCATGGCGAAGCCGGAAGCTCTATTTTGACGCCGCAAATCTCGGCCAGGTGCTGAGCGAAGTGAACCGCTATTCCACAAAGCCTCTGATCAGCGAAACCCGCGACATCGACAGGTTGATGCTCAGCGGCCAGTTCCAGGCCGGCGACGTGGAATCATTGCTGATCTCGCTTCAGCAGCTTTACGGAATCGAAGCGCGGGAGGCGAACGGCCAGTGGGTGCTTGCCCGCAAGCCGAGCCCGGCCCCCGCGCGGCGCTGACAGCGCTCCGCCAACCTTACATTCTGAACCGCACGCCCGCGCGAAAGACGCGACCGAGGATGTCGTAAAGGATCGGATTGGTCTGCGCGTAGCCATATGGCGTCCCGTTGATGCGCGGAACCTGCGCCGGATCCTTGTTCGTCACGTTCTGAACATTCAGGAAGATATCCGCCCTATCCCGGACGGTGTAGGCCACCGAGGCATCTAGATATGCCGCGCCGTCGATGTGATTCCGATTGATGGTCGGATGGTCAATGGTCGCCCGCGGACAACCGGCGGCGCACGTGATGAAGGTATTGCTCATGGTCCCCGCGCTCACACCCCGGGCGGTCAATGCCGCTGCGACCGGTCCTTGATCGTAGGCAATCGACGCCATCCACCGCCAGCTCGGCATGCCGCCGTCGGCCGAACTGCCTTCGTTCTGTCCGGCAATATCGACCGGCGTGGTGATGGTGTTGTCTAGAATGTTTCTCATATTGTGGGTGGCAAGGGCACGCATGGTGATCGCCCCGTCCATCTCAGCCGAGACGCGGCTCAGAGTGAAACGGTAGCTGGTCTCAAAATCGAAGCCTCGCACCGTTTGCCGGGCCAAATTGATGGGCGAGATATTTATGAGGACCTGTTCCTGCCCGTTGACCATCGTTCGCGTGATTGCCTGGCAATAACTTTGATGGCCTCGGTAGCAGTAGTTCACCACATCCTGTCCCGCGGGCGCGTGAATGGCGTCTTTAATGCTAATGTCCCAGTAGTCTATCGAGAAGCTGAAGCCTGCGAGGAACGCGGGCTGAACGACCACGCCCACGCCGGTCGTATCGGCTTTTTCAGGCGTGAGGTTGAGGTTGCCCTTGCTCAAGGTGCGAATGAAGGCGGTGGGATCGTTGTTGATCAGGTTGGTCACGTTATTGGTGCCGCTGACACCGGCGGCGTATAGCTCGAGAAGATTTGGCGCCCGGATATCGCGCGAGCGCGTGGCCCGGATACTGACATCGTCGATCGGAGCGTAAACGAACCCGGCTTTCCATGTGGTCACGTAGCCGGCGGTGCTGTACCACGTCGCGCGCACCGCTCCGTTCAGATCCAGTGTCCGCGCCCCTGGCGCATCTTTCGCCAGCGGGACGACCGTCTCGACGAACCCTTCCGTAACCGTGTAGCTGCCGAAGGTCGGCACGTAGTTGCCCAGGAACCAACCGGTCGGGGCCGCGATTCCGCTCACCTTCTCGCTGCGATGCTCGGCACCGAGCGCCAGCGAGATCGGGCCGGCCCAATTCCGCCACGGATCGCCATGTAGCGAAAGCACCTGAACATTCTGCTCGTAGCGCTCCGTTCGCCAATCGGTGCCGGTGATATAATCGAGCGCCGCCTTCGAATTCACCCCGAGTCCGAAAAGGTTATAGGGAGTACAGCCGTTGCCCGGATCGGCGAGTGACGCCCGGCAAACGACCGCGCCGCGGCTATCCCTGACGGCATCGCTCGCCATTGCGAAATTGGCCGTATTGATGACGCGCTGCAGCTTCGACGAATGCTTGGTTATGCCGCGCTGGATGTAGGCATCCCAGGTCCAAGGCGCGGCCAAGAATTCGATCGTGCCCCGCGCCCCAAGCACGCTACGGTTGGTCGTACGGTCGCCGATCACCTCGGGCGATTTATTGTCGAGATCGCCGTTGATCGTGCCGAAGTTGAAGGACGTCACCCCGAGTGCGGCCGCCGACGCGGCCACAGCCCCCGGAATGAAGGCATTGTCCGCCGCCACGGTCAGGTTGCCGGAATAGAGCGGCAGCAAGGCGATCGAATAGGAGTCGGCGTGGCCCCAGCCGTACTGGGCGAAAACATTGACGCGGTCGTTTACGTCATAGCTCAGCCGGGCAAACAGATTCTGACGGGATGAGCGGGTGCCGAGACTTTGCGTCGCATGGACGTTCAGCGCGTCGGCCTGCTTGGAGCCGTACATGTTGGCGCCGTCGTTCAACACCCCGTAGTCGAACAGGTACGGCGATCCACCGCGGCCAAAGGCTATTCCTTTGAGCGGTCCCGATGTGATCAAACCTCCCGGCGCCGCCCGGGAATTATTGACCGGGTCGAGAATCAGAAGCTGCGGCTCGCCGTTGGTCGGCGAATAGTTGGGGTTGGCGAGAAGACCGATGTTCGATTCATTCCATTTGCGATTGGACGGATGAACAACACCGGCGGCGTGCTCGACCTCGCCGCTCAAGATCGCGTGGCCGCGATCGCCCGCGAAGCGCCGCCCTCCCGTAAGCCCGAGGCGATAGTTGGCATTGTCGCCATAGGTGGTGATGCCGCCCGACACCTCTCCTTTGATCCCTGTGTAGGTCTTGTCGATGATGAAGTTGACGACTCCGGCAAGCGCGTCGGAGCCGTAAGCGGCCGACGCCCCGCCGGTTACGACGTCGACGCGGCTGACCAGTTGCTGCGGGAAGGTATTCACGTCAGCGGCGCCCGAGATCGTACCGCCGACCGAACGCTGCCCGTCGAGCAGCACGAGTGTGCGTTGGATCCCCAAATCGCGCAGGCTAAGCGCGTTGGTGCCGACAACGCCCGAGGCGGTCTGAATGTTCTGGTTCGGCGTTTGACTGCCCGCAAATGCGGGCAGCGCGTTGACCAGATCGGCGATGTTTCCCGTCGCAGCCCGTGCGATCTGTTCGGACCCGAGAACCGTCACGGGCGTCGGAGCCGCATATCCGTCGCGCGCGAGACGCATTCCGGGGACCAGGATTTCTTCGACGATCTCCGAGCCTGGCGGCGTCGCGGCGGCCGGCGGCGCGCTGCGCGCTTCGCGTACGGGCGGTTTGGCCGCGGGCGCCTGCGATTCAACGACGACGAAGATCGAGCCGCGATTGTTGATGACTTCGAGGCCGGTGCCTTCGAGAAGCCGGCGGATAGCGTCCTCGGCCGTGAATTCGCCGAAAACGCCGCGGGTACGGCGGCCCTGGATCTGTTCGGGCGAGAACACAAGGTTGACGCCGGTTTCGCGCTGGAGCCGCTTCAACCCTTCCTCGACGCTCGTCGCGCCGATGGACAAAGAATGGCGCGCGTCGGCCGCCTGAGCGGCCGCCGGTGCGTAGGCGGCGCTCACGGCCAACGCAGCCAGCGAGAGCCAGCCGCCGACCAAAGCGCCATTTTTCCGTCTGATGAGACGACGCATTACTGTGTCATGAGGCAGCGCGGCGCGACCGACGGAAACGATCCATCAGACGCTCGTCTAACGACGCGCGAGCGATGAATGAATGAGGATTGGCGCTCGCTCTGTCCGCGCTACGCAGCAATCGAAAATGCGGTCGTGTCTTTGCGGGTTGCGGCGGTATCGCGATACAACATGGTCTCCCCCTTGCATGTGACGGCGGTATTGGCGCCCCGCACGGCCGCTGCTAACCGCACCGAAATATGACGCGAACCCCGGTCCGGCCCCAATTCTCCCTGCGAAAATCGACGCGGATATTGTGCGGGCTAACAAAGTTACCCGAGGCCGTTTCGATTGTCACAAATATAGAGCCGAACCCGGCAGGTGGTGCACCGCACCCTGTCGGGCTTTTCTTCGCCTTTACGTAGTACATGCGAGGGAAGCCGCCCCGGGGGATCATCAGAGCGGCACGGGCATACCGGTCTCTGCTGACCCTTCACTGAGACGCCCGTGCTGCCTCTGTTTCTAATGATCGGCTCTCCCACCCCTGGCGGTTCCGACTATCGTGTGGTTTCCCCCAACGGTAGTCTGGGCCGGCCGTCGCACCGCTGCGCGGCCGGTCCCCTCACGCTTCGCCGCAGGATCATTTGGAGAGCACGTCATGACGACTTCAGCCCGGCCGACGCAGGTCATTCGCGGAAAGACCACCGCGGCGATCGCACTGTCCGTCGCCATGGCCTTCGCACCATTTGCGCAGGCCGCGACCTTGGACCTGACGACCGCGACCATCGCCGACGTCCAGGCCGCGCTTGAAACCCGCAAGCTGAGCTCGGAAAAGCTGACGGCCGCCTATCTCGCCAGGATCAAGGCCTATGACAAGCAAGGCCCGGCCATCAATGCCGTCATTACGGTCAATCCGAACGCGATCCGCGAAGCCAGGGCGCTGGATCGCGAACGCCGCGCCGGCAAGGTCCGGGGACCCTTGCACGGTATCCCGGTCCTGGTGAAGGACAACTACAACACCGCCGACATGCCGACGACGGCGGGTTCGCAACTTCTCGCGGGCTCAATTCCGCCGGCCGACGCTTTCGTAGTCAAGAAGCTGCGTGATGCGGGCGCCATCATCATCGCCAAGGTCAATTTGAATGAGTTCGCCGGCAGCGGCGGAATGACGAACGGGGAAAAGGACCCGGAAATCGCCAAGCTCGGCCGCGCCCAGGCGGGCTTCAGCTCGATGGGTCTTCAGACGCTCAATCCTCACGCCCTGGACCGCGTGCCATCGAGCTCCAGCGGCGGCACGGGCGCATCGGTCGCGGCCGCCTTCGGGCAATTCGGCCTCGGCACCGATACGGGCGGATCCGTGCGCGGCCCCTCGTCGGTTAACGGCATTGTCGGTCTCAAGACGAGCTACGGACTTGTGAGCCGCGCCGGCATCGTTCCCCTCTCCTTGAGCCTCGATACCGCCGGACCGATGGCGCGCAGCGTTAGCGACCTCGCGGCCGCGCTGAGCGTGATGGCGGGTGTCGACCCGGCGGATCCGACAACGCAAATGTCGGTCGGAAAAGCCGAGGCCGACTACACCAAGTTTCTGAAGCCCGGCGCGCTGAAGGGCGCACGGATCGGCATCGGCCGCGATTTCATGGGCGCCGATCCGGCTGTCGACAAGATCACCGAAGACGCCATCGCGACGCTGAAGTCTCTCGGTGCGGACATCGTCGATCCGATCAGGGTTCCGGACTATCTGCTTCAGGCCCGCGGCGGCATCTATGCGCTTCTGGTCAATTCGGAGTTCAAGGCACAGATCACCGACTATCTTCAGACGCTGAAGCCGGGATTCCCGCGCAGCTTCGACGAGATCGTGGCTCTCGCCAACGATCCGGCCACCAAGTACCGCAGCCCGGAGAAAGCTTACGGCCTGAAGTATAGCCAGGCGCACGCCGTCGGCCTCGATACGCCGACCTATCTCGCGCTCAGGGACCAGCAACTTCCAGCCATGAGGGCCGGCGTTGAAGCGCTTTTCGCGGCGAACAAGGTAGATGCGATTCTCGCCCCCACAAACTCGCGGCCGGCCCAACTCATCGCCGAGCCCCGCAGAGGCGGCGGCGGCGCGGGAGGCGATTCTCCAGGCAACCTGACAAATGAATCGTGGGTCCCTGAAATGGTGGTCCCCGCGGGCATGACCCCGGACGGGCTACCGGTCACCATCTCGTTCGTCGGCCCGGCTTTCAGCGAAGCCAAGCTGATCGGTTACGCGTACAACTTCGAGCAAGCGACGAAGGCCATTAAAGTTCCGAAGAACACGCCGGCGCTGAAGAGCGACATTATCTCCTACTGATTGCGCGAGAGCATCTCGGCCATCCGGGCGCATTCGGCGCGGATGTCCGGGACCGCAGTGATTTCCCAGAAGGCGCCGCGGGTCGGCGGACCGACCGCGACGATGTTGGGCGATGGCCGGCCGTCACGCCCGATGACCGCGCCCTCCTCCGTCACGTCGAGGCCGAGCTTCAGCGCATCGGGCCGGATCACGCCGGCCGCAATCGCGCTTCGCACCAATGGATTGTCCGCCTTGGCGTAGTCGCCCTGCGGGCCGGTGCAATTGATGACCCACTTCATGGCGAGCGGCATGGTGTCGCTCCGACCCCGCGGCCGCATCACGACCTCAAGGTGAGTTTCTTTCCAGTCGATGGAAAGCAGGTGTCCGGACCGGACTTCGAACCCATTGCCGTCCGCCTGCGTGCGAAAGGTTTCCAAGCCCTCCTCGGTCGGTGTCGCGACGCGGTGCCGGTAGACTTCCCAATAGGGCCGAATGTGGCGCAGGAAGCGGGCGCGCTCGGGCAGCGATAGACCCTGCCACAGCTCGCGCGTCCAGGGCCGCAAGGCGTCGATGACGTCCCGCCAGTCGTGCCCTTGCGCCTTCGCTGCACGCACCTCCGCACGTACGGTCCGAAACATCTGCATCAGACCGCCTGCGGGCTTCGTCATTTTGTAGGGCTTCGCCGCCCTGTGCGGACGCGGCTGCAACCCATGGCGCGACACGATCGTAACCATCGTGGTGTGGCCCTGGCGCGAGAGGGACTGGAGGATATCGGCGGTCGTCAAACCGCTGCCGATGATCAGCACGCTGTGACGGGGCTCGATCCCGGCAAGCGCGCCGGGACGCCAAGGATCGTTGATGTACCGACCAGAATTCCGCGCCGCCTCGGTGATACCCCGCGGTTCGGCGCTCGGGAGATTGCCCGTGCAAAGCGCGAGGCGGTCGAACGACAGCTGCCGGCCGTCGGCGAGATCGACGCGGGGCTGCGGCCCGGCGTGAATCGCGGTCGCAGTCCCGGTGACAAGTGAAACCGTGACGGTGCCGGCGCGCTGAGCCACGGTCTTCTGGAAGAGATCCTTGATGTAGTCGCTGTAGCGCATACGCGGCACGAAAGCCGACGCGTGCACATTGTCGCCCTCGGCGGTCAGCCAGGCGTGAAAATGCTGCGGGTCGTCGGGCAGCGCGCTCATGTTGGCGACGCGCACATTCAGGAAATGGCCGGGATCGCGCGTTCCATAGGCAAGGCCGCGCCCGATCTCGTCGCCGCGTTCGATGAGGGTCACGGCAAGAGGTGTTTTGGACTGGCGCAGAAGCTGAACCGCGAGCAAACACCCGGTAAAGCCGCCGCCGATAATGCCGATATGCATGATGGGAGAGGGATAGGACCGATGGAGCCATCAGTCTAGCGCGCTATCCCGCCGAGCGCACGACCCACGTGGCCGCTATTTACCGCCCTCGCCCGCACCGTCGTTGCCGACGACGAACTCGCCGTTCTTCATCCTCGCAACGAACACAGGAACAAACTCGACCCGATAGGTCGCGGAGATCGATCTATTCTGGCCGGTGCTCGGATCCGGGTCATAGTCGGCCATCTTGCGCATCAGGTGCCATTTTCCGGGAAGTTCACCCGTGCTCATGTCTTCGGAAGCCGGGCCTCCTTGCCCGATTTCGAAATAGAGGTGCTCCCACGGCTGAAAGCCGGCGAGGAAGCCGTCGAGATTGCCGGTGTTGGTTCGGGTCAAGCGCATGTGAGTCTTGTCGAGCACGAGCTGACCGCCGCCCAGGATGTCCTGCATGAGCTGGAGCCGGCCGTGCTCGGTGATCCTGATCATGCCGTCCTTGATCTCGCCCTTTAGGACGGTGTGGTTCCTCGGATCCGTGTCGGCACGGTAGGTGATGTCGGGGCGGGCTTCGCCGTCGCCGTTGAAGATGAGGTGCTCCATGGCGCGGTCGAAGATGACCGTGATGGGGCCGTCGGTGTCGAGATCCTCGCCTGCGATGGTCATCAGCCACGCGGGCGTGGTATCGCGCATGGTGCTCCAGCGGAAGAGCCACAGGCCGGGCTTGACGTTGTACGTGCCGCGAAACGGGTTGCTGCACCCGAGGGCGCGCGAAAGCTGGTTATCGACGCCCGCTTCCTTGGTGAGCGGGTCGGTGAAGTTCATCGGCCCGTCTTTGCCGTCGAGATTGAAGCCGAAGCCTTCCTTCGCCGTGACATGGGTCAACTGCGGATCGACCACGGCGCCGGGATGGGCATAGCCGTTCACAGGCTGGCCGTTGATGCGGCCGCGCATGAGCATGATGTCGGAAACTTGTTCGTCGTCGTCGCCGGAAACATAGGCTTCGATAAGTTTGGCGGCCTCGGCGGGCGGATATCCGAGGTCCAGAAGGTTCTTGTGATACTGAACCTGGATCGACGGATGAACGCCGCCCGGACAATCGTTTTCCGTCGAGTTCATCGCCGCGGTGAACCAGGCCATGGCATAGCTGCGCGTTTCAAGCGCCTGCGCAGGCTTCGCCGACGCTGTCATCGCCGCGCCGCAGACGACGAGCGATGCAAAACCCGTCGCTACGGACCTGGTGAGGTTGCTGCTTCTCCACATTTTACAATCGTCCTAATGCCTATTAGGGGAACGAGACGATCCAATAGAGAGAGGTCGGCCAGTCATAAGGAATGCCGGGATCAATGACCGTCTTATTGTCCTGCCCGACAAAGAAGTCGAAGGTGTCGTTGCCGTTGATGTCGCCCGGGACCTTGTCGCCGTCGTAGGTCCAGAGCGCGTAGCCTTGGTAGACCCACTGCTTCTGGCCATCGGCGCGGGTGGCAACATCCCAATAACCGGAGGCTTGCGCATTCGCCGGCGCCAGGAACGGGTGCCACATGTCGCACTCCTTCCGGCAGCGCGGATTTGTCCCGATATCCCGGCCCACAGCCGGGCGCACGGTGTCGCCGCGGCGGGCGGCATGACCGCTGCCGGATTGGTAGATATAGCCCTGGCGCTTGTAGAGCGTCTGGCCCTGGGCGGTGGCCCAGACCTTGCCGAGCTTGCGACTGGTCGACACTTTGACATTGGGCGGAGCGAAATGACGGGCGATATAGGCTGGACTCCAGGCCGCGTGCGCATCGATGCCGTTGGCGTCCATGGGAACCAGATCGCCGGCGTAGGTGTAAAGACCCTTGCCTTTATAGGTCCACTGCTTGATCCCGTCGGCGCGGGAGACAAGGCCGAAATCGCCATAAGGCGCCGACACACGCGGCGCGGCCACCGGCTGCCACTGGACGCAAGCCGCCATGTTTCCGCAAATCTTCTTTTCCTTGTTCACGTCGCCGTCGAGAACATAGAGGGTATGGCCGGGCTGGTTGGTCAGCACCAGGCCGACGACGTCCTCCACCTGGCGCACGCGGAAACCGGGCGGCAGCGGCTTTTCGACCGGGAAGAACATGGCCGCATGCCAGCCGTCCGGTAACGGCTGGTCCTTGGGCATCGGACCTCTCAGATAGCCGCGCGGACCGACGAGCTCGCCTCTGCCCCAGGTCTTCGGGCTGTTCCCGCCGACCGATCCGATATCGACGTCTTTCACGTAGGTGTAGAGAGGCTTGCCCCTGAGTGCCCACTGTTTCGATCCGTCCGACCGGTCCACGACCGACCATCCTTCGACGGAAGGACCGGTGTTGGCGGGCGCGAGCGCAGGGATGAACGTCTTGGCGCACTCGTCCACGCACATCGGTTTCCCGTCGACGTCGGCATCGCTGGTGTAGAGCGACATGCCCTTCTCGTTGGCGAAGACGACGCTGACGTGCGGCGTTCCCGCCGCGGCTTCGGCGCTCAGGGTATAACCCGCCGCTGTGCCTAGGGGCTGAATCTGAATTCCAAGAGGCGTCGCGAGCGGCGCGAACTCCGCCCTATTCCCAGAACTCGCGGCCAATGCCGGCATCGCCGCGCACACCAGCGCGCCGATGCCGCCAAGAGAAGAGAGCCAAAATCCGGAGACTTTCCTCATGAGATTGTCCTTCCGGCCTAGACCATGATTTCGGTGATCGGACGATCGGTCTTGTTGCTGAGCTCGCCCCACGTGCTGATGGGAACGCCGTACGCCTGCATAATCGTCAGCGACGCCCGCGTGACAGGATCGGAGGGTGCAGCGACGTGGATGCCTGTCTTCAGGCGACCACCGGCCCCGCCGAACATCATGATCGGGGTGAGATCGAGGGTATGGATTCGCGCTTCGGCGTGGTCGGTCTGCCAGAGCGTGAGGGCGCGATCGAAAACGGACTTGTCGCCCTCCCTCATCTTGTCCAATTCCTGCATGAACTCGAGGCACAGCTTGTTTGCGTCATTGGTGAAGGCGAAAACATTCTTCTGATAGCCCAGCCTTTCGTCGACGGGCTCTTCGTGCGTGTGCATATGCCAGGTCGAGGCCGACCCCGGACGGCGCTGTCCCTGGGCGCCGGTCGCGACATTGAAGACACGGGTTTGATCGCAGGCGACCGCGTGCGCGAGCAATTTCGCAAACAGCAATCCGTTCTTGTAAGTATCCTCAACCAGCGGAGACGGCTTCATCTCCACCGGCTGCGCGGCCGCAGTGCACGAGGGCATCGGTGAGGGTTTTTGCAGCGCGATCTCGAGCTGACCCTCGATGTCGCGGATGGAGGTAAAGTACTCTTCCAGCCGCGCGCGATCGGCCGCGCCAAGGGTCTTCAGCAGGGCCTGACGCTCGTCGGTGATGCCCGAGATGACGCTGCGATGAACCATGATGCTGGGATCGGGCGTGAAATCCGCGGCATTGGGATCGCGGAATTCCGGCCCGAAGATGCGGGAGTAGAGCGCGACAGGCGAGGATTCCGCCGGATTCTTCGACGTGCCGCTGCGTTGGCTCCAGCTTTGCCGCCTTCCGGCGAAGTTCACTTCGAGCGAGCGGAATCGGGTCTTGCGCCCGATGGCGTCGCCGATAATGACGTCCAGACTGGGGCCCGAGACGTTTCCTTGATAGATGGCGCCGGTCGTTGCGATCTGCAGCGTCGTGTTGTGGGTATTGAGCGGACGTCCATCGAGGAAGTACTTCGTGCCGCTGATGATGTTCATGCGATCGCGGATCGGATCGAACACCTTGAGCTGCAGGTTATTCTCGAAGCCGGGACCGACCTTCGCCGGAATCCACGTTCCGGGATTCAGACCAAGCTCCTGGATCCATGATCCGAAGACCAACGGCAACGATTGGCCGGTCTCGGCCAGCGCCGTGCCATTGGAATTGAGATGACGATCGAGGAACGGCACCCCGACCGAGACCGCGGCACCGGTGATGGAACCGCGAAGCACACTTCTGCGGCTGCTGGGGCGACTTAGAATGACGCTCATTTTGCGACCTCCTCGGTCAGCGGGCTTGATGAGTTCAACATCGTAGAGCGAACGGGTTCTGCAGCCGGGGCCGGTACGTAGCTATAAAACTCGGGGCTGGTGGCGATGCGGCGGACCAAAGCTGGGATCTTGTAACCTTGCTTGGCGAAGTCCGCTTTCAACGCGTCGATCCATTGGTTTTCTTGCCGCGTGGTCACGCGTCCGAGGCCATAGGACGACATCCGATTGACCACGCAGGACGCGGCCGCCGGATGATCGTGAAGGGCCCGTCCAAGGCCTTCGGCGTCTTCAAACTTGATCCGGTCGAGCTCTCCGGCGGTATCGATCTTGACGCCGTTTTCCGTCGTCCGATACGCGCCGCCGCCGTCAAAGTTTTCCAAGGCCAATCCCATCGGATCGGTCAGCTTGTGACAGCCGGCACAGACGGGGTTCTGGGCATGGGCGTTGAGACGGTCGCGCGCCGTCTTGTAGACCGGATTGCTCGTATCCTGGACGATCTGGAAGTCGACCGCCGCCGGCGGCGCCGGAACGGGCTGACACAGGAAGACCTCGCGCAGCGCCTTGCCGCGGAGCGTAGGCGAGCTGCGGCCCGCATGCGAATGAAGCGAAACAAAACTGATCTGTGAAAGGAGGCCACCGCGCGGATCGTTCGCGGGAAATTCGAAGGCCTGCCACGTATCCGGCGAACCATTCGGGACATTGTTGACCAACGGTATCTTGTAAACCGACGCGAGGTTTTGGGTGAGGAAGGTCTTCTTCGTCACGAAGAGGTCGCGATAGTCGCCGCCGTTCGTCAGCGTCAGATCGACGATCGTGCGCAGGGCCTGCTCCCTGGAATCCACGGCGACTTTCGCACTGAACTTCGGATAGATGATGGGATCCTTGCTGAGCGCCGGCAGCTCATCGAACATCAGCATGTCCGAGAAAAACGCGCGCACGCCCTGTTCGAGGCGGGGGCTTGCCATCATCCGATCGACCTGGCGCGCGAGTCCGCGCGGCGTGTGGAGATCGCCCTTCAGGGCGGCCTCGAGAAGCTGTTCGTCGGGGCCGGCATTCCATAGAAAGAAACTCAAGCGCGACGCTTTGGAATATCCGGTCATGCGAAGCTGACCGCGCCGCTTCGGATCGGGTTCGAATTCCACGGTCCGGAACAAAAATTGCGGCGAGACCAAAATCTGAGCGAGCGACCACGACAGGCCGTCATAGAAGCTGCCCAGCTTCGTGGACACTTCGCGCGCTGTCGCCACCCGCGCGGTCAATTCCACGTCCGTCAACGGCCGGCGGTAGAGGAACTGACCCGCGCTCTCCAGGAATTGCCGCGCGCAGGCGTCATCGGCGGCGGTCTCGGAGGCCGGTTTGCACGGGACAGTGATCGCGCGCTGCTCTTTCGAGACAACCTGATCGGCGATCGTGCGCGCCATAAGGTCATACTGCTCGAGACCGTCCGTCGAGACGCTGACTTTACTGGCCCCAATCCCGAGAAGGCCATCGACGCGGGGGTCCGGCTCGAACCGGCCGCCCAGGGTAATCGTCGCGCCAAAGGTATCGGCGACGACCGCCTGATACTGTTCGGACGTGAGTCTGAGCATTAGCGGCGAGACCGTTTCCGCGCTGCGCGGTTTCTCCGCCGCGAGAGCCAAGGACGGCGTGATTGCGATGAGGCCCGCCATCCATCCCAGCAGATGAATCTGCCTGGGCTTTTTGAACAGCGTGATACGTCGCTCGCACGTCATCGACAGCGCTCTCCCGGACGATCTGGCCGGCATTCTAAACCGAATCCGGCCTTAGGACACGCGCCGAAACAGATCGTAACGCGTTGATTGGTTTGGATTAACTCCCGCCGGCCGCCGAGGTGCCAGTTGTTACATTTGACGTCAACGGGAAATGGATCCACCCCGTAATGATGTGCTTGAAGCCCTTGGTGACGACGCCTCCGGAATGGGCATGAGTCCATTCCGCCGGCCAGATCAGGGTCTTGCCGCGCTCCGGGCGGACATCGATGCCGAAATGGTGGAACCGGGTTTCGCCGCCCTCCTCCACGTCGTCGAGATAGGTCATCCAGGCCAGAACGCGGTGGGCGAAACCGCCTGAGGTGCGCTCCGAGTGAACGCGCTGGAAATGCCCCCCCTCTCCATACCGCTGAATCGTGAAAGGCATGATCTCGCCGTGCGGCAGCATGCCGCCAAGAAAGGGCCACTGCACGACGTAGTCCCGGTAGCACTCTTCAAGGTGCGCGAGATACGCGGCGACCGCCTCGAAGCCCGGCCTGCGTAAGTCGCACGGCTGGACGGTGAGGTCAGTCGAGTCTTTCGCGGCCTTGTCGATGCCGACGCCCGTTCTTCCGGACGCGTGGCGGTCGGAGTTGGCTTCAAAGAAGGTGATAAGGCGGTCACATACTTCTGCGTTCGACAGCTTCCAGCCGCCGATGAAAGTCGGCGCGTCGCGCTTCGCAATTTCAACGCGCTGTATCGCCTTCCCGGCCGCGCCGGGGCCGCCGGAGATGCGAACCACGCCCGGTCCGCCCGCGATCGCCCGCAGACCGTCCGCGTTGCGGCCGAGCTCCAGGAGCGTCAGGCCGAGGTGATAGGACGCCTGCTTGTCATCGGGGCGAAGCTGCAAGACGGTCTTGTAGGCCGCGACAGCGTCTTCGAATTTGCCGACATCACGCAAGGTATTGGCGAACAGCAAGGCCGCGTCGGCCGATTTCGGATCGAGCCCGGCCGCCGTCCGAAAGCTCTCCAGCGCTTCGCTGGTTCGGCCGAGCCGAAGCAACGCCCTTCCTAAATTCAGGTGCGCGGGGCCGGAGTCAGGCTGCAATTCCGCAGCGCGCCGGAAAGACTGCGCCGCTTTCTCCGGTAGATTCAAATCGAGGTGAACCGCACCGATATTATTGCGGATCAGGGATTCCGAGACGCCGCCGATCTTCAGGGACTGTTCGTAGGCTGCAGCCGCCTCGTCGAGCCTACCCTGCTGCCGTAACGCATTGCCGAAAACGACGTAGTACGCCGCGATCTTAGGATCTAGATCGAGCGCACGGCGCAAGCTTTCCGTAGCGGTCGCATAGTTTCCCTGCTGGCACAGGACTAGACCAAGATTGTAATGCGCTTCACCGAAGCCGGGATCGAGCGTCGTGGCCGTCCGAAAGCTCGCCAGTGCGCCTTCGCCGTCATTGGCGCCCGCGCGTAAGATTCCATAGATATTGTGGGCCTGCGCGGCTTCGGGGTAGCTCGCAGCCAGCCGCTTCGCGCCTTCGAGGGCATTGGCGAGACGGCCCGCGGCCAAATCCGCCCCCACCTCGTCCAGGCGCTGTTTGAACACCGTGGGACTGTCCACGAAATCAGACCCTTTCCCTCCGCAGAGCGGCCACCTGGCCCCCGTCGTAGAGCAAGGTAGCAGGCAGCCGGAACCGACACGAGCCCGGTCCGAAAAAGACTACGGCGCCGGCTAAGAGTTTAGCCGGTGCCGCGTGCAGCGAATGCCTGAGTAATCCTACCCCAGCGATCTAGGGATAGGCCGCGATCCAGAACAGCACCTGCGGCCCGTAATAGGGCGTGCCGATATCGACGACCGAGGACGTGTCCTCGCTGACGATGATGTCGGTCTGGTCGTTGCCGTTGATCTCGCCCGGGGCTTTATCGCCGTCGTAGGTGAAAAGGGCGAAGCCGCGGTGAGTCCACTGCTTCTTGCCGTCCGGACGCGTCACGACGTTCCAGTCGCCCCAGGCCTGCGCATCGGCCGACGCGAGGAACGGGTGCCACTTGTCGCACTCCTTCGTACAGCGCGGATTGGCGCCCAGGTCACGGCCGACGGCCGGGCGGATCGGGTCGCCGCGCTTCAGGCTGTGGCCTCCGCCGGACTGGAAGATGTAGTTGCTGCGGCGGTAGAGGGACTTGCCTTCAGCCGTGGCCAGCACGATGCCGAGTTGGCTGGTGCGCTGGGTCTTCACATTGGGCGGGGTCCAGTACCGCTTGTAGGCCGCCACGGCAAAGCGTTTGTCGGCGTTCATGCCGAACGCATCGCCTTCGGCGTAATCGTCGTTGTAGGTGAAGAGCGCGCGGCCCTTGTAGGTCCACTGATTGATGCCGTCGTCGCGCATGACGGTGGCAAAGTCGCCCGTGCCCTTGGTAATGCGGGCCGCAGCCAGCGGTCGCCACAGAGCGCGGCACTGAATGTCGGCGCAGTCCTTCTCCGCCTTCTTGGCATCGCCCTCGAACACATAGACGGTCTTGCCGGAGAGGTTATCGACGAGCGAAAGCGCCATTGCGTCTTCGACTTCGCGGATGCCGAAGTTGCCCGGCATCGCGACGTCCTTGGCCGGATACATCATGGCGGGGCCCCAGCCTTCCGGCAGCGGCTTGTCTTTCTCGATCGAGGGGCTTTGCTCGCCGCGGGGACCGATCTTCGGACCGCGGCCATAGCGTGACGGGCTGTTGCCGTACACTGAGCCGATTTCCACGTCGCCGGTGTAGGTGTACATCGGCTTGTCTTGGTAGGCCCACTGCTTCTTGCCTTCGCCGATGTCGACCAGCGACCAGCCTTCGATGGGCTGTGCATCCGGCAGTGCTACAACCGCATGCCAGGTCTTGGAGCATTCATCCTGAGCGCCGCAGGTGGGCTTGCCCGGCGGATCCTGCGCGAACGCGTAGAGCGTCATGCCTCTCGCGTCGGCGAAGACGATCTCGTCGCGTACCACGCGGGTCGCCGTGGACTTGTCGAGGCCGTAGCCTTGCGCCTTATCGAGGGGCTGGATTGTGATGCCCTTCGGGGTCGCGAGATTGCCGAACGGTTCCGCCACGGCCTGCTGGGCGTTGGATACACCCGAGAGCGCCATGGCGGCGGCGAAGACGGACGCCCCGGTCAGGATGGAGAGTTTTGAACGATACTTCACGTGAGCCTCCCGATCAGGCCATCATTTCGGAAATGGTCTTGGTCGTCTGGTTCGACATGTCGCCCCAGGTGGAGATGGGCACGCCCATCGCCTGCTGAACCGTCAGGCCGACGCGGCAGCACGGATCGCCGGGCGACGGGATATGCATGCCGGTCTTGATGACGCCGTTACCGCTGCCCGCGGTCATGATGGGGAGATCTTCGATCGTGTGCGTACGCGCATCGCCGTGATCCGTCTGCCAGAGCACGAGCGTACGGTCGAGGAGCGTCTTGTCCCCTTCCTTGTAGTTGTCGAGCTGGCGGATGAAGTCGGCGAAGGTCTGGTTCGCGATCGTCAGGAATTCGAACACCGTCTTCTGATAGCCGAGCTGAGGGTCCATGGATTCTTCATGGGTCGTCGTGTGCCAGCCGCGCGGATTGCCTTCGAAGCGCCAGCCTTGTGAGCCGGAGTTCACGTTGAAGACGCGGGTCTGACCGCAGGCCAGCGCGTGCGCCATCAGCTGCGAGAACAGCTTGCTGTTGCGCTTGATCTGGTCGACGACGTTCCCGGCTTCCGTCTGTTCCACGGCGTCCGACACCTTACAGGCCGGCAGCGGCGCGGGACGTTCCATGCCGAGGTCGAGCTGGCGCTCGATCTCGCGCACCGCAGTAAAGTATTCGTCCAGGCGGCCGCGGTCTTCGGCGCCGAGATCCTTCACGAGAGCCGTGCGCTGCTCCGTCACGTGGCTGAGCACGCTGCGGCGCGCCATGAGCGACTTGTCCGGCGTGAAATCGGCCGCGTTCGGATCCTTGAATTCGGGTCCGAAGATTTGCGAGTAGAGATTCATCGGCACTGGCTCGGACGGGCTGACCGAGTTGGCGCTGCGGCGGCTCCAGCTGCGGCGCGAGCCGTCGAGCGAGATGTTCAGGCTGCGGAAGCGGCTGCGGGTCCCGATGACGTCAGCGATGTTGGTGTCGAGGCTTGGACCGATCTTGTCCGGCGACGTGAACACGGCGCCGGTGGTGGCGATCTCGACCGTCGAGGTGTGCGTCTCGTGCGGACGGCCATCGAGGAAGTACCGCATGCCGCTGAAGATGTTCATCTTCGCCTTGAAGTCGTCGAGCACCTTGAGTTGGACGTTATTCTCGTAGCCCTTCCCGGTGCCCGCCGGGATCCACTTCCCGGGGCTAAGGCCGAGACCCTGGTACCAGTGCCCGAAAACGGAGGGCAGCGCCTGACCCGTGGCGGCGAGGGCCGTTCCGTTGCTGTTCAAATTACAGTTCAGGAAGGGCAACGCGACCGTTACTGCAGCACCACCAAAGGTGCCGCGCAGAACGCGTCTGCGAGAGAGATTCGTCATTGTTGGCTCTCCGTCTTTCGGGATTTTTCGGGACCGACGTTAAGGGCATCTTTCTGGGCCGCCGGCGGCGCGGCGGTAAAGAACTCAGGGCTGGTAACAATTTTGCGCATCAGCTCAGGAACCACGTAACCGTCCTTGGCGAAGGACTCTTTCAAGCCGGCCCGCCACGCGGACTCGCCGGCCACCGGCGTACGGCCAAGGCTATAGGCCAAAACGCGGTCGACGAGGCAGGACGGGGTCGCGTTGTCGTTGCGCACGGCCGTGCCAAGCCCGGCGCTATCATCGAACTTCTTGCCGCTCAGCTCGCCGCGCGTGTCGATCACGGCGCCGTTCTCCGTCGTGCGGTATGAACCGTCGCCGTCGAAGTTCTCGAGCGAAAGGCCCATCGGGTCGGTGATCTTGTGGCAGCCGGCGCACACCGGATCGGTCGCGTGCGCGTTCAGGCGATCGCGCGCGGTCCG
>CAMDOZ010000057.1 GCA_945903705.1 Fidelibacterota bacterium | reverse complement strand
GCAGCCTTACGCAGAGGAAAGGGTTTAAGGAGCTTCCTTGTAGGCGGAGCGAATGGCCCCCGCGAGGCGGTTCTTGTCGGGATAGCGGTCCGTCATGGCGCCGGTCACCGTCGTGACGGCGTCCTCGGCCGTCTTTCCGGATTTTTTCAGCGCCGCCGTACGCTCCATGATCTCGGTGAAATAGGCCTTATAGCCGGCGATCACCTCCGGGCCTCCGGTGGGTCCGTGACTGGGAACGATGGTGCGCGGGCGAAGCTGGGCGAGGCTTTCGAGGGTCGAGAGCCAATGGCCGACGGAGGAATATGGACTGCCGAGAAACGGCTGAGGCTTCATGGCAATGTCGCCGCTGAAGAGCACTTGCTCGGTCTCCACCCACACGGCGGTGTCGCCGCGGGTGTGATTGGGCCCGGCGGCAAAGATGTAGGCACGCACGCCGCCGAGATCCAAAGTGCGATCGTTCTCAAAGCTGATATCGGCCGCGCGATAGGTGGCGCCCTTCAATAGCTCAGCCGCGGCCGGCGACCGGTCGGAAAAGGCTTTGCAGACCCCACAGCCGAACTCGGCGATGTCCTGTTCTTGTGTGGTTGACCGCAGGAGCGTCGAGCCGTCGAGCATGCGCGCACCGCGGGGAAAGCCGTTGGCGCCCATGTCATGCTCGGGATGGAAATGCGTCGTGACGAGATAGATGCGCAAGTCGGGCGCGAGCTTGCGTGCGACCGCGGCGACGATGGCGCCGTTCTTGTCGCCCATGCCGGTGTCGATCACGAGGATACCCGTCTGGCCGACGACGAAGCCGACATTGGGGACCATAGGTCTGCTCTCGTCCGGAATGATCCAGACGGAGGCGGCAACCTGCTTGAGTTTCTCGGGGAGAATCAGGGGTGCGTCTTGGGCGAGCGCCGACCCCACAGCAAGGAAGACAAAGGTAACGATGGCAACAAGGCCGCGCATCACATTCTCCCCAAGCCCAAACGCGAAGGGATTGTGCCGCCCCAAGGGTCAAATGTGAAGCTGTTACCGGCGCCGGCGCAGTCCCGCGAAGATCAAAAGGCCGAGACCGAAGAGCGACAGAGCCGCGGGCGTGGGGACGGTAACGAACGAACCCCAGATGGAATCGTTGCCGCTGTCCGCGGTCGCCCAGAAGAGGTCGAAGCTATCGAAGAGTCCGAGGCCGAACGGCGAGGTAATGTCGATGAGAAGGTCATAGAACCCGCCGCCGGCATCAAGCCGCGAGGTGACTACATCGTAGCCCGGCAATGCGACGCCGTCGTTCAGCCGGACGTACTGAAAGATCGCTGCGTCGGGATCGTAGCCCGGCGTCGACGGTGTGAGTTGAGAATAGCCGCCGTAGAGATCGCCGGATTCAACCCACAGCTCTTGCGCAGTATTGCTGGAGATGACCGAGTAGACGCCGGGCCCCATGGTCTGCTGCCCAAGGGGAATGGCGTAACCAAAGTCGTCGAAGCCGCGCGTATTGATGTCGAAATAGAGGTCGGCATAAGCCGCGTCGCCGGTGCCGTCGAACATCGTGCGCAAGGTGATGGTGAGTTTGCCAGCGGCGCTGTTGCGGTTCACCGTCATCTGCGTGGTGTCGAAGCGCTGGGCGCCAGGCGCAATCTCATCGCCCCAATGCCGGCCTCCGGCTTGGCGGTTGATGAAGTTCGAGCTGCTGTAGGCGCCCGTATCTGCACCGCCCTGCGTTGCCGCGACGTCGACCACATCCGCTGCGACGATCGGCGCGGCGTGCGCGGCCGCGGGGAACAGGACCGCGCTGGAAAGCGCGAGAGCGGTGACCGTACGGCGCATAGACGCCTCCATGCACTTGAGACAGGGGAGAAACGCCCCGCGCACGGTGAAGGGTGCACCGGTGTAAGAAGGTTTTACACGCGAGCGCAGCTCACGATGCCGCGTCTTGGACCCAAAGGCCCGGATAAGATTGGACGAATCCATTCTCCGCGAGGACGAGAAGCCCGGCGTACTCCGCCGTGGGTGACTCATACCAGAACTCCGTCGCCGAGCGACGGGTATACCGTTGCGGGAGGTCTGTGAGCCTATTTTCGCCAAGATCGAACCAGGCTACAGACACGGCGACCGGCTCGTTCATCGGGAACGCGAGCCGTTTCATGAGCAGAAAATTGGTGGCCGGGGTAAAACCAAAGTCGATATCAACGAGAGCATCGACGTGTCCGCCCGGCTCGCCGTTGAGTGTCCAGACGCGCTTGTGCTGAATCCGATAGGCGAAATGACGCGCCCCGACGGTTCCATGGATTTCGGCCGATCGGGTGGCCCAGCCGGGGTCGCAGTCCACCCGGTAGGACACACACACCCAGCCCTGCGCATGGGCGAACTCGGCAAGGCCGGCGAGCGCCCAGCCCTCCTCCGTCTTCAGGAGTGAGCAGTTATCGGTGCCGGGGACATCGAGGCGGCGCCACGCCGCGGAAGACACGACAGACATACAACCTAAATAATAAAGGAGCCGGCGAGTTCCCCGCCGGCTCCCTCATTTGGACGCCTCTACTTCGCGGAGGCGACGTCGCGGCTTGGTACGTCGATGACGGCGTTCGCGAGTGCCGGTGTGTTCACCGGACGGCGCAGGGCCCTGGTCGCCTGCTCGAAGCTGTAGGCAAGAGCCAACAGTTTGGGTTCGCTGAAGGCCGTACCGAAGAACGAGACGGTGACGGGCAGATCGTCCGTCGTGAAGCCCGCGGGTACGATCACGTCGGGGAAGCCGGAAAGGTTGGCGATGCCCGTCGCACTCGGCGTGGACCCGAGCGGCGGTCCCGGGGGTGCCGCGATCTGGCCCGGACGGCGCGTGCCCGTCGGGTAGACGATCGCATCCAGCTTGTCCTTCTGGAGGAGGCCATCGACCAACGATGTGGTCATGGGGAGATAGTAGTTCTTGAGCGCGAGGTAGCCCGGATCGGTGAGCGCCTCGGCCTTGGCTTCGACGTTCTTGAAGTACGTCCACCGCGAGAGGTTCGGGCCTGCGCCATCGGCGCCCATGCTGCGATAGTTCTCGGCGGCTTCGATCAGTTGATCGAGGTTCTTGGGATACTTGGGGCCCGTGGTCTTCAGATAGTCGGCGATCTGGACCTTGAACTCCGCGGGATAGAGCGTGAACACCGCGCGGCCGGACGAATCGAGGAACCACTTCGGATAGCGCACGTCGACAAGTGTCGCGCCCGCTTTCTGCATGGCCTTGAGCGAAGCTTCAAAGATGAAGTCCACATCCGGATCGGCGCCGGTGAAATCGCGGGCCACGCCGATGCGTGCGCCTTTCAAGGCGTCGGGTTTCAAGAACTGAGTGTAGTCCTTGTGAGACTTCCCGGCGCTTTTCTTGGTCGCATCGTCCGCAGGATCGACGCCGGTCATGACGCCCAGCGATACGGCGATATCGTAGACGCTGCGGGCCATGGGGCCGCCGGTATCAAGCGAGAGTGCAAGAGGGATGATCCCGTCGCGGCTCACGAGGCCGTGGGTGGGCTTCAGGCCGACGATGCCGTTGACGCTGGAGGGACCGCGGATCGAGCCGCCCGTATCGGTGCCGAGCCCGAGCGGAGCAAAACCCGCCGCGATCGCAACACCCGTGCCGCCCGACGAGCCTGCGGGTGTGCGTGAGAGGTCATGCGGGTTCAGGGACTGACCGCCGAGCGAACTTTGGCCGCCGTTCGCGAATTCCCCGAGGTTCACCTTTGCGAAAATGATCGCGCCCGCGTCACGCAGCTTCTTCACCATGTAGGCGTCGTCGGGGGCCATATTGCCTTCGAGCAATACGGAGCCGCCGGTGGTCGGCATATCGACGGTGTCGTAGTTGTCTTTCATCAGGACCGGGATGCCGTGCAAGGGCCCGCGGACTTTCCCCGCTTTCCGCTCGGCATCGAGTGCGCGTGCGATTTCGAGAGCTTTCGGATTGACGGCCATCACCGCATGAACTTTCGGGCCCTGACGGTCGTAGGCCGCGATGCGGTCGAGGCAGAGCTGCACGAGCTTTTCAGCCGTGAGCGTACCCGCCTGCATGGCGGCCTGCAGCTCGGCGATGGTCGCCTGGTCGAACTCGACCGGGCGCGCCTGCGCGGGCGCCGCCATGAGCAGCGCGCCCGCCAAGGCGCAGGCGAGAGCGAACTTTGAGATACCGTGTTTCATAACTTATTCCCCACTATTCAATTGTTCCCTGCGGCCGCATTCGGGCCGGGGACTTCGATCGTTCCGCCAAACAGCGCCGGTGTATTCACCGGACGGCGAAGCGCGTGCGTTGCCTGCTCGAAGGCATAGCCGAGAGCGAGCAACTTCGGTTCGCTGAAGTTCGGCCCGAAGAACGAGATCGCTACCGGCAGATCGTCGGTGGTGAACCCAGCGGGCACGATCAGGTCAGGCGAGCCAGAAAGATTAGCGAGGCTCGTGGGCGAACCCACACTGGCTCCCGTCGGCATAGGCGTCGAAACGCCTTCGGCGATCTGTTCCGGCCGGCGTGAGCTGGTCGGATAGACGATGGCGTCGAGTTTGTGTTGGGCGATGATGCCTTCGGTCAGCGCCTTGGTCATGGGCATGTAGTAGTTCACAAGCGCGAGGTAGCCCGGGTCTTTCATGTTGCCGTTGGCCTTGTCGCGCTCGATGAAGGCGCGCCAGCGCACCGGGTTCGGGCCTTTGCCGTCTCCGCCCATGCTGGTGTAGGTGTAAGACTTCTCGATCATCTCATCGAGCGAGCGCGGGAACCCGGGTTTCAAGGTTTTGAGATAGTCGCCGAGTTGCGCCTCGAACTCAGGCGGGAACAGCGTGTAGGTGGCGGCGCGGTTGGAATCGAGCAGCCACTTGGGATAGCGCACGTCGACGAGGGTCGCCCCCGCCCGCTGCATGGCCTTCAGCGACGCTTCGAAGATGAAATCCACATCCGGATCGGCCCCGAGGAAATCGCGGGCGACGCCGATGCGCGCGCCTTTAAGAGCATTCGCGTTCAGGAACTTGGTGTAGTCCGTCTCGAACTTGCCTTGGCTTTTCTTGGTGGCGGCATCGGCGGGATCGACGCCGGTCATGACGCCCAGGGACACCGCGATATCGTAAACGCTGCGGGCCATGGGGCCGCCGGTGTCGAGCGAGAGCGCGAGCGGGATGATCCCATCACGGCTGATGAGGCCGTGGGTCGGCTTGAGACCGACGATACCGTTGACGTTGGAGGGACCGCGGATGGAGCCGCCGGTGTCGGTGCCGATGCCGAGAGGCGAATAGCCAGCAGCAACCGCGACGCCCGTACCGCCGGAAGAGCCCGCCGGCGTGCGCGTGAGATCGTGCGGATTGCGCGACTGGCCGCCCATGGAGCTTTGCGATCCGTTGGCGAACTCGCCCAGGTTCACCTTGGCGAGGATGATGGCGCCGCCGTCACGAAGCCTTTTCACCAGATAGGCGTCATCGGGCGGGATCGAACCTTCCAGCAGCACCGAGCCGCCGGTGGTCTGCATGTCGAAGGTGTCGATATTGTCCTTGAGCACGACGGGGATGCCGTGCAGCGGTCCGCGTACCTTTCCAGCCTTGCGCTCGGCATCGAGCGCACGCGCCTGTTCGACGGCCTTGGGATTCAGCGTGATGACTGCGTGCAGCTTGGGGCCGGCGCGATCAAAGGCCGTGATGCGCGCAAGGCTGAGTTCGGTGAGCCGCTCGGCGGTGAGCGTTCCGGCCTCCATGGCCGCCTTCAGCTCGCCGATGGTGGCTTGGTCGAACTCGATGGACTTCGCGGCGGCGGGCGTCGCGGCAAGGAGTGCTGCGAGGAGCGCGTAGGCGCTGATGCGATTTTTCATATTCATCCCCTCCCCTATTTCACTTCAACGGTGGCGCCGGCGACCGCCGGCGTATTCACCGGTCGGCGGATGGCCTTGGTGGCTTGCTCGAAGCTGTAGGCGTAGCCGATCAGCTTCGGTTCGCTGAAGGCCGGACCGAAGAAGGAGATGGTGACCGGAAGATCATCGGTGGTGAAGCCCGCCGGTACGATCAGATCGGGGAAGCCGGTGAGATTGGCGATGCCGCTCACGCTTGGCGATGACGGAATGCCGCCGCCGAGAGGCGCCGAGATCTGCGCCACGCGTCGTGAATTGGTCGGGTAGACGAAGGCATCCAACTTGTCCTTGGCGAACATGCCTTCGACCATGGTCCGGCTCATGGGCATGTAATAGTCGACCGCCGCGCGATAGGCGGGATCGTTCATCGTTCCCATGGCGAGGTCGCGGGTGATGAAATTATTCCAACGGAAGGGATTGGGCCCCGCCCCGTCGGCGGCCATGCTCGGATTCTCGTAGGCGCGCGCGAGCATCTCCTCGACGGTCTTCGGATACTTGGGGCCGGTGGTCTTGAGATACTCGGCGAGCTGCACCCGGAACTCGGGCGGGAAAATGGAATAGACGGCCTGAGTCATGGAATCGATGAACCACTTGGGATAGCGCACGTCCACCAGCGTGGCACCTGCGCGCTGCATCGCCTTCAGCGAGGCTTCGAAAATCCAATCGACATCCGGGTCATCGCCCATGAAATCGCGGGCAACGCCGATGCGCGCACCTTTGAGCGCGTTCGCGTTCAAGAACTTGGTGTAGTCCCTCTCGAACTTGCCGGCGCTCTTCTTGGTGGCGTCGTCCGCCGGATCGACTCCCGTCATGGGGCCGAGAGAGACCGCAAGGTCATAGACGCTGCGGGTCATGGGCCCGCCGGTATCGAGCGAAAGGCCCAAGGGAATGATGCCGTCGCGGCTGATGAGCCCGTGGGTGGGCTTGAGGCCCACGATGCCATTCACGAAAGACGGTCCGCGGATCGAGCCGCCGGTGTCGGTGCCGATGCCGATGGGCGCGTAGCCCGCGGCGACGCCGACGCCGGTGCCGCCCGAAGAGCCGGCCGGAACGCGGCTGAGGTCGTGCGGATTGAGGGATTGCCCGCCCATGGAACTCTGCGAACCGTTGGCGAACTCGCCGAGGTTCACCTTGGCGAGAATGATCGCGCCGGCGTCGCGCAGACGCTTCACCAGGAACGCGTCATCCGGGGCCATATGGCCGGCGAGCATGACGGAGCCGCCGGTGGTGGGCATGTCGACGGTGTCGATGTTGTCCTTGAGGATGACCGGGATGCCATGCAGCGGCCCACGCACCTTGCCCGCCCTGCGCTCGGCATCGAGAGCACGCGCGATCTCGAGGGCCTTTGGATTGAGCGCGATGACAGCATGCAGCTTGGGACCGGCGCGGTCGTAAGCGGCGATGCGGTCGAGGCAAAGCTGCGTCAGCCTTTCGGCGGTGAGCGTGCCCGCCTCCATCGCGGCCTTGAGCTCGGCCACGGTCGCGAGCTCGTGATCGATGGGGCGCGCAGAGGCGTCCGGAGCGCCTGCAAACAACGCAGCGCCGAGCGCGCATATAAGAGCCAAGCGAGAGGCAGAATGTTTGATGCCGAGATGTTTGGTCATTTGCGGTCCCCAGTTTCTTGAAATGACGCGAGTGCCGTCGCGAGCGCGACAGGGGGTGAGCCTAGCCCAGGGCCACGGCCGTTGACTGCCGAAAAATGGCGCGCGCGGGGATGTGACCGGGCCCTGGAGGCTAGGTCAAGCGCTTGACTCTATTTGAGAATTGGGCGGCCCGGCTAAAGACTAGTTTAGCCGGGCGCGCGAGATCGGGATCAGCGCTCGATGCGCGAGATCTTGGAGCCTTCGATGGAGACTCCGGCCATCAAGCCCTGTTGGCCGAAGATGAAGGCGTAGGCATCGTCCTGAAGCGTGGTTGACGAGAGGTTCTTGGCGACGCCCTCGTTGACGATGACGACGGTGGGGCCGACGCCGATCTCCCAGCCTTTCGACTCACGCAGGTACTTCACCGCGCTGTCGTTCATGAGGAACACGACGTAGCCGTAGGATTGCGCGCCGATCTGCAGACCAAAGGAGCCGGAGACGGAAAAATCGAAGCGGGCGAAGACGTTGGGTGGTTTTCGCGGTTTTGCGACATGCTGCGACATCTTGCGACATCAGGCCTTGCAGGCATGGCTCATCGCAGGCGCCTCGCACCCTTAACGGAAATTTGATTCACGATGTCAAACAGCGGACTCGAAGCGCATTATAATGCGCGCTGTTGATATTTTTCGTCGAGCGAAATTTGCAGGGACTGCAAATTTAATGATTCAAAAAATCGGAAGTGTGCATGGGGCGATTCGGTGGGCCGCTGCCCGCAAAGAAAGGGGGTCGGACACGAAAAACACGACGATCACCCCAAACACGACGAATCTTCGTAGTTATTCGTATCCGACCCCATTTCTTTGCTCCGTCGGTGCGTGCTTGGCGTAGAGCCGGAGATTGCGCTGATTGGACTTGAAGAACAGATCGAAGATGCCGCCGAGGATGGGGACGCTGCCGACGACCGTGTCCAAAGCGATATTCCCGATCATGCGGGTCATGACGCTCTTGGGCACGCCGGCGCGCGCGGCGGCCGAGAGGATATAGAGACCGGCGAGGCCCGCGACGAAATCGCCCGCGCCGGGGACGAGGCCTACGACGGCATCCATACCGAAGCGCCACGACGTGCCGGGGATGCGCCAGCGGGAGTCGAGGAGATCGGCGAGCCAGGCGAGATTGTGCGGCGTCGGCAGCGCATCTGCCTTTGCGTCCGGGGGTCGATATACAGGCGGAGGAAAGGGGATGGGATCGCTAATTTACATTCTCCGAACAGTCTCGATGAGCGCTTACTGAACCGACCCTCCGGGGGATCACATTAAAATTCGCAGTGCGATTTTTAATGTGATTACTGCCGACCGTAGCGCTCGCGATAGCCTTTTTGCAAGTTCGGCCGACGAATGGCGGTGCGCGTATCGATGCGTTTCGGAGGCGCCGCTCGAACGGCGGCGAGACGCGCGACTTCGTTTTTCAGATCGGACGTGGGTTGACGCTGGGCGTGCGCCTCGACGCGCACGCGGGCGATGCCTTGGCGCGGCGTGAGGCCGATCTCGCGGGCGGCGCGCTTGGAGAGATCGACCACACGGCCGCTCACGTAAGGGCCGCGGTCGGTGATCTCGACGGTGACTGTCTTGCCGGTTTCGAGGTTGGTGACCATGGCGCGCGCGCCGAGCGGCAAAATGCGCGACGCGGCCGTGAGGTCGTTCTGGTCGTGGATCTCGCCGCTTGCCGTACGGCGGCCGTGGAACTTGTCGGCGTAGATTGAGGCTTTGCCCTGCTGCACAACGACCGATGGTGAGTCTTTGGCGGATGCGGGCGAAGCAATGAGAGTCAGCGCGAAAAGGAGACGGGCGAGCACAATCTGGAGCCTTGCGGCGCGGCCTCAATGGACGCGCCGAAGGGGAAACGTGAATGTCCGCGATTTAGTTCAGTTCCTTACGGAGCCTTCATATATCAACGTGCCGTCGACGCTGGTTATGCACGCGCCGCCGAGGGTGATTTTGCCCGCGGCGTCGATGACCACGTCGATCCGGCCCTCGCGGCCGACGCAGCGGCCTTGGGCCGCGGTGTAGGAGAGGCCGCCCGCGACGGGATTAGCAGCCCAAATAAAGGCGGCGACGCTACCGTTGCCGCTGCCGCAGACGGGGTCCTCGGCGATGCCGTCGGACGGCGCGAAGGTGCGCACTTCAATCGCGATGTCGCCCGACGCATATCTGCCGAAGATGGTGAGCCCCGTGGCGCCGACCTTGCGCTCAAGCTTTTCAAGGCGCGCAAGATCCGCCTTTACGGCAATCACGTCGTCAGCGCCCTTGAGCTCGGCGATGATCCATTTGGGACCGACATCGACGACGGCCGGCACGGGCGTGCGCAGGATCTTGCGGCCGAGCAGGGATTCGAGTTCGTCGACATCGGCGGGTTCAAGCCGAGTGAATTTCGCGGTGGGAAGCTCAAGTGTGATCTTCGGTCCGTCAACGCGGACGTTCACGAGGCCGATCTTGCACTCCTGCACGAAGACGCCGTTCTTGGGCGCAGCCCTGCCCGCCTCAGCGATGGCATGGGCGCTGCCGAGGGTGGGGTGACCGGCGAAGGGAAGCTCGTTGCGGGTCGTGAAGATGCGCAACGTGTAGCTCGCCGACAGATTTGTCGGCGGCAGGACGAAGGTGGTTTCGGAAAGATTGGTCCAGCCGGCGATGCGCTGCATGTCGTCGGTGGAAAGGCCGGCGGCGTCCAGCACCACGGCGAGCGGATTGCCGCGCATGGGTTTATCGGAAAAGACATCGACGACTTTGTAAGAGCGGCGCATAGAACCTCGCGGAGGCGTTGATCTCCCCGCACTATGGCGCGCCGCGCGCGGACCGCCAGCGCTTTCGCGCCGGCGGCCGCGGTAGCGTTATCCCCTCAAAGAGGAGGGTGCGTTACTTCACCATGCAGTAGGCGCCGAGTTTATTGCCGTCGAGGTCGCGGAAATAGGCGGCGTAGAACCCGCCGCCGCGGTCGCCCGGCGGACCTTCGCAGGTGCCGCCCAGCGAGAGACACTTCGCGTGCAAGGCTTTCACTTGATCGGCGTTGGCGGCGCCGAGCGAGACCATGCCGCCGTTGCCGACGGTGGCCGGCTTACCGTCGAAGGGCATCACGACGCTCAACATCGGCTTATCGGGCAGGCCCCAGCCGATGCCGCGTTCGCCGCGGTAGGTTTCCTTGGCGCCCATGATTCCGAGCAGCTGACTGTAGAAGCCCTCGGCCTTCGCGAGATTATTGGTGCCGACGCAGACATAACCAATCATTTAAGTCCCTCCCCGTTTTTTTGAGATGGGCGACTCTACATAAGAATCGGGGAGAGTCTCAATTTGAAAGCAAGGCCCGGGGTGCGGAGGGACCGGTGAGGCTCCATGTTTGGCGTACATATTTAAGGAGCTTCGCATGACTTCGATCGCGGCTCGGATCGACCGGGCAGACTGGGGGAGTGTCCACACCGGCCTCAATGCCCAAGGCTGGGCCATCGTGCCGGGGCTGCTCACGGACACGGAGGCCGACGGCGTCGCGGACCTCTATCGGAGCGAGCAAGGGTTCCGCAGTCATATCGTCATGGCGCGGCATGGATTCGGGCGGGGCGAGTATAAGTACTTCAGCGCGCCGCTGCCGCGGCTGGTGCAGGACTTGAGGACCGCGGCGTACCCGCACCTGGCGCCCATCGCCAATCAGTGGCACGCGCGCATGCGGAGCGATGTACGCTTCCCGGAGACTCATGGCGCATTCCTGGACCGCTGCCACCGCGCCGGCCAGACCCGTCCCACGCCCCTCCTGCTGCAGTACGGACCGGAGGACTATAATTGCCTGCATCGCGACCTTTACGGCGAACATGTCTTTCCGCTTCAGATCGCGATCCTCTTGGACCAGCCTGGTGCTGATTTCGAGGGCGGAGAATTCGTAATGACCGAACAGCGCCCGCGCATGCAGAGCCGCGCCATGGTTCTGCCCCTCAAGAAAGGCGATGCGGCCGTGTTTGCCGTCAGCAGCCGCCCGATGAAAGGGACGCGGGGCGACTATCAGGTGAAACTGAACCACGGCGTGAGCAAGATCGTCGCCGGCAGGCGCCGGACGCTCGGCATCATCTTTCACGACGCGGTGTGAGGGGGTGTGGGGGCGAAGGGTCATGGGCGGAAGCGGGAGAGTAGCGCGGTAGGCCCCTCCGCTCCGTTGTCATACCCGGCGAATGCCGGGTATCCAGGGTTTCGAGGTCGGATATATGCAGAGCATCCAGCGCTTGCTGCAGGGATAGCGATTCGCAATCCTGCGCGTTTGCAAACGCGATCCGTGATGGAGGGTACCCTGCCCCATCGCACTGTGCCTTCCCGCGCCCGGGACAAGCCCGGGAATGACAAAAAACAAAATGGATCCCCCGCTTTTGCGGAGGATGACACCTGAGTGTGGGGCGAACTTACGGAATCTCGTAACCCGGTTTCTTGAAGATAGTGGCGGCTTTGCCGGCGATGTCGGGCTTGGCGACCTTGTCCATCCAGTCGGCCTTTTCGATGTCTTCGACGCCGACGGAAACGGCGGACTCGGGGAGGCCGAGGTTGGCCATCATGGCCTTGGTGAGCGCGTCGGCGAGCGAGGCCTTCTGGTCCGGCGTGCGGCCGGGATACATCTTCACAATGATATGGGGCATCCGGTACTCCTATCCTTGAAGGCCGCATCATAGCCGGGGCAGCGGTCGAGCACAGCCTTGTCAAAGGAGAGTCACGGATGACAGCGAACGCCGAGGCGAATGTGGCGCTGATGCGCGAGGCCTTCGCGGCTCTGAACCGGAAGGACATCGAGGCCTGTGTGGCGATGCTGACGCCCGACTTCATTATCAATATCGCCGGCGTGCCCTATCAGAAGCGCGGCGTGAGCGCCTGGCGGAAGAACGCGGGCATCATGCTCGGCGCCTTTCCCGACACGCAGGTCGAGATCGAGGACATGTTCGCGGGCGACGACAAGGTGGCGGTGCGCTTGCGGATCACCGGAACACATCAGGGCGAGTTCCTGGGTCAACAGCCGACCGGCGCGAAAGTCTCCTATGAGAGCAATGAGCTCTACCGCGTCGAGAGCGGGAAGATCGCGGAAGAGTGGATTTGTTCGGACAGCCTCACACTGCTGACGCAGATCGGGGCGATCTCGAAGGGGCGGCTTGTGTCGATGTGGCTGGCGGGAAAGAGGGTTTGGTTTGCGCTCGCGGTGGGGATTGTGGTGGGGGCTGGGTTGGCGCTCCTTCTTTGACACCCCCCCTCACCCTGCCCCGCGGTTGGGAGCATAACTTTTTATTCGAACCTCAGCTTCCCACACGCCTCCAGCCTTCCCCGCGCCCGCGAGGGGGAGAGGGTGTAGGAAGAAAGGGGGAGAGGGTTCTAGAGTAGGGGGTGAGTCAGACCATCTCCCTTAAATCCTTCCTTGGCTTCCTGGCGATGTCGGTCGGGATGTTTTTGGCGATTCTGGATATCCAGATCGTCGCGAGTTCGTTGATTGAGATCCAGGCGGACCTGGGGATCCCGGCGAATCGGCTGAGTTATCTTCAGACGACTTATCTGATCGCGGAGATCATCGCCATTGCCGCGAGCGGGCGCCTTGCGCGCGCCCTATCGACGCGCTGGCTGTTCACGGTAGGGCTTGTGGGCTTCGTGCTGGCGAGCTGCGCCTGCGCGGCCTCGACCACCTACGAGATGCTGTTTGCCGCGCGGACGGTTCAAGGCCTGTTCGGCGGCGTTCTGATCCCCACGGTGTTCTCGGCCGTGTTCCTCATGTTTCCGGAAAAAAAGCAGGCGCTGGCGACCGCGATTGCCGGGAGCTTCGCGATGCTGGCGCCGACCCTGGGGCCCTTTGTCGGCGGATGGATCACCGAGAACCTCTCGTGGCACTGGCTGTTCCTGATCAATGTCGCGCCCGGCCTTCTGGCGGCGCTGGTCGTAGCCTCCTGGGTGCGCATCGATGCGCCCGACTGGAAAAGCCTGTGGCGCACGGATGTGCTGACCCTCGGGCTGGCTGTGGTCTCCTTGACGGCGCTGGAGCTGACCCTCAAGGAATCGCCGCGGCTGGGATGGGCGAGCGCGGCGTCGCATGGACTGGCCGCGGTGACTCTCATCAGCGGAGTCTTCTTCGTGCGGCGGTGTCTTTCGGTTCCTGAGCCGCTGGTGGAAATCCGCGCGTTCGGCAGCCGCGACTTCGCCATCGGCGCCTGGTTCAGTTTCATCCTGGGCATGGCGCTGTTCGGCGCGGTGTACCTCATGCCGCTGTTTCTGGGCCTGGTGCGCGGTCATGGCCCCTTGGCCATCGGCACCATCATGATGGTGACGGGGGCGGCACAGCTTCTGACCGCACCGCTCGCGACGCTGCTCGAGCGCCGCGTACCCGCGAAGCCTTTGACCGTCGTTGGGTTCGGCCTGTTCGCGGCGGGCTTGTTGATGAACGGTGTCGCGACGCCGGCCTGGGACTTCGATGAATTGTTCGTGCCGCAGCTTTTGCGCGGTGTAGCACTGCTGCTTTGCCTACTTCCGATTACGCGCCTTGCACTCGGGCAACTACCTGCCGCGCAAGTTCCTCAGGCTTCGAGTTTGTACAACCTCATGCGCAACGTCGGCGGCGCGGTGGGCCTCGCGCTGACCGACACTATTATGGAGACCCGCACCGCGGGCCATGCCGCGGCGATCATCGAGAAACTCGAGGCCGGCGACCGCGCGACGGCGGCCTTCGTGGGGCTGCCGCTGGAACGCTTCACCGGGGAACCGCTGGGGCCGCTCGACGAGATGACGCGCCAGATGGTCGCGCCCCTGATCGACAGCGCGGCCGCCACCATGAGCTTCAACGAAGCGTGGCTTGTGCTGGGCGGACTGGTGGCGGTGTCGCTGCTGGCGGTGCCGTTTGTGGGACGTCAGGGTTCCAAAGACGCGAGATAAGCCGAGATCGCGAGAATATCGTCGTTATTGAGATTGGCGAGCACGGGCGCCATGAGCGGCGACCATTCACCCGTGCGGTTCCCGACCTTCATGTCGTAGAGCGCGCGGCCGGCGTAGCTGGGCGAGCGGCCCGCGAGCGGCGGGATGGGACCGAGGCCGCGCAGGTCGACGCCGTGGCAGACGGTGCAGGCGGTGGTCTTGCCGCCGCCGGTGGTGACCAGCGCCTCGCCCTTCTTCACGCTGCCTTTCGGCACGTAGGCGAGGAAGCCGGAACGCGGATGGCGGATTTCGAAATCGTGACTGCTGATGGGCGTTTCGACGATGCGGTTGCCGAGCGGCTCGGTGCCGGCCCCTTCGCCGGTGATGGTGTGAAAGACGCCGCCGCGGGCATTCGTCTTCGGCGCGGTGTCGCTTTCAATCACCTTGATCCAGGGCGTCGAGGGGATGGCGGTGAAATAGCGCGCGGCTTCTTCGATCTCCTCGCGGGTCATCTGTTGGGCGAAGACGATCATGAGCGCGGTGTTGGTTTTGCGATTGTCGGAGGTTTTGCGCCGCCCCTCTTTGAAGTCGAGCATCTGGCGCACAAAATAATCGTAGGGGAGACCGGTGATGTTGGCGTTCTCGGGCCGGCCCTTTCCGTTGGGCATATGGCAGAGGCTGCAGGCCCAGACGGGAGGAGTCTTTGCCTCATCTTTGGATTGGCGGCCGTGGTGCACGATCTCGGGCATCACGGGGTGATCTTGCGGGAACCAGTCGGCGGGGCCGAAACGGTTGCCGATCTCGTAGCGCGTGAAGGGGCCTTTTGCCCCTTGGATGGAGATCTTCTCCTTATTATCGACGTTTCCTATCGGTGCGGTGGCGCTGCCGGGCGCGCCATGGGGGAGGACTTCGCCGGGGCCCATCGTGGTCGGGGCCGTCGTAACGCCCCAGGCCCACAGGGGCAGACCTTCAGGAGCGGCGGCCGCAAAAGACGGTGAGTTTGCCGCGATCAACAAGGCGGCAGCCGTGATCGCAATGGGCGTGAAACGCTGCGTCATTGTCCCCCTCCCCAGGTGTCGATGACTCGCTGGGCGGCATTCTAGTCTGGGGCCCGCGGATTTCCTACAGTGGCTGTTCCCATTGTTTCGCGAGGTTTCCATGCACTGGCGCACCAAACTGGCTCAACCGCAAACGCTGGCGCCGGCCGGCTTCAAATCCCTGGCGGTTCCGACGTACCGCGGTTCGACGGTGCTGTTCGAGAAACAGGCGGACGTCATCGACCATTGGAAACAAGAGGACGGTTACAGTTGCGGACTCTACGGAACGCCGACGGCGCTCGAGCTTGCGGGGCGGATCCGCGCGCTGGAGGGCGCCGCGCATACGTTCCTGGTGCCGGGCGGGCAAGCGGCCATTGCGCTTGTGTATCTCGCCGTGTGTAAAACGGGCAGCCACGCGCTGGTGCCGCACAGTGTCTATGGGCCGAACAAGGAAATGTCAGCGGGCGTTCTGAAGCGCTTCGGGATCGAGGTGGAAAGCTATGACCCGTTGATGGGTGCTGCGATCGCGAAGCTGATCCGGCCTAATACCGCGCTGATTTGGACGGAGAGTCCGGGCTCGGTGACCATGGAGATCCAGGACGTGCCGGCGATTTGCGCGGCGGCGCACGCCCGCAATGTGCCGGTGGCGCTCGACAATACCTATGCCGCGGGCGTGCTGTTCGATGCTTTCAAGCATGGGGTCGACATCAGCATTCAAGCGCTCACTAAATATGTGGGCGGACATAGCGACCTATTGCTCGGCGCGGTGTCCGTGCGCGAGGCAAAGTTCCGAGACCTTGTGGGGGATACCTATAAGGAACTCGGCATGGGCGTTTCGCCGGATGACTGTAGTTTGGCGCTACGCGGTTTGCAGACTCTCGGCGTGAGACTGCGCCAGCTCGAATCCTCGGCGTTGACGGTGGCAAAATGGCTGGCGGCGCGGGCGGAGATCAAAGCGGTGTTCCATCCGGCGCTGCCGAGTTGCCCCGGGCATGATGTGTGGAAACGCGACTTCACCGGATCGGCCAGCGTGTTCTCGATCCTGTTCGACGACCGCTTCGCGGCCAAAGACGTGGGCGCGTTCGTGGATGCGCTGCAGCTCTTCAAGATCGGCATGAGTTGGGGCGGCGTGACGAGCCTAGCCCTCGTGTATCCGAACCTGGACCGGCCGAAGGACTATGGCGGGCGGCTGGTGCGGCTCAATGTGGGACTGGAGGAGCCGGAGGATTTGATTGGGGATTTGGAGCGGGCGCTGCGGGCAACTTAGCCGCCTGGGAATAGATCGTGCATGATTCGATAGTCCGCGGTTCGGCTTTGAAATAGGCGGCAACCAAGCGGTACAATGTCCATGCGTTGCCTTCCTTCCTAGCGGAGAACATCAAATGCTGCCGGAAATAAAGAAGGCCTATATGGACGGCCGGCTGATGCTCTTTCTAGGAGCCGGCGCTTCAGTAGGCTCGCGCGATAGAGACGGCACCTTACTTCCGATGGGAGATGAACTCGCAGCGGAACTGGCGCAAATGATGGGCTGGCCATATGGGGGCGAGGCTCTTAGCAAGGTCTACTCGGCAATCAATGCCGCCGATGCTCCGCGCCTCCACGGGTTTCTGAGCCGACGAGTTATCAACACGACACCCTCAATCGAGTTGCAGACGATTGCGACGTATCCTTGGTCTCGCATATTCACCCTGAATATAGACGATTGCACTGAAACCGCGCTTCGAAAAACTAGAACGCAAAGACTTCAAATTTTCGGCCGCAATTCTCCGCTAGAAGAACTTGATCCTATCCTTGAGAGCGTTCAGCTGATTAAGCTGAATGGGTCGGCCGACCGCCCAGAGGACGGGTTCATATTCTCTCCTCAGGAGTACGGAGAAGGTTCTAATCGGCTACCGCTTTGGTATCGCGAGCTAGGCCAGAACCACAGCAGCTATACGTTTGTTTTTATCGGCAGCAAATCAGATGAGCCGCTATTTCAGCATGCAATAGCTGAGATGCGCTCGATTACGAAGCGACAACCTTTGGAGGGGTATGTCGTTACACCCTCTGCCAGCGAAATTGATAAACACCACCTCAAAGCTCTCAACCTCATTCATATTCCTGGGACACTCAGAGATTTCGCACAATGGCTCGTGCGCGAAATCCCTCAACGACCGACGGGTTGGGATCTTGCTACTGCCCGACGGCCCGAGTTGCGCGCAATCAATCGCGCTCTTACTGACATGCAGAAGCGCGCACTAAACAGCGTGACGTTAGTAAGCGCAGATACCCTACCTCGCTCAGAACCGGGCACCGGCTTTGGTGCAATTCGAGAGTTTTACAAGGGCTATAAGCCGCGCTGGAGAGATATTCTTGACGCAGTACCCGCCGAACTAGCGTCTATCAAGGAATTTTCAAAGTTTTTTTGAGGAGGGATATGAACCGAAGAAATGCATTGCGATAGTAGGGCCGGCAGGATCTGGCAAAAGCACTGCGTTGATGATGGCTGCCTTACACGTCAGCAAAACTTCCAACGCACCTGTGTACTTTCTGCGAGAAGCCGTAAGCGATATCAAAGACGTCATTGCGGCTTTGGAGCAAATCAACACTTCAAGATTCTATCTCTTCATCGACAAGATCGAAGCGATGCACAATGAGATTGCTGAGATTCTTGATAGTTCAGATGTAAAGCACATCTGTATAGTCACCGCGGAGAGATTGAACATTTGGAATAGGCGCGTAAAGGCTCGGATTGAACCGCACGTATCCAAGACGTTTAGCGTGGAAAAAATCCGTCGGCCGGACGCCGAAAAAATACTCGAGAAGCTGGAAAGGTTTGGGCCATGGACGCGATTGCAGACCTTGAGCCCTGCAGAGCGGATGACCGCAATATTTAGCAAGGCAGATCGACAGCTTCTTATTGGATTAATGGAAGCCACTACTGGATTAGGCTTCATAAATATTATCGATAGCGACTTTAAAAATGTAGGTGATGACCGGCACAAGAAATTTCTTGTGATTGTTGGCTTGGCCAGCATTCATCGATCGACACTAAGCGCACGTATTGTAGGAACTGCCCTCTCCAACCTCGGCGTTGTCGAAGATGTCAATATAATGTCCCGAGAGACAGAGGGTATCGTCGTAACTAACTCAAAGAAATACTCCGCTCGGCATCCTGTATACGTTCGCGAGTTGTTCGAGAAGATTGTACCCACAACCCTGATTAGGGACTGCTTGATCGCAGTTTTGGAGGCATTTGCCGATTACGAAACTCCGGTTATCAAGCACGTAGGCAAAGCTGACGGGATTGTATTTAGGTCAATAATAAATCATCGCTTTGTCAGAGAAATGATGCGCGGCGATGAAGATAAGGTACGATCAGTGTATGAAACCTTTGAAACGAAGTTTCATATCGACGGTCTATATTGGCTGCAGTACGGGCTGGCCCTACGTGACTTTGATAGACAGGCCGAGGCGCTGGAAAAGCTGAAGACGGCTCGCGAAGCATTTAACTCGCCTCACATCGAGCATGCCTACGCGCAACAACTCTTAATTATTGCTTCAAGATCTGGAACCTGGGAGGAAGCCGAACCGCTACTTAATGAAGCCATCGAAGCACTCCGCGAGCTCAACCACGTTGCGCAAGATGCAGATACCTATCCAATCGTCACGTTGGCTGAGGGCCATATCACGATATTGTTGCGGTTCTTTGGTGTCGAAGGAACAAAGGCCGTAACGCAACAGTATGCGAACGAGCTATTGGTGGCTTTCAAGCGGAATCCAAGCTCAAGACTCCAGGAAGCAGTGACCAACGTAGTTACGCTCGCTTCCACGGGTACTTGGAAAGAAGCGTATGGTCCCGGGTATGGCGATTCGAATTAAGCCGTTCTAAGCTAATCCGCACGCTTCCCGGAATCTTCCTCCGCTTCATTGCTTTCCCTCACATCTTCGCACCCCGCAACTTGCTCACCTGCTTCACAGCGGCCACCAAGCCTCAATAATCCGCAGCAAACCGGAAGAACACGACACGCGGCGCGTTCGGTGTGAAGCGGCCCGAGTTTCCCTCGACGGTCCAGGCAAAGACATTGGTGATATTGGCGATCTGCAGCCGCACGTTCGCGCGCACTTTGCCGATGGGGAAAGGATAGCGCGCGGCGACGGAGAGGGTCGTGAGCGACGACACTTTCAGCGTGTTGGCGCGGTTGGCGATCGTGGCGCCTTCGTGCTCGACATTGCCTTCGACGGTGAAGCCGTTCCATGACGGCGCGCCGTATTGGAGGTTGAGGCGTAAGATTCGCGGCGATGTTCCCGGCGAGATCTCGCCGATGAGACCGCGCTCGACGGAGAGGCCCGAGACGCGCGCCTTCAGGAAAACCGCGCCGGCCACGACGTTGACGCCGGTGAAGGGCTGGCCAGTGAGCGAAAGTTCCACGCCCCGATGGCTGAGGTCGCCGACCACGGTGTAGACGTTGGCGGTGTCGCGGTCGAAATAGGGTTTCTTCACCTCGAACACGCCGCCGACGAAGGTGAAGCCCGGGATGATGGTGTAGCGGAAGCCGGCGTCGATCTGCTTGGTGAGCTGCGCGGGCAGTGGCTCGCCGGCGTTGACGGTGTTATCGGGCGCGGTGCCGAAGTCCTCGAGGCCGCGGGTATAGCCGCTGTAGAACGCGAGCTGCGGCGTGGCGTAGTAGGCGAGCGTGCCGTTGTAGAGCCAGGG
>CAMDOZ010000056.1 GCA_945903705.1 Fidelibacterota bacterium | reverse complement strand
CTACATCACGCGCGCGCTCGACTACTTCGACCTGCAGGCGGAGAACGGCGGGGTGCTGGCCGAGGCCTTCAGAGGCACGCCGGTGCGATTCTGCCTGGTCTCATTCACATCCGACTGGCTTTACCCGACCGAAGAGAGCAAGGCCATCGTGCGCGCCTTGAACGCGGTTGCGGCGAACGTGAGCTTCGTCGAAGTCACCTCCGACCAAGGACACGACGCTTTCCTTTTGGACGAGCCTGGGTTTCACCAGACGCTGGAAGGCTTCCTGGCCGGCGCGGCTGAAGTGCGCGGCATCCCTTACCGGGCGACGAAGCCATGAACGCGCCGCGCGGCATTCGCGTCGATCTGCAACACGTGGCGGATTTGGTCGCGCCCAAGGCCCGTTTGCTCGACGTCGGATGCGGCGACGGCGCGCTTCTGGCCTATCTTAAGCTCTTCAAACAGGTGGACGGGCGCGGGCTCGAGCTGTCCATGGCGAAGGTGCGCGCGGCCGTGAGCCAGGGCCTTCCCGTCATCCAGGGAAATCTCGAGACCGATCTTGCGGACTATCCCAACGGCGCCTTCGATTTCGTGGTGCTGAGCCAGACTCTTCAGGCGACCCACAATCCCCGGACCGTGCTCGAGGAGCTGTTACGCATCGGCAAGCGCGCGATTGTCTCGTTCCCCAACTTCGGCCACTGGCGTGTGCGTCTTTCGCTGTTGTTCGGCGGCCGCATGCCGGTGACCGAGCTGCTCGCCAACCCCTGGTTCGATACGCCGAACATTCACCTGTGCACCATCTCGGACTTCATCGAACTCGCGCGGTCGATGAACATCTTGATCGAGCAGAGCTATGCCCTCGACGAGATGGGACGGCGATTGGGTTATGAGGCGACCGCAGGCCGGGCGAATCTCGGAGCCCAGCAGGCGCTGTTCGTGCTTACACGCGCCTAATGTTGCCGGCCGCTTTGACCGCGACTTTCGCCGGCATGCGGGCGCCACTGACGGCGGGCGTCGCGTTCAGCGGTGCGTAAATCTGCTTTTCCGCCTCGATCAAAAGCGCGCCGCCGAAGTTGGAAAACCAGCGAACGCCCAAGCGCTCGAAGCCGAAGGCAAAGCGGCCCAACAATCGCCAGCCCACCGGCGGAAGGAACAGCGCGGTCGTGGTCTGAAGCGGCACGAAAAGGTTTTCGCGCAAGAGCCGCGTGATCTGGCTCATGGAGTAAGGCCGCCCTTGCGCAAAGGGAGAGGCCTCGGCGCGGGACCACAAGCTGCGCCGGTTCGCCACCACGACAATGAGGCGTCCGCCGTCGGCGAGCACACGCCAGCACTCGCGCATCATGGGACGCAAGGCAGGGCTTCCTTCGACACAGTGGACAAGCAGCAGGCGGTCGAAGGTGCGGTCGGGAAAAGGCAGCGCCTGTTCGTCGGCGAGGGTGACGCGGTTGGCAGTGGGATCGGGCCAGGCCATGACTCCCTGCCCGGCCGGCATCGCCGCCACGAGATGGCCGGCTTCGCCTTCGAACAGGCTCAAGAAGGGCGTCGCAAACCCGAGACCGAGCATGCGCTGGCCGGGATTTGCGACGCTTGGCGCAGGCCAGAGCGTGCGCAGGCGCTGCCCGATGAGGCGCCTTACGGCGCGGCCCATTGGGCTGGCGTAGAACTCCCTCAGGTCGATGATGTCGATCCACATGGACGTTGATCATAACCCATTGTCACATAATGATAAATATTGATCCGCGCGGCGAGATTGTGGATAACCTAGAGGCTCGCGCGCAGTCTCTTAAGGCGTGCGCGAATGGCGCGGATCTGGCGCTGGGCAGCCCAATCCATGCGCGTGAGCGCCATCTTGAAGAGCTTGAGGTTGTTCAGATCCATCGACCGTCCCCGACCACTTCTGGTACCCGGCAAAATTGACCTAGAGACCTTAACAACTGATGAATCAGTGTTAACTATGTCAAGCCACGGATTTTAAAGGGATTTTTAGGGATCCGCGTCCCCCGCGCTTAAGGGTTTATTAAGCCCCAGGGCAGATATTGCCGTGTATGACCGGGGAGCCCCCAAAAACCATCGCCGTGGCCGTCGAGGAACAGGCTGATGGATCGACACCCAAAGTCACGGCGTCGGGGCGGGGGCACCTCGCGGAAAAGATTTTAGAGGTCGCGTTCGCGGCCGGCGTGAAGGTACGCACAGATGCGGACCTCGTTCAGATCCTCGAAGCGGTCGAGGTGGAGAGCGAGATCCCGACCGAAGCCTTCGTCGCCGTCACCGAGGTCCTGACCTACCTGTACCGCGTCAATGCTGAAACGCCGCCGGACTTCAAGTGGAGCAAGCCATGACCAACGCCGGACCCGAAGCCGCCCTGAAACTCGAGACGGTGAAAGCCGAGCTCCTGAAGGTGGACTCGCTCATCGGTACCGCGGTCCGCCTTCTCAGCGAAGGCCGCGTGGTAGAACTGACGGCGCTGGAAGCGCGCACCCGCCAGGTGTGCGATGCCGCCCTCGCCCTCGGCGCCGACGAACGCAGGGCCCTCGTGCCGGCGATGGAAGCGCTGTTGAACGGCCTCGACACCCTGACCGCCAACCTCAATGAAAAATTCGGCGACATGCCGGCCATGTCCAGCACCGTGGGCGCCGACACCGCCTCGAGCGCCTACGGACAAGTGTTGAAACACCTCGTCACCGAAACCCGCTAGCACCCCATGGATTTCGTCACCTACTTCAAGGCCTTTCTGGGCCTCGCGATCGTCCTCGGGCTGATTCTCGGCCTCTCGTACCTTTTGAAACGTATGGGCTTCGGCGACGGGATGCGCGGCCCCTTGGGACGCAAACGCCGCCTGGCCACGGTGGAAGCCGCGATGCTGGACAGCCGGCACAAGGTCATTCTCCTGCGCCGCGATGACGTCGAGCATCTGGTCCTCGTCGGACCGAACACCAGCCAGATCATCGAAACTGGAATTCCCGCACCGCCGGCACCCCCAGCGTCGTCGGCCGATGCGCCGCCGAGCGACGCAACACCCAACGAATCTGGGCCGGCGACGCGTTTCAGCCAATGGATGAAGCAATGAGCCGCGACGGGAAACTTTCTCTTGCCCTGATCGCTGGAGCCGCGGCCCTGCTGCTTGCCGGCCCGGCCTTCGCGCAGAGCTTCACGCTGGACCTAGGCGCCACCGACGCCACCGGCCCCAATTCGACGACGGGCCGTATTGTGCAGCTTCTGCTGCTGATGACGGTGTTGAGCATCGCGCCGGCCATCCTCATGATGGTCACTTCGTTCACCCGTATCGTGATAGTGCTTTCGATCCTGCGCCGCGCGCTTGGCACCAACACCACGCCGCCGAACGTGGTCATGATGTCGCTTGCGATCTTCATCACCGCTTTCGTGATGATGCCGACCTTCCAGGCGTCATGGGACACGGGTGTGAAACCGCTGATCGACGGTCAGATCAACGAGCAAGAGGCCTTCGACCGCGGGACGCAACCGTTCCACCAGTTCATGATGCGGCACGTGCGCGAGAAAGACCTCGAGCTGTTCATGAACATGGCCAATGTGCCGACCGTCGCGACGCCGGAAGACACGCCGCTGCAGGCCCTGATTCCCGCCTTCATGATCTCGGAGCTGCGCCGCGCCTTTGAGATCGGGTTCCTGATCTATGTACCCTTCATCATCATCGACATGGTGATCGCCTCGGTGCTCATGTCCATGGGGATGATGATGCTGCCGCCCATGATGCTGTCGCTACCGTTCAAGCTGATCTTCTTCGTGCTTGTGGACGGGTGGTTCCTGCTGGTGGGAAGCCTGGTTCAGAGCTTTTCGGGCGGATAGCGACCCGAGGTATGCGCTCGCCTCAGTGTTGTCTCAAAAAATGGGCGACATGGGCGACATGCGACATGTTCCGAATTTCCAAACTGCGTGAAGACGTTGACCCTGTTTTTGCCCCGGGCGACATGTGGGCGACATCAGGCGACACTTGTTAACTTTCGGCTCGAAAAACGCGCGAGCCATGCGTTGTGCGCAAGGCGCGGCGAAGTGTCGCCTCCTCATTTTCTCGATTCACAATGTCAAAGAGCTAGCGCGCATTATAATGCGCCACCGCCCGATTTTTAGTCGAGAGATTTTCCTGTAACTTGCAAATTTAATGATTCAAAAAATCGGTTTTATGCATTGGGCGAGTCGGGTACCGTGAGCCCATGAAACACCGTACTTTCCTAGCGATTTCCCTCGCCGGCACGGCCGCGTTCGCGGCCCTTCTCCTAGGGCCGCAAAGGCCACCGCAGGCCGACGTTTCCGAGCTTTTCGATCCGGCCGTCCTCGCCCGCAATATGTGCGGGATCGGCAGCCTGGGGACGATGTTCATCCCACCGGCGGCCGCGGCCGACACGGCCCCCTCCTCGCGCCTCTGGCCCGGGCTGGGCGCGCATGGTTTCAAGATCGCCACTTTGAGTCCGCAAGCACAGACCTTCTTCGATCAGGGCTTGCGCCTGATCTACGGCTTCAATTTCGGCGAGGCGCTGGCGTCCTTCCGCGCGGCGCAAGAGGCCGATCCGGACTGCGCCATGTGCTACTGGGGCGAAGCCTTCGCGCTGGGTCCGACGTTGAACGCCTCCACCATGCCCGAGGCCAATATCGGGCCGGCGCTCACGGCGGTGAACAAAGCCGATGCCCTTGTGCACGATCCGGCCCGGCCGGCGAACCCGCGCGAGCGCGCGCTGATCGTGGCGCTGCGCGAGCGCTATTCGGCTGACCCGAAGAAATCCCGCGAGGCGCTGAACGCGGCGTATGCGGACGCCATGTACCGGGTGTATCAGTTGTTCGACGGCGATGTGGACATCGCGACCCTGCACGCCGACGCCGCGCTGAACGACCGCGGAACCGGGTGGTGGAGCAGCGACGGCCGCCTGCCGAGCCCGCGCACCGCCTCGGCGCTCGTCGCACTTGAGCGGGCGCTGAAGATCGACCCCGATCACGCCGGGGCGATACATTACTATATCCACGGGATGGACAGTTCGACCCGGCCTGAGCGCGCCGAGCCTTACGCGAACAAGTTGGCCGCCCTGATGCCGGGCGCGGGGCACATCGTGCACATGCCGGCGCACATCTTCTACCGGCGCGGCCGCTACCTCGATGCGCTGAAGGCGAATATCGAGGCCCTGAACGTCGACGACGGCTATCTCGCCGAAGGCAATAGCGCGGACGACGTCTATCGGTATGGGCTCTACGCCCACAATATTCACTTCGCCTTCGCCTCGGCCGGAATGGCGGGCGACGGAAAGAGTGCGATCGCGCTCGCAGACAGGCTGGATGCGTTCCTGGCCCGCGGCGTGGTGGCACGGCCGAACTTCTATGCGGGGGCCGCGCTCTCGCAGCGGGTACGGTTTGCAAGCGCTGACGAATTGCTCGCGCTGCCGGAGCCGGAGGCGCTCTATGTGAAAGGCATCCGACTCTATGCGCGCGCCAGCGCCCAAGTCCTGAAAGGCGATGTGGCCGCGGCGCGGACGGAACTCAATGCCTTGAACACATTGCGCACCAAGACGGAGCTCGAGAAGCTGATCGAGTCCCATCCGCGTTCGCCGCAGATGCTGCTGCTCGCCGAAGAGGTGGTGCGCGGACGCATCGCCGTGGCGGAGAAAAAGTGGGACGAGGGCTTCAAGCACTTCGCGGCGGCGGCCACGATGCAGGAGCAGGCGCGCGGCTTCGATCCGCCGTCGTGGGACTTCCCGGTGAAACAGGCGCTGGGCCTTGCGCTGCTCAAGGCGGGGCGGACCGACGAAGCGATCAAGGTTTTACGCGAGGCGCTGATGGACGCGCAGAACAACGGCGTCGTGCTTTATGCGCTGAGTGAAGCGTCAAAGGCGGCGAAAGATGCCGCAGCGGCTTCGCAGTATTCGATTCTGTTCAAGAAGGCGTGGGTGGGGAGTGAACCGCCGGATTTGGGGCGGATCTAGGCGCGCACGGGCTGAAACCTACGCGAGACGTGATTTCGGCCGGTCAGACTCCGGCGGACGCGCCTGCGAGAGCACATCCGACAGGAAGAGTGCTCCGCACCCGGAAATGAGGATCACAAAAAGACTAAACATCCTCGGCCACCAACCAATAACAATCCCACCCTGCCGTCCTAAAGGGACGGCGTTAAAGAAAGGTTACTTCTGGCCTGCGGTGCGGGGCGGAGGGCCGAATATCCAGCCGGATCAGACCCAAAACGATGTGGGGCGGTGCTCCGTGGGGTCGGAGGGCGGACGGGGTTTGGAGGCAAACTGTGCGAGGAGTCCCACGATGGACCCGGCGGCCAAGATTATGCAGAGGGTGAGCATGGTGGGGTCCAGTGTGGTTTGCGGAACAGATAACGACGGAGACCGAAGAACGATCCTCAACAAAAACCAGGGGCGCCCCCCCCACCCCTACCCCTCCCCACAGGGGGGAGGGGTTTAGAGCGGAGTGAGGCCTACTTCTGCGCGGTGTTGAGCATGCTCTTGGCGGAGGCGAATTTGGCGGCCAGGAGGCGGTAGGTGTCGCTGAGCAGGCGGTCCATATGGAGCGCCTTCTTGATCGGAATCTCGTCCCAGCGCTTCAAAAGCCCGTCCCACTCGCGCAGGATGAAGTGCAGGTCGTCGCGCACCTTGCGGATGAAAGTGACCTGGCGGTCGCGGGATTTGAGGGCGCCGACGATCTCGCTGGTTTGGGCGTCGATTTCGGTGAAGTGCCGGTCGTAAAAGCCGACGGCCTTCTGGTGCAGGATGGTGATGCGCTGGATCTCCTGCTTGAGCCGGGAATCCGAGGTGTATTCACCCATGAGCTTTTGGAATTTCGCGCGCAACGCGTCGATCTTGGCGAAACGGTCGCGCAAGGCTTCGATATAGGCGAGTTCGTGCGCGAGCTGTTCGATCTCGGTGAGGACGACTTCGTAGTCCTTCTTGTCCCGGCCGAGCGCCACGGCGGCGGCCTCAAAGGCTTCCTTCAGCTTGGCCTTGTTCTCGATCTGGCCGAGGAACATCTCGATCTCGTCGCGGTTGGTGAGCAGGATCTCCTTGCCCGATACCCACGACAGAAGCTGCACCTGCAACCGGTTCTGCGCGATCTGGCGGTGCTTCGGCGCGACCGACCAGGACGCCTGGCCGTTCAGGAGTTCCGACGGGATCGCATCGCCCGGACGGATCTCGGGCACATACTTGAGCCCGCGCACGGCGGTGGTCATCAGCCGGGCGTCTGAGGAGTCCCGCGGGATATGGAACTCTTCCATCAGGGTGTTGCAGGTCATGGACGCCTTGAGGCCGCCGACGGTGACGAAAAAGCGCGGTTCCTGCGCATTACCGCACAAAGCAAACTTCGCGCCCGACATCTGGAAAATCTTCGACGTGAATTCGAAATGGGTCGTGTCGGAGTCGCCGCCGAGCGGCATCTTGAGAGCGGTTGCAGCCATGGTGTTTCAGCGCCGGATGCGCCATCGGGATGAGCGCGAGCGGCAGCGTATGCATGCTGTCGCGGTCGCTCGCGTCGATGGGGTCATCTGCAACTAGGTTTTCGGCGGCGCCCATGATGCTTAAAATCCCAGAAGAGCGTCGATTTCCGCCTGGCTGCGACCCTGACCCGGCAGCGCCGGTCCGTTCAGGAGATCGGCGTCGCAGACGGAGTCTGGCGCATAGGCGTCGAGGGTTGGTACGGGCACGGCCGCGTCGGCTCCGCTTGCGGAAAAGATCATCTGGTCGATACGGGTTTCGATGATCTTCAGCGTGCTCACGACCTTGGTGATGCGCTGGCCGGTGATATCCTGAAACGAGCAGGCTTCGTAGATCGAGGTGACCGCATCCATGAGCTTCGAAGACGCCTCGGGCGCTACGCCGTCCGCGACCGACGTGACGACTTCGGCGGCGTCCATGATCCGGTTGGTGGCTTCCGCGGTGGACTTCACGATGGCGTCCAATTCGTCGGTCGCCTTCGGCAGGAACGCGAGTTTCACCTCGTCGGGCCGGAGCGCCGCGATTTCGGACTTGGTTTGCTCGATGAAGGCCGCGAGGCGCTTCAGTTCGAGATAGAGACCCTTATCGGACGGCCAGCTCGACATGATGGCGCCGACATTGGTGCCGATCGCCGAAAGCTGGGGCGGATCACTTTTTTCGGAGATGGCCTTGCGGATTTGACCTTCAAGGCCCGCATTGACGCTGGACATGATGCACCGTGCCAAGACATTTGAAATGAAAGAGGGCGGGATTAGAACTGGCCGAGCACGCCGGCGATCTTGCCTTTGAGCGTATCGCTGTTGAACGGCTTCACGATGTAGTTGGAGACGCCCGCCTTCTTGGCTTCGACCACGTTCTCGGTCTTGCTTTCGGCGGTGACCATGATGAACGGGGTTTCGCGCAAAGAGTCGTCGCCGCGGACTTCGCGCAGGAGCTGGATGCCCGTCATGGGCTCCATGTTCCAATCGGAAATGACGAGGCCGTACTTCTTGAGCTTCATCATCTGCAGCGCCTGGCCGCCATCGCTGGCTTCATCGACGTTGCTGAAGCCGATCTGCTTCAGGAGGTTGCGGACGATACGCAACATGGTGGCGTAATCGTCCACGATCAGAACGTTCATGGTGGTATCGACAGACATTGGTTTGCTCCGTTTGCGGGTTGGTTGCGTGGAGCCCTGGTTGTAGGGAAATGCGTGCGCCGATACACGCGAGCAGAAGGGTTACCGGCCGCTGCGGGGGTATGCGGCCAGGAGGGGGCGGACTAAACCTTTGGTATTAGGTTTGGGCTTCGCCGAGCGGGATTCCTTATTCAGGCTGCATCCCGCTCTATCTATTTTTTGGTCGCGTGTCCCGGCAAGCGCCGGAACACACTCCTAGGCTTCGCCTGGCACTTCGCCCTGCACTTGCCAGCCGTGCTCGTAGGCGAGGCGCACGGCATCGGCGCGGTTGGTGGCGCCGATCTTCTTGTAGCAATTCCGCAGGTGGATCTTGACCGTGATCTCCTGGAGGCCCAGGGCGATGGCGATCTGTTTGTTGGTCTTGCCGGCAATAAGCAGCCGCAGAGCCTCGGCCTCGCGCTCGGTGAGCTTGTTGAGGGGGCTGTCTTCCAAGGGCGTGTTGCGTTTCGCCGTCTGATCGAAGATCGACGGCGAGTCGTTTTCTTCCAGAAGCGACGCGGGAATGTAGCGTTCGCCGTCGATGACGGCTTCGAGCGCACGCACCAGGGTCTTACCGGTGGCGGTCTTGGGCACGAAACCCCTCGCGCCGCGCTCCAGCGCCGCATTGATGGTGCGCTTGTCAGAATATCCCGAAATGATGACGATGGGGACGTCCGGCAAGGCGGCCTTCACGCGGTCGAAACCTTCGAAACCGTTCATGCCCGGCATCTGCAGGTCCAGGAGGACGAGCTCGACGGCGCGCTTGTCCTTCGCCGCTTCGGCGACAAGCTGCAACGCCTCGTCGACGCTTCCGGCCTCGATCACTTCCGTCTCGGGGCCGAGCTTCAACAGATGAGGTTTGAGAGCCTCTCTGACGAGCGAATGATCGTCTGCGTAGAGAATGCGCATAAAAAATAGCCTACGGCGTAGAGGTTTCGACTGCAATTAAAAAGAGGCAGAGTAGGCGCGTCCATATACTATTGTGTGTAACCTTGAGTTTGGCTTTGGGGGATGCGTCAGCCACATGACCGAAAAAGGATCGACGCTTTTACGCGCCATCACACCTTTCGGCGCGGCGCTTCTCGTCCTCAACGGGATGATCGGCTCGGGCATCTTCGCGCTGCCGGGGACGGTATCGGCGACGACGGGAAACTGGGCGCCGTGGCTTTTCATTGCCGTCGGATTGTTCTTCATCACCATTGCCTTGGCGTTCGCGGAACTTGCGAGCTATTTCCGCGAGACCGGGGGGCCGGTGCTGTATGCGGGCACCGCGTTCGGCCCGCTGGCGGGCTTCACCGCCGGGTGGCTGTTGTGGCTGGGCCGCGTGACCGCGATGGCCGCCAACCTCAATGTGGTCGTGATCTATCTGGGGCCCGTCTGGCCGGCGATCGCGGACGGTATGGGACGCATCGCCTTCGTTGCCGCCGCGAGCGCCCTCTTGGTGATCGCCAATATCGTCGGTGTGAAACAAGGCGTGCGGGCCGTTGCGATCTTCACGGTGCTGAAGCTCGCACCTCTGTTCCTGCTGGTCGCCGTGGGGCTTACCTACGTTGGAGTCGACGCAATGCCGGGGCCTGCCCCTTCGCTTGGAACCCTGGGTACGGCGGCCTTGCTGCTCATCTACGCCTTCGTCGGGTTCGAAGCGGCCCTTGTGACCGCCGGTGAGACCAAAAATCCGCGCCATTCCCTGCCGCGCGCCCTGGTGTTCACCATGATCGCGACTGGTCTTCTCTACTGGCTGATCACCCTGATCTATGTCGCCGTGCTGCCCAACGGCGGCGTCGAAAAAAAGACCCTCGCGGATGTGGCCATGGTGCTCGGCGGAACGGTCGCGGCAACGGTGCTCACCTTCACCGTCGTCTTCTCGGTCGCAGGAAACATGGCCTCGGCCATGGTGACCACGCCGCGCCTCACCTTCTCGATGGCCGAGAACCAATGGCTGCCCAAGTGGTTCGGCCATGTGCATGCGAAGTTCGCGACGCCCGACAATTCCATCCTCCTGTTCGGGGTGATGGTGTTCATCTTCACCGCGTCGAGCTCGTTCGTGTTCCTGGCGGCGGCGAGCTCGCTCGCGCGCATCCTCATTTACATCCTGTGCATCCTGGCGCTCCCGAAACTGCGCAAGACCTTGGCGCCGGAGGCGCTGGAAGAAGCCTATCAGCCGCCGGGCGGGATGCTCATTCCGGGTGTCGCCCTTATTCTGTGCCTGTGGGCCTGCACCCAGGCGGCCCTGAACACCTGGGCGCTGGTGGCGGGCATCGTGGCCGTGGGACTCGGGCTCTATGGGCTCGCGCGGCAAGCGGCAAACGCCAAAACTTAAGCTGTTACAGACTATTCCCGCCTTCTCAGGGCCGCGCGCACGGGTCTAAGCTCTCACTCTATCAGGCGGGAGGGGCTTCATGCGATTTGCATCCAAAATCCTGGTTGTGCTGCTCGCCGCTGCGCTGGCCGCGTGCGACGCCGGGGCGGCGAATGTCGGTGACGCCGAGAAGGCGAAGGTCGACGCCATCGCCGAAGCCTGGATCAAGGCCGGCAAGACGCCGGGCATGGTGGTGGGCATCGCCCAGGACGGCAAGATGCTCTACGCGAAAGCCTACGGAGCCGCGGATCTGGAGCGGAACATCCCCATGGCGCCGGACAGCATTCTGCTGATCGGATCGATCACCAAGCAGTTCACCGCCGCGGCCATGATGCAGCTTGTGGAACAAGGCAAGGTGAGCCTCAGCGATCCCATCTCCAAGTACTTCCCCGAATTCCCGCGCGGCAATGAGGTGACGATCCGCCACGTGCTCAACCACACCTCGGGCATGTTCAACTATACGTCCCATGAGATGCCGGACGAAACCAAGTGGCGTCAGGACTATACGACCGACGCGATGGTCAAGCGCATCGCGAGCTATATGCCGGCCTACGATTTCGAGCCCGGCACCGCGTGGCGCTATTCCAACTCGGGCTTTTTCATTGCCGGGGCCATCATCGAGAAGGTGACCGGCGAGCCTTTACGCGCTTATCTCCAGAAGAACGTAATCGAAAAGGCGGGGCTTTCGGCCGACACGGCGCTGGACGACGACGAACGCGAGGTGCTGCCCCGGCGCGCTGAAGGCTATGACCCGGTGAAGGACAAGCCGGGCAGTTACATCAAAGCCGATTTCATCGACATGTCGGTACCCGGCGGTGCCGGCGCCATGCGCTCGACCGTCACGGACTTGGCCATCTGGCAGCACGCGCTCTTCACCAACAAAGTGGTGAGCGCAAAAAGTGTCGCGGAGATGACCACGCCCGGCAAGCTGAAGGACGGAAAGCTTTCCAGCACGAACATCTTCCGCACGCCAGGCGCGCCGGCCCCCCCTGCGCGCCGCGATCCGCCCTCCACCTATGCGTTGGGCCTTTCCGTCGGGACCACAGGCGGACACAAGGCGATCACCCACACCGGCGGGATCCAGGGATTCAACTGCTATGTCGGAACCTTTCCCGACGATCATTTGACCGTGGTGGTCCTCACCAACACCTCGAACGGCGGCGGTGTGGCGCGCGAGATCGTCGAGTCATTGCTCAAGATCGAAAGCGAAGCACAGCCCTAAAATTTCTCCATAGGAGATTCGGCCATGACGAAGATCCGTTTTCTCGCGCTTATCGTCGTTCTTGCCTTCACCAGTGCGGTGCAGGCGGCGGACACCGCGGCGCAGCGGCTCGAGGCCGTGGTGGCGGCACATCCAGAGTTCAGCGGGGTGATCCTGGTGGCCGACAAGGGCAAGCCGATCTTTCAGGCCGCGAAAGGCCAGCGAAACTACGTGGCCGGAACGGCCATGGCGCAGGACTCCATCTTCGAGCTCGCGTCCATCACCAAGCAGTTCACGGCCATGGGCGTGATGCTGCTGAAGGAAGAGGGCAAGCTCTCCTACGAAGATCCCTTGGAGAAATACGTTCCGGGGCTCCCTTACACCGGAATCACGGTGCGCCATCTCTTGAACCACACTTCTGGTTTTCCTGATTACGAAGCCATGATGGACAAGCAGTGGGACAAGGCCAAAATCGCCACCAACAAGGACATCATCGCCTATCTCAAACAGTACAAACCCGCAGCGCCTGCCAAGCCGGGCGAGAAATACGAGTACAGCAACGGCGGCTACGTCATGCTCGGCAGCATCATCGAAGCCGCCTCGGGCCAGGAGTATGCGACGTTCCTGAGGACGCGCATCTTCAAACCGCTCGGCCTCAGCGACACCGATGTGCGTGCGCCGCAGGACTGGGATCGGATCTCGCGGATGGCGGTGGGTCATGTCATCGACAAGGAGACCGGAAAGCCGGTGCGAGCGGTCGACCTGAAGGAAGTCACCTACGTGGTCTACCTCGGCGGCCGTGTCGGACCGGGGCGAATCAGCTCGACGGCGGCGGACCTTCTCAAATGGGACCGCGCGCTCGGCGCGGGAAAGCTGATCAAGGCGTCGGCGATGGCCGAGGCGTATCAGCCGGCGAAGCTGAACGACGGCAGGCCGTCCGCCTATGGCTTCGGTTGGATGATCCCGGAAACCGATGCGGCGCTAGGCAAGGCCGTCACTCACACCGGCGGCAACCCCGGCATTACCAACCGCATCACGCGCTATCTCGATCAGGACAAGACCGTGATCATCCTGTCCAACAACGCCTATAAAAATTCGCGCGAGCTCTACGAGGGCCTTCAGAGCGCGCTGGGAGGTCCGCAAGGATAAGGCTAGCCGTGGGGGAGATCACGCTTGGCGACATTTCTTCTGATCGTTCACGGCTTGCTGGCGGTCGCCCTGCTCGGGGCCGTTAGCCACCAGGCCTTGAGTGTCTGCTGGCCGACAACGAACAAGGCCTCCGCCTGGGCTCGCTTCCGCGCCGTTCCTGCGGCGCCCTATACGAACATGATCATCCTTCTCTATGTGCTGACCGCCGTGCTCGGCGGTTACATCTATACGATCTACCGCGTCGACGTGCGGACGCTGCTTGAAGAGCTGAGCATTCGCTCCATCGTCGGCCTCTTCGAGATCAAGGAACATGTGATCGCCGTAGGCCTCGGTCTGCTTCCGGCCTACTGGTATTACTTGCGCGGCCCCGGCGCAGGCCAACACGCTGTTACACGGAAGATCGTAACGGCCTTGGTCGCGTTCACGGTCTGGTTCGGGTTCATCGTTGGCCATGTGGTCAACAACACGAAGGGATTCGGACTATGAAACGCCTCGAACCCCTCTTCCCGGCGTTTTCCATCGCCTTCGGGGTGATCTACATCGTGTGCATGAACTTCAATATTGCGCTGTTCATGTACTATCCGGTGCTCGGAGAATGGCATACCAGTCGCCTCGAAGGGGCGGACGTCGGCCCGCCGATGTTCTACTTTGGGTGGCTGTTCTATGCGCTAGTGGGCGCTGTAGCATTTGCGGCCGTCACCGCGGCGATCCCGCGGAGCGTGACCAACAAGATCTGGCCGACGGCGGTGTGGCTCGTGCCCGTGGTCGTCCTGGTGGTGTCGGCCTACCTGATGCGAATCTGGTTCTAGACACTTAGGCGAGGCATGAACTCGAAGGCTCTTGCAAGAAGCGCGCTCGTCGCCCTGGCGCTCACGCCGCTCGGCAGCAAGGCGTGCGGCCCGGAGTTCGGCAAGGAAGTGCCCGACGCGCTCGCCGTGAAGTATCTCGGCATTGTCCGCGATCAAGACGGTAACGCCGTCGGGAATACGACAATCATCGTCTCGGTCGGCGAAGAGCTGGTCACCGACGCCAAGGGCGGATTCCTCACCAACCTGGGGCGCGACGAAGATTCGCCCGATATCCACTTTGTCTGCCGTAAAGAGGGCTATCAGACCGTGATGGGGAAAAAGACGCCGTCGCGGGCCGACAAGCTTCGCGTTCTGGTCACCTGTTCGATGAAAAAGGCGTGAGGCCGCACATGCGCATGTCACGAATGCTAAGTCTCGCCGCGCTGGTCCTTGCGACCCCCGCGCTGTCGGCCTCGACCGCGCCGGGCGGCGGTAACCGGCTTCTGATGACGACCTACTGGGGCGACGACCGCGTAGCCCTCATCGATATCAACGGGCGCGCGCAAGGCGAGGAGCTGTGGAGCATCGACGTGGCGAAAGCCGCCGATTGCCTGAAGCCCTACGACGTCCGCGTCACGAAAGGCGGCGCTTTCGCTTTTGTCAGCTGCAGCGGCGGCAGCCACGTGATTGCCATCGATATCGCGGCACAGCAGGTGGCCTACGCGGTCGGAACCGGCGGCGCGCCGCGCGACCTCCAGCTTTTCGACAATGACCGGAAACTGATCGTCGCCAACTCCGGCAGCGATACCGTCAGCGTCGTCGACTTGACCACGCGCAAGGAGCTCTACGAATTTCCGGTTGCGGTGCAGCCTTACGGCGTCGCGCTGACCGACGGCGGCAAGACCGCGCTGATCACCGGCTGGGCCAGCGGTGACTTGCATATCGTGACCCTCGGTGAAACCTCGGCGAAGACGCGGGCTGTCGTTCCTGTCGGACTGCTGCCGTACACGGTTATTGCGTCGCAGGGCCGCGCTTATGTCGCAGTCAATGCGGAGGACCGGGTGACCATCGTGGACATCAAGACGGCGAAGGTCGCCGAGCATCTTGCGGTCGGCCGCGGTCCTTGGAGCCTGGCCGCGTCCCTCGACGGCAAGAATATCCTGGTCACGAACAACCGCTCGAACAGCTTGTCCTATCTCAATGTCGCCGGTTCGGCTGAGGAGCAGGACCGGATTGGGACGTTCGGCGCGGGCTCGCATGGGACGACGCAACGCCAGCCGAAGAATGCGTCCTTAAGCGCAGACGGCGCGACGGCGGTCTTCACCGATCTCGCCGCGGACCAAATCGTCGTGCTCGATGTCGCGAGCGGCAAGCTTGAGCGCGTTATCCAAGGCGGCAAGGCCCCTTACGGTATCGAATTCCTGCGCTGATGCGGCTTCTCGCTGCCCTCACCGCCAGCGTTTGCCTGATTGTTTGGGCCGCGGCGGCGGCTGACGTCCGCGAAGCCAACTACGCCGCGGGCTATTTCGGCGAGCTTCTGCCGGACCTCACACCCGACCAGCTTGCCAGCGCAACCAACGGCTCCAAACTCTTTCTCAAGCGCTGGACTGAAGGCAACGGCAACCGGCGCAACGCCGATTCTTGCGTTGCCTGTCACAGCGTCCCGATGCCCGGCGGAAGCGGCATGAGCGCGCAGGCCCTCGTCGCGGTCGATGCGAAGGGAGAGATCGTTCAAACCGGTTTCCCCGCGCCTCCGCATGAGTCGGGAACGGTGCGACGCACGCGAGCCCTGTTCGGGATCGGATACCTGGAGGCCGCCGGCGGCGGTTTTGGCGCTTTCGGGAAAGACCCCGACCTAAAGACTTTCGTAGCGAAGGCCTTTGCGACCGAGCTTGGGGTTTCATCCTCACTCCAGTGCGCGCGGAGCGGAGAGACTCCGCCGCAGACCTGTGTGGCAGCGATCTCGGACAAGGACTTAGACGACGTTGTTGCGTACCTTCGGTTTCTTGCGCCGCCACCGCGCTCCAAGGAGGCGGCGGAAGGAAGGAAGGTTTTCGAAACGATCGGCTGCGCGAAGTGTCATGCGCCGGTCCTGACGACGCGGTCCGATGCGCCGGCGCCACTGCGAGGCCGGCGCTTTGCGGCACATACCGACCGGAAGACTCACGACATGGGCGGCCGCGCACCCGTGATGACGGCGCCGCTCTGGGGCGTACAGTCCTTTGGGCCCCCTTATATGCACGATGCGTGCGGGTACTCGCTTGCCGCGGCGATCAAATGCCACCGCGGGGAAGGTCAGGCGGCGGCGGACGCGTTCAATGCGCTGATGGAAGGCGAGCGCGAGGCGTTACTCGCGTTTTTGAGGGCGCTGTAGGAAATACAAAAAACGACCCTCCCCCACCCCTCCCCTTTTAGGGGAGGGGAAGAAGAAGTGGGGAGGCGTTCTTCGGAGTGCTAGTGCGCCAGCGGATCCGGGCGCATCTGGAAGTGCGCGACGCGCGGCTTTCCGCCTTTGCCGTCTTCGCTGTGCATCGGCGTGCGGTCGCCCGTCGTGGCCCAAATGCCGCGGCCCTTCCAGCCGATGGCCGCGTCATCGATGCGGCCGTCGAGGCCCTTCATGTAGAAGCCGAGCGGATAGGGAACGCGAAGCTGGATCAACTTGTCGTCGACTTTGACGATCAGAGAGTCCTGAAGATTCCCCGTGGCCATGGGAACATCTTCGCCGAGACCCAGGGTGTTGTGTTGATCGACCCAGGTGTAATAGCTGGACTCGGCGCTGCCGGGCGCGTCGAGACCGGCGAACTGCGGGCCCGGGAACGGATAGAGCGTCCAGCCTTCGGGACAGAGCTTGCCGGTGGCGGCTTCGGGTCCGTTGAGCGGGCCCTTGCACTTGCGCCGGTCGAAACTCGCCAAATGACCGCTCGCGAGCGGCGCCCAGACGACGCCGTTCTTGTCGATATCCATGCCGCGGGGCGAATAGCCCGGCGCCGGCACGGCATAGATCTCCGCAAGCGCCTTGGTCGGATCGGTCGCGTCTTGCGTGCGCATGACATAGCCCGGATAGCCGAGGGCTGAGCCCCAGATGCTGCCGTCGGCGGGATTGGGCGCTACGCCGTAGTAGCCGGCGAGGACGCGCTTGTCCTTCTTCGGGTCCACCGGCTGATCGGGCTCGACGTAGCCTTCGTCGCGCACGCCGTTGCCGTTGGTGTCGACGATGAGCGGCGTCCAGCCTTGCGAGGCCGCGGCGTCGCCGGTCTCCAGGAACTTCTTCTTATCGAGCCAGCCGAGCACCTGGCCGCCGCCGCTGGTCCACAGGATGTCGTTCTTGTCGAACTGCAGGTGGTGCGTCGAGTAGCACGTGTCGATGAGTTTGAAGTCCTTCGTCTTCGGATCGTAGACGGAGAGATGCCGGCCCGCGCGCTCGGTGGGGAACATCTTCGCCGACGGGTGGTTGGAGCCCTTCTGACAGAAGGCGGGATTCTCGGGCGCGCGGACGCGGTGGGTGAACCACACGCGGGCTTCGCCATCGAGCATCGGATTGTGAAGATTGGCCTTGCTGTCCCAGATCTGCGCTTCGCCGTGGAAGACGGAGGGCATCATGACGGCCGCTTCGCTCGCCGACGGCGTGTTCTCGTCGCGCACGGGCGCCAGGAACTCGCTGGCCGTGTGAGTCTTCGGATCGACGACCGGGATCATGTCGGTCGAAAGCTCGGTCGCACCGTAGACGGGACCGTAAGCGTTGACCGTCGGATTACGCTTGTCGGTGGAGATCGCGTCGTGGAGATAGGCGGTATCGCGTGAATAATCCCACTGCGTGATCACGGCGTTGCGCTCGAGGCCTTGCGGGCGCTCGGGCTGGGCGTGCGGAAGCTCGCCCTTGGCAATGCGGTCGGTCCAGTCGGCGAATTGCCCCAGCATCCTTGCGGCGTCGAAACGCCCGATGGTGTTCGCCATATTCGAACCGGCCTGCCCCGACATGACGCGGCGCATCCAAGCATCGCTTGAGTTTTCGAATTCCCCGAGTTCGGGCGAAAGGGTGCGCGTCGCCTTGTTGCCGAGCTGATGGCAGGTGACGCAGCCGTCGGTCTTCACCACGTCGAGCCACTGGCCTTGATCCATGGCCTTGCCGACGGGGAATTCCTCCTTCGCCGGAATCTTCATCATCGAATACCAGTAGATGGCGGGATAGATCTGCGCGGCCGTGGCGGCATCGGGCGCGACCGTCGCCGTGATGTTCACATGCTTACCGGGCGCGGAGGTGGTCTTCGCCGAATCAACGAGGCCGTAGCCGCGGGCCCAGACGGTGTAATTGGCGGACGGAAGATCGGGCACGACGTAGCGGCCCTGATCGTCGGTGACGACCGTGCGGCGGAACCGGGTCGGAAGATCCATGGTCTCGGCGATGACCCAGACGCCGGCCTCAGGTCCTTTTGGACCCGTCACCACACCGCCGATATCGTCGGCGTCGATGGCGACTTGGGGCTCAGAGCTGCATGCTGACAGCGCGAGCAAAATGGCAACCGATGACAAAAGATGTTTGCGCATAGGCGTGTCCTCCCGTCCGTTCGGATGGGCGTTAGCCTAGCGCGGTTCGGGCCTGGGAGCCATGGGGGCCGCCGGGGGGTTTAGCCTTCTGTAACTGGGGTTTCGCACTCGCCGGGGCATAGTCTGCCTCGGGATGAAGATCGTGCGCAGCTACGCCGGATCCAGCTCGGTATCCCAGTAGAGATAATCCCGCCAGCTCTGGTGCAGATAGTTGGGCGGGAAGCCGCGGCCGATTTCCTGAAGCTGGTGGGAGTTCGGGCGATACGGTCTATAGGACGGGAACATGCCCGCCTCGGCCGGCAGGCGATTACCCTTCATAAGATTGCAGTCCGAGCACGCCGTGACCACGTTCTGCCAGGTGGTGCGGCCGCCGCGCGAACGCGGCGTGATGTGATCGAAGGTGAGATCGTTGGTGGGGTGCGGCGTCGCGCAGTACTGACACTTGAAATGGTCGCGCAGGAACACGTTGAACCGCGTGAAGGCGGGCGAACGTTCCATCGGCGCGTATTTCTTGAGAGAGATCACGCTGGGCAGCTTCATTTCCCAGCTCGGGGAGCGGACCAGGCGGTCGTATTCCTGAACCACCTGCACGCGGCCGAGGAAAACCGCCTTGATGGTTTCCTGCCACGACCAGGTCGAGAGCGGAAAATAACTGAGCGGCCGGAAGTCGGCGTTCAGAACGAGAGCTGGACAGGCTTCAAGCGACACGCGGAGCACCACTGTTATCCCAAACCCTAGCGGCCCGATTGTAGCAGCCCCCGGGGCAAATACAAAATGTGGTATGAACGCGAAAATGGGACGTTCTCTCCGCATTTTGGACGCGACATAAAAGAGTCATGGCTGCCGAAACCACCCGCTTCGCCCCGAGCCCGACGGGCCTTCTGCACGTGGGCCATGCCGCCTCGGCGCGCTTCGCCGCGGCCATGGCCCCAGGCGGGCGATTCCTGCTGCGAATCGAGGATATCGACCGGAGCCGCTGCCGGCCGGAGTTCGAGGCGGCGATCTTCGAGGACCTCGCCTGGCTCGGACTTTCCTGGGAAACGCCGGTGCGCCGCCAGTCGGAGCATTTCGAGACCTATCGGGACGCGCTCACCGCCCTCGAGCGCCGGGGACTTCTCTATCCCTGCTTCTGCACTCGCGCCGATATCCAGCGGGAGGTCGCGGGCGCCGCCAGCGCGCCACATCTCCAGAACATGGAGGGGCCGCTCTATCCCGGGACCTGCCGTCACCTCGGGCGCACAGAGCAGGAGCGCAAGAAGGCCGACGGCGTGCCTTATGCCTTGCGGCTGCGCATGGACGAAGCGGTGCGCGGCGCAGGCGCGTTGACGTGGGTAGATGCGGCGCGCGGACTACAGACCGCAACGCCTGAGATTTTCGGAGACGTGGTGCTGGGGCGAAAGGATACGCCCGCTAGCTATCACCTAGCCTGCACGCTCGACGATGCGACGCAGGGGATCACGCTGGTCACGCGCGGCGAGGACCTCTTCGCGGCGACGCATGTGCACCGGCTGCTGCAGGCGCTGTTCGATCTACCGACGCCGCGCTACGCGCATCACGCGCTGGTCACCGACAAGGACGGAAAGAAGTTCTCCAAACGCGACAATGCGGTGACGATCCGCGCGCTCAGGGAAAGCG
>CAMDOZ010000055.1 GCA_945903705.1 Fidelibacterota bacterium | reverse complement strand
TTTCGAAAGCCTCGAAATCGTCCTGGAATTCCTTTTGCTCGGCCGCACTCAAGCCCTGGTCGCAGCTCTGCTCCTCCCAGGGTGGTCGCGTCTTGTCGATGTGGAAGCCCATCTTGTAGGCGATCGCCGCCCAGGGATTCTTATTGGCCGAATGCAGCCAGCCGCAGCCAAGGTCCAGCGGCAGCCCATGCGACGTGTCCGTATGCGCACGGCCGCCTAAGCGCGAGCGGCCTTCGATCAGAAGAAAAGGGATATGCGACCTTGCGAGGGTATGGGCCGCCGCGAGTCCGGCGGCTCCGGCGCCCACGATAGCCACCGCGACCTCGCGATGAAGGCTGTCTACATTCTTCATGCCCGTTCCTAACGGGGATGTAACGTCTCGCCTTCGAAGAGAGTTCCGCGCGTTATTCGCGAACTATGCGGGTGTTACACGACTCTCTCACGCGTGTGGGCAGGTCCCAAAACGCACGGGGCACAATCTTGCGCCCGTTTCCGAGCAGGGCGTCTTGCGGCCTTTGAGGAAACCGACGAAACCCGCCAAGGCGCCGACGAACTGAGGATCGGTGCGCACCGCCGGGATGCGCCGGTAGGCCGGCACACCGGCCTCCTTGGCAAGGTCGCGCATGGTCTCGTCCAGTTCCACAAGCGTCTCCACATGCTCCGAGACGAAGGAGATCGGCGCCATGATCAGCGGCACGCCGTCGCGGCCCGCCCGGCGGATCTCGGCTTCCGTGGAAGGGCCGATCCATTTCGCGGGGCCGACCCGGCTCTGGTAGCACACCGCCCAATCGAGTCCCTCGATGCCGAGCTGTGCGACGACAGCCGCCGCGGTTTGTTCCACCTGCCACTGGTAGGGATCACCGCTGGTGATGGTCTTCTCGGGCAAACCATGCGCCGTCAACAGGACGCGAGGCGCCTTGCCCTGGCTTCGCATCTCCGCGTAGGCCTTTGCGATCATCGAGACCATTGGGGCGATGAATCCCGCCGCCGTCGGATAGCAGCAGATGACTTCGAACGGCACGCCAAGTTCGAGGCCACGCGCCTCTTTGGTCAATGCCTCGACCGACGTTCCGGTGGTCGTCGTCGAGTACTGCGGATACATCGGCAGCACGACGATGCGCGTCGGCGCATAAGCCTTCAATTGCGTTACCACCTCCGCCGCCATGGGATGCCAGTAGCGCATGAAGACGAACGCGCGGACGTCCTTGGCGAACGCCGTCGCCGCAGTCTCCAGCGCCTTCGCCTGTGCGATCGTCTCCGGCAGCAGGACCGAGCGCCCGCCAAGGCGTGCGTAGTAGCCGCGTGATTTCTTTGCGCGAAGGCCCGAGATCGTGCGCGCGATCAGCCAGCGAAAAGGCTGGGCCAGCGGGATGATGTAAGGATCGTTGAAGAGGTTGAATAGAAACGGCCGCACGGCGCGCGGGTTATCGGGTCCCCCCAAGCTGAACACAACGATCGCAAGCCGCTCGTCCATCCGCTCCATCCTGTTGCAATGCAAGCATTTACATGAGACCTGTTGTCCCACGCCCGTCGTGCACCTTCTTTTACGGCTTCACGACCCTGTTCTCAACCCGTGCCCGCCCGATTATGGTGGCAAAACTACCTATTTGTCGGTCCTGGGGGCCGAAATAATGGCTGCGACGCTCAATATCGCCGAACACCTTTCGGCCGAAATCGCCACCGACGATCCGTGGAAACTCAGCACGAATGTGTTCGAGCTGCGCCGTTATGCGGTCATGCTCGACATGATGCGGGCGCACAACCCGACGCCCGGCGCGAAGTTCGAAGCGTGCCTCGAAGTCGGCTGTGCGGCCGGCGTGTTCACCGCCATGCTCGCACCTTACTGCACGTCGATGCACGTGATCGATGTCATGCCGAAGTTCATCGAGCGCGCGGCCGCCCGCCTCAAGCACCGCAGCGACATCACCTGGGAAGTCGCCTCGGTCATGGACGCTTTCGCCACGGGCAAAAAGTTCGACCTCATCATCGTCGCCGAAGTGCTCTGTTATATCCCTGACGCCGAAACCTTGCGGCGTACTGTCGAGCGCATTTCATCGATGCTTACACCCGGCGGGCTCCTGATCTTCGGCGGCGCCATCGACGCAGTGACAAAACGCTGGGGCATGCCCGGCGTCGGCGCCGAACCCACGATGCTCGAATGGGAGCGCGTCTTGCGCGAAACCAACCGTGCCGCGGTGCAAGGCGCCTACTGGGGCGAGGATACGCGTATCGTCAGCTATGTGCGCGAGGAAGGTCTTGCGTTGACCGGCGCAAGCTTCAAGACGCACGAGGATGAGCTTCTTCCCCATAAGGCCGTAAGCGAAATACCGGCGCGCGCGGCGCTCGTTCTGGCGCCCCATCCCGATGATGAAGTTTTCGGCTGCGGCGGCGCCATCGCGGCGCACGTCGCCGCGAAAATACCGGTGCGTGTCGTCATCGCGACCGGCGGCTCCTATAAGAAGGGCGAGATGGGCTCGGCTGTGGTCGAACAGACGCGCGTGCGCGTCCGCGAAGACGAATCCCGCGCGGCGGCCAAAGTCCTTGGGTATGGCGAACCTATCTTCTGGAATTTCCAAGATCGTGCGCTTGCGTACGGCGAACCGCTCATCGCGAAGATCCTGGAAGCCATGAACGGCGTGGATCTCGTCTACGCGCCGTCGCTCACCGAACAGCATCCCGACCATCGTATCCTTGCCATGGCGGCGGCCGAAACCGTGAGACGTACGCCGGGCGCTCGGATCGCCTTTTACGAGATCGGCGCGCCGCAGCGCCCCAATCTTCTGCTCGATATCTCATCGGTGCAGAGTGTCAAACAGGCGGCCATCGCCTGCTTTCACTCTCAGCTCGCGACTCAGCGCTACGACGAACAGATTGCGGCTCTCAATCGTTACCGGACCTATACCCTCACCGGCAACGTCACGGCGGCGGAGGCCTATCTCGTCCTCTCCAGCGAGGCTCTCAACGCCGACCCCATGAAGCTCCACCGGCCGGAGACCGAACGGTACTTGGCCGAAGCAACATTCGCACAAGCCGAGCTCCACAAGATGCGCTACCTCCTGCAGGAACGGGAGATGGAGCTGGCGTTGGTCTACAAGTCGACGTCATGGAAAATCACCGCGCCCATGCGTATGATCATGCGCCTTTTACGCAAATGATCGTTCGCCTGGTGAGATGAAAAACGTCCACGTTTTTACGATATGCGCCGGCAACTATTTGTCGAAGGCGCGGTTGCTGCTGGCGTCCCTGCGCCGGCAGCACCCCGACTGGCGCCTGCATTTCGCCATCTCTGATGCCCCGCTCCGCGAGGCGCTCGCCGGTCTCGGTGCCGACGAAATCCACGAACTCGACTCTCTCGGCATCCCCAATCTTCGCCGCTGGATTTTCTCCCACGCGCTGATCGAGCTCGCGACCGCCATCAAGCCTTTTGTCCTCAAAAAGCTCCTCGCGCGCGACGATTGCGACGCGGTGATCTATCTCGATCCCGACACGGTGGTTTTTTCGCCGCTGACGGAAGTGACCGATGCGCTGGCCGGCGCCGATATCGTGATCACGCCTCACATCGCGGCGGCCGAGAAGACGGTCGCGGGGATCGTTGCGAACGAAATCCCCTCGATGCAGCATGGTGTCTACAATCTCGGCTTCATCGCCGTTGCCAAACGCGAAGAAGGCCTCACGTTCGCCACGTGGTGGGCCGAGCGCACCTATCGCTATTGCCGCGAGGATGTGGCTCACGGCGTCTACACCGACCAGCGGTGGATCGACTTCGTGCCGGCCTTCTTCGACCGCGTGAAAATCCTGCGCTCTCCGGGAATCAATTGTGCGCCATGGAATCTCTCGGGCCGCGATGTTGCGGGCGACGTTGCGCGCGGTTTCACCGTGAACGGCCGCCCGCTCGTGTTCTTCCACTTCAGTCATATCTCCAAGGTGCCGCATGAGCGCTCCACCGGCGGCCAGTCGGCCATGGATGCGCTCGTGGGATGGTACAAGACAGAGATCGTTCCAACCGCGGCCGAGAGCGCCGTCCCCCCTTACGCCTATGCGAATTTCGACGATGGCACGCCGATCACCCTCGAACAGCGCATGGTCTACCGCGCGCGCCCCGATGTGCAGCGCGCGCATCCCGATCCCTTCGCCGTCGGGAATGGCAGCTATCTTCACTGGTGGAAAGTTCACGCCCGGGCCGAGTATCCGCGCCTGTTCAAGCCCGAGATGCGCGAAATGGAACTCCAGCACATCAGCGCCTGCCTCACCTATTCGCTCGAGAGCGAGGAAATCGTCGGTGACGACAGTGTCGCGCCGGCGGGCACCGCGGACGGAAACGCCATCGCCGCGAAGGTCGCGCGCTTCATCAGAAGGATCGGAGGGTAGGTCGTCGGCTGCCCGCTATTGCGGTGTGGGAAGCTGAACCTGCTTGTACCTGTTGAAGTCGATCTTGATGGCGCGCTTGCGGCCCTGCGAAATAGCCGCCCGCAATTTCTGCGGGGTCACCGGCTTGATCAGGTAGCCCGAAACGTCCAACCGCGCGGCGAGTCCGACGGTTTCGTGATCGCCCGAGGCCGTCAACAGCAGGAAACAGGCGTCGGGCCGGACCGACTTGATCTGCGCGGTGCGAACCACCCACAACAGCTCAAGCCCCGTACCTTCCGCCATGTTCTGGTCGCACAGGATCACGTCCACCACGCGCGGGCTCGCCAGCAGCTTCTCGAAGGCGTCTCGCCCGCTGGAGGCGCGGGTGACGTGCCCCACACCGATGGCTTTCAGCATCGCCTGAACCAGATCGAGGAACGCATTGTCGTCGTCGACCAGGAGGATATGCAGATCCTCCAGGCGCTCGTTCTCGGCCGGCGGGATCTGGTTGGGGGCCATGGTCCGTGAAGGCCTGAAACCGGGGGTTATTCTAGAAGCCGAAATGCACCACAGTTCGACTGGAATGGCAATCGCCTAAGTTGGATGAGAGCATTGTTTTCATTAAGGATTATCGGCACTTTGCGGTTCTGCTAAGGTCCGGATCTAACCCAAGGGCTTGGGATGCAAGCGACCCCGTCGAAGCCTGAAACGTCCGCGCGCGCCGACCGGTTGCCGGTCAGCGCCCGTTTGCTCGTCGCCTCCTTTATCCTCCTGGCGGCCGTCATCGGCGTCGCCGGCTGGGGCGAGCGCGAGGCCAGCCTCACCGCTGACGCCGCGCTCGAGACGCAGCGCCGCGAGCTCGAAACCGTGCGCATGCTGTCCTTGCTGCAGGACACGGAAATCGGCCAGCGCGGATACCTTCTCACCCACGACGACAGGTTCCTGCAGCCTTACCTGGCCGCGGTTTCGGAAATCGCGCAGCTGCGCGAGAGGTTCAAAACCATCGTCATCGACGATGCCGCGGCGCAAGGTCGCGCCGAACGCCTCGACCAACTGATCTCCGAGCGGCTCACGCTTCTCGCCTCGGCCATCGACCTGCACGACCGCGGTCAGCAGCTTTTCGCCGTCGAGCTCGTCAGGGCGGGCGAAGGCAAACTGCGCATGGATGAAATCCGCGCCATCGTCGCCGAGATCAACGAGGTTCGCGAAAAAACGCTGGCCGCGCAACAACAGCTGCTCCGCCGGACGATCGTCTGGGTTCGTGTCGTCGAAGTCTTCGGCGTTCTCCTGCTCGTCTTCACCGCCGGCGCCATCTTCCGTCAATCGACGCTCTTCGCCCAGGCGCAGCGCAACTTGCGCGAAAGTCAGGCGGCCGCGGTCACCGCGGCCACGACCGCCAACCGGGCGAAGTCGGCGTTTCTCGCGACCATGAGCCACGAGCTGCGCACGCCCATGACGGCGATCATCGGCATGTGCGACTTGCTGCTCGCCGGCAATCAAAGCTCCGACGAACGCCAGATTACGCAGCTCCTCGCGCGCAACGCACAAACTCTTCTGCGCCTGCTCAACGATATTCTCGATCTCTCCAAGATCGAGGCCGGACGCCTCACCTACGACAACGTTGATTTCAGCCTGTCGGCGGTGCTCGATGAAGTCAGCGCGTTGTTCGGCCCGGTGGCCAGTCAGAAAGGCCTCATTCTCAAGGTCGCCCCGAACAACGGACCCAACGACGTCTTCCGGGGCGATCCAAAACGCCTCCAACAAGTCCTGGTGAACCTCGTCGGCAACGCCATCAAGTTCACCCCGGGCGGCCGCGTCACCGTCTCCAACCGCCAAACACGCGCCGAGGACGGAAGAACTTTGGTCGAGATCGAAGCGGAGGACACGGGCGAGGGGATTACCGACGAAGCCATGAAACGCCTGTTCCGCGAATTCGAACAGGAAGACATCTCGACCTCGCGGCGCTATGGCGGCAGCGGGCTGGGACTAAGCATCTCGAAACGCATTCTAGAAAACCTCGGCGGCTCCATCGGAGCCACAAGTACGAAAGGCCGGGGGTCGTGCTTTTTCTTCTCCGTCCCGCTCGCCGACGGTGATCCGGCGAGCATTGCCGCGCGGGCGCCCTCATCGAGCACCGAAGCAAGCCGCCGGCTCGCAGGCCTGCAGCTCAACATTCTCCTGGCCGAGGACACACCGGCAACGCAGTTCCTCGTCAGCCGCATGTTCTCCCTGTGGGGCCATACCGTGGTCACCGTCGCGGACGGCCAGGAAGCGGTGAAGGCCGCGAACGAGCGGCGGTGGGATGTCATTCTCATGGATATGCAAATGCCGCTGATGGACGGGCCCGACGCGACCCAGATCATTCGAAATGGAAACGGTCCCTCCAGGGATGTCCCGATCATTGCCATGACCGCCGACGCCGTCGTCGAAAACCGGCGTATCTACCTCGAGGCCGGGTGCAATGTCGTTGCGACGAAACCGATCGACTGGGCCGTGCTCGCCAATCACATCGCGACACTCCTCGGCCATGACGCGCCCGTGGCCGCCGTTCCGGCCGCAGCGCCGGTGCCGCCGGTTCAGCCCGCGGCGCATTGGTGCGCCGTGCCGCTCCTCAATCGTCCGCTGCTCGATGAACTCGCCGCGTCCATCGGCAAGGAGACGCTCGCCGCGCTCATCCCTTCGACCATGGAGAGCCTGCGCCTCTATGTCGTGCAACTGAATGAACTCCTGGCACGGGGCATTTCCCCCGACGCCATGCGCCTTGCGCACCAGCTCAAAGGGGCCAGCGGCCAGATCGGCGCCGAGCGCGCCTCCGCCCTCGCGCGGGTGATCGAAGCCGATGCCAGGCCAAACGCGGCCGTGACGGAAGCTGCCGCGGCGCTCGGCGATTGTCTGAGCGAAACCGTGGCTGCTCTCGACGCCTATTTCGCGGACGTAAAGGAAGCCTCGTGAGCAACGGCGGCATAACGGTCTACGGCATCAAGAATTGCGACACCATGAAGAAGGCGCGCGCCTGGCTCGATGGCCACGGCGTCGCCTACGAATTTCACGACTACAAGACCGCCGGCATCGCCAAGGACATGCTCGCGCGCTGGGTGCGCGCTGTCGGGTGGGAGACGCTTCTCAACCGCGCCGGCACCACCTTCCGCAAACTCCCCGACAAGGACAAGGTAGGCTTGAGCGAATCAAAGGCCATCGCGCTGATGCTCGCCCAGCCCTCGATGATCAAGCGCCCGGTCGTCGATATGAAGGCGAAGCTGCTCGTCGGGTTCAAGCCGGCCGAGTACGAGAAGGTCTTCTAGCCCTTCTGCGTCGCCAGGAATTCCGCGAGCTTCTGGAATCCCATTTCCATCCCTTGCGACATGCCGCTGCCCGCCGCATGGCCGCGTTTTCCGGCGAAGTGGGTACCGGTTCGCGGGAGAAAACGCGGCCGTTTTAAAGAGAAGGCGCCGCCGGCTGCTTAGCGAGAAACTCGGCTAGCTTTTGGAATCCCATCTCCATCCCCTGCGTCATGCCGCTGCCGGCGGCGCCGTCGCGCGCCGCTTTCGAGGAATAGAAGATCGTCTGTTTCATCGTCGTGACCCCGACGGTTTCCGTAAGCTCGATGGTCACGCGGGTTTCGCCGCCGGTCCAATCCTGGTCGAACAGCTCCGTGCTCACCAGGCGCCCCGGCCGCGCGATCTCGCGGAAGATTCCGGTCAGCCCTAAAGTATTTCCGCCCTGGTCTTTCCACACAAAGCGGTACTGCCCGCCGACCTTGAGGTCGATGGTGCAAGTGACGAAAGACCAGCCGGGCGGGCCGCTCAGCCACTGTTTCACCAGATCCTGTTTGGTCCAGCAGTCGAACACCAGCGAGCGGGGGGCGGCAAACGCCCGTGTCACGGAAAGTTCCCGGTCACTGGGCAGCGTTACGGTCAGAGCGGACATGAGATTCCCCCAAAGGTGAGGGCTATTTTCGCTTCTTTTGTGCGGCGGGTCGAGACAGGCCCTCGGCCTTCGCGCCACTTTTTAGGACACCCCGCGTTGACAAAGCGGGTCCTGCTCCTCTCTATACCCCCTCAATCCTAAGTAAGAAGAGACCCCGATGTCCGACACCATGCAGGCCTGGGATCCGCGCGGTACGCCGGTGAGCGCTCATCTCGAGATCGCGAGCGCGCTCCTGCCTCTGAAAGAGTCCGAGATCCTCAGCCTCGCGAGCGGCGCGGGCGACATCGCGCCCGCCATCGCCGTGGCCGTGAAGTCCGCCACCGTCACCGTGCTCGAGACCGAAGGCACCACCGAGGATCCGCCGCCGCTTTCCAATCTCACCTTCAAGCCCGGCGACGCCGACAAGATTCCGGCCGAGGACGAAAGCTTCGATATCGTCATCGTCAACGGCCTGCTCTCCCGTGTTGCCGACGACCGGCGCGTAGGTGCTTTGCGCGAAATCCGCCGCGTCCTGCGCCCCCATGGCCTCGCCTATATCGCCGAACCCGCCCCCGGCGGCGCCTTCAACGAGATCACCCGCGTCTTCAAGGATGAGAAGCAAGCGCGCCTCGCCACCTTCGAACTCCTGAAGGACACCGTCGCGTCCGGCGGCATGGTGCTGGTGTCCCAGAAATTCTTCCAGATGCCCCTCGTGCTCGCGGATTTTGCGGCGGTCGAGCGCGGCCACATCCCCGCCGATGTTCGCCCGACGGGTGCGCAAAAGGCCGAGGCGCAGAAGAAGTTCGACCGGCACAAAGGCCCGAAGGGCGCCACTTTCCAGGTCGCCATGCGTGTCGATCTCTTGCGCAAGCCCGACTGATCCTGCGAGTATTGAGTGACGGGCGTCCAACCGGGGAGAGGGCCAATGAGAGTTTCCATTGTTGCCGCCGCAGTGATGTTTGCGGCCACGCAAGTTCATGCGGCCGATGCGCCGATCCGCATTCACGCCGGTCTCCTCGTCGACGGCGTGGGCGCCTCGCTGAAAGACGCAACCGTCACGGTCCAAGGCGACAAGATTGTCGCGGTCGAAGCCGGCGCCAAGGGCCCCTGGGCGTTCGATTTCGGCAAGGCCACCGTGCTTCCCGGCTTGATCGACAACCACGTTCACATCACCTGGCACTTCAGCGATGAAGGCCGCGCCGAGATGCAGAGCAACGCGCGCGAAAAACAGGCGCTGAAGTGGGCGGAGAATCTTCATAAGACTCTGATGGGGGGATACACGACCATCCAGAGCATCGGCTCCGCCGATGATCTCCTGCTGCGCGGCGAGATTGCGACAGGCCACTTGATCGGCCCGCGTCTCCTCACCTCCAGCACCTCGTTCAACGACATTACGGCGAGCCCCGAGCAGGCGCGCGCCTTTGTGCGGGCGCGCAAGGCCGAAGGCGCGGATCTCATCAAAATATTCGCGTCGAAAAGTTCGCGCGAAGGCGGCGGCGCCACCTTGAGTGCCGAAGTGGTCACGGCGCTGTGCGACGAAGCGCGTCAACAAAACCTGCGCACATGGGTGCATGCCCACGGCGATGATTCGATCGAGCGGGTGGTCGCGGCGAAATGCACCACGGTCGTGCACGGGTCTTTAGCGACGCCGAAAATGTTCACCCTCATGGCCAATGCCGGCGTGACGTTCGAGCCGACCGTGGGCGTCGTGACGCAGAACTATGTCGCTCACGAGAAGAACTACATCGGCATCGGCAACTACACGCCCGAGGCCTTCGTCAATATGAAGGCGTTCCTGAAGAATCAGGGCCCGCGCTGGAAAGCCATGTTTACGAGCGAGCCGAAGCTCGTGATCCTCACCGGTTCCGACGCTGTCGCCGGCGCCGAAGGCCACAATGCGGAAGAAGTTATCTTCCGTGTTCAAAACGGCTGGCCGGCCATGGACGGGATCGTGTCCACCACATCCCGGAACGCCAAGGCCCTTCTCTTGGAGAAAGTCACCGGCGCCGTCAAACCCGGCCTGCAGGCGGACATCATTGCGGTCGACGGCGATCCGCTGGCTGATATTACTGCACTCCGCCGCGTGACCTTCGTGATGAAGGGCGGAAAGGTCTATCGCTATGACCCTGGCGCCGGAAACTGACCGGCCATGACACCGGTCCGGGGTCAGCTTCGCGGCATCGCCACGCGCCCTGCAAAGCGTGCGGCCATGATCGCGCAGGCGGCGTCGGTGATTCACGCGAATGCCGGTGTGGACGGCGATTCCGGCCGCCGTCCCGGCCGTTCGCAGATCACGGTATTGAGCGAAGAAACGTGGCGTGCGGCGTGCGGCGAGGTTGGCGCGGCGCTGCCCTGGACCATGCGCCGGGCGAACCTCTTCGTTGCGGGAATCCCGCTTCAGCCGCTCAAAGGCTCACGCATCGTCATCGGCGAAGTGATCCTGGAAGTCACCGGTGAAACCGATCCCTGCCATCGCATGGATGAAGCCCATGCAGGCTTGCGCAAGGCGCTTTCGCCCGAAGCGCGTGGCGGCGTGCGCTGCCGGATTCTCGCGGGCGGGAAAATCGCCGTGGGCGATGCGATTGTCTGGGAACCCGCGATGGCCGACCTATTCGAAAGCACGCCGCGCGCAGCGCAGGCCTAGCTAGATTTTATTCCCTCCCCTGAAAGGGGAGGCGCGGAAGAGAGCTCAGTGTTTTTTGGATGCAGAGCTTTCAACGCAATCGCGCCTGCAAACGCGGGGAGGGGTCGATTTCTGTTTTCACTTTTGGGGAAACACAAAACGACCCCCTCCTTGCCTCCCCCTTTCAGGGGGAGGAACTAAAGGTACTCAACTTTATCTTGCTCAACCCGAAACCAGCTTGATCGGCCGGTCGAAAACCGTGAGCGCGTCCTCGAGATCGGCGCTCTGTTTCAACTTGAGAGCCCGGCTCGACACCACGTAACGCCCACCCTTTGCCTTCTCCTGTTTCGAGATCACGAACTGCGGCTGCTCCTGGCTCGAGGCGAACACCATGAAGCTCGCGGCGTCCGGGCCGAGGTTGATGGCGTAGTCGCGCCATTCGCCGCGGATGACGCGGCTCGCATAGAGACCGAGAAGGCGGTTGAGTTCAGCTCGCGTGAAATGAAGGTACGGTGCGCGTCGCCGGAAGTCCTTGATGCGAACTACCGCGGACATGATTGCCGTTAAACCGGGACACCATGACGCATAACCGACATCTTTTCAGACGGCGGCGTTACGATCAAGTCTTGACGAAAAAGATATGCGGAACGCGAGGGGCCGGCTTACTTCCCGCCCGCTTATTTGCCCCCCACTTACTTCCCCGACGAACCCAATTCCTGGTTCTTGCTGATCTCATCGGGTTGATCGAAGCAGTTGGGATCGCCCAGCGTGTCGTAGCAGAACCGGCTGACGGTCTCGGGCTCCGTTGCGCGGGTCTTGCAGGCGGCATTCGTGCCGGGGGTATTGTGATTCGAGCAGACGAAACCGAACGTCTGCTGCCAGAACGGTTCCGGGTCGCCCCCGCAGCTCCCAAGGAGGAGGGGCAGCGCGGTCGCCGCAGCAAGAACCGGAATGCGCATGATGGAACCCTTTTTCGTGGCTTTAAGCCGTCTTTCATATATCTCTAGGCCCGTTAACAAACCCTTGAAAAGGAGGCGTGCCGGCCCCTCTCGCGCGAAGGCGCGCATCTTCTAAAATGCCGGCCTTCGCCGGCGCGGTCGCGCCAAAAAAGCCTGTGTTTTCAGGCATCACGGGGGCGTTTCCGGCCTGCATCCCTTTGAATTGCCTAACCTCCCCCGGTTCTTTATGTTTCCGGCGCGTTTCGGGCGGCTTGGCCACCCGATGCAGCCCCCCGGGCGGGGTATGATCACTAAACGATAAGGAGCGCCATTGACCGAGAAGGACGCCACCCCGGCGCCTGAGCCGAAGAAGGGCAAGAAGCCGGAGAAGTCCGAAGGGGACGCCGAGCTCGACGGCCTGATGTCGGAGATCGAGTCCGATCTCCGCGAAGACGAGCTCAAACGAATTTGGAAGCAGTACGGCTCCACCTTTATCACGGTGGCCGTGGTCTTCATGGTCGCCGTCGCCGCCTATGAAGGCTGGCGCGCCTATGAGTCGCGCGAGCACGCGCGCGTCGCCGTTCTCTACGATCAGGCTATCGTCGCCGCGAGCGAGGAGAAACTCGACGAGGCCAAAGCCAAGTTTTCCGAGGTCGCCAAGACCGAGGACCAGCCCTACGCCTCGCTCGCGCGCCTCACCGACGCGGGCCTTAGGATCGAGCACAACGATGTCGAAGGCGCGATCGACCTCTACACCGCGCTGGCCGCCGATGCGAAGGCCGACGTCATGTTTCGCGATATGGCCGTTGTCCTCAAGGTGCTGCACAGCGTCGACCGCGCGGACGCGAAGGCCCTTGAAACCGAACTGGCGCCGCTCACCAAGGACAGCACCTTCAAACATTCAGCGATCGAACTCACCGCGCTGCTCGCGGCGAAGCAGGGCGACACCGCCCGTGCCGCCACGCTCGCGCAGTCGCTCGCCGACGATACGACCACGCCTCAGGCCATGCGCGGCCGCGCCCAGGAACTTGCCGCCCTCTATAAAGCCGGTGTCGTTCCTGCGACGCTGCCGCCTCCGCCTGTAAACGCCGGGAAGGCGCCGTCGGTCATGGAGCTTGTCGCTCCGGCCGCGGAAGCCGAACCCGAGCCGGCCAGGCCAACTCCCGCGAAACCCTCGGCGCCCGCGGCGCCGGCAAAACAGTAGTTCATTAGTGTCATGATGCGTTTCGCTCGCGCCTGCTCATTTGTTTTTCTCGCCGCCGCCCTCGCCGGCTGTTCTTCGCTCGGGGACATGTTCGCCGGCAAGGACAACGACGATGTGCTGCCCGGCACGCGCATCTCGGTGCTCGCCCTCGAGCGTGAACTGCGCCCCTCGATCGAAACCACCGACACGCGCATCATCCTGCCCCAGCCGGAAGACACGTCCATTTGGCCGGGCGCCGGCGGCCTCTCGCACCATGCCATGCACCATATGGTCATCGGCGATCTTCCGGCCCGCGTTTGGTCGGCGGGCATCGGCGAAGGCTCAGGCCTGCGCAACCGCATGTTCGCCGAACCGATCATCGCCGGAGGGCGCGTCTACACCATGGATGCCGACGGCCGGGTCGCGGCCTTCGATTCAAAAAACGGACGCCGCCTGTGGCGCGTGGACACCGCCCCCGAAGTGGAGGAGGACAACCACTTCAACGGCGGCGCCATCGCCATTGAAGGCGATCGCATCTACGCGACATCGGGTGCGGCGGAAGTCCTGGCGATGAATGCCGCCGACGGCAAGGTTCTCTGGCGCGCCACCACCGAAACGCCGGTGCGCGCCGCCCCGGCCGTGAGCGGCGGCCGCGTCTTCGTCACCACCATCGAGAACCAGGTCATCGCCTTTGCCGCCAACGACGGCGCGCAGCTTTGGACCTATGCGGGCGCTTCGACGCCCACGATCCTTCTCGGCGGCTCCGCGCCGGCTGTGGACGGCGGGGTCGTGGTTGCGGCGCTTTCGACCGGCGAACTTGCCGCGCTCCGCGCCGACAACGGCTCGCTTCTGTGGAGCGAAACGGTGGTCGCCATCCGCCGGACCGAAGCCGCTGCCAGCTTACCCGATATCGCCGCGCGTCCGGTCATCGACCGCGGCCGCGTGTTCGCTGTGGGACAATCGGGGCTCATCGTCGCCATCGACCTGCGCACCGGCAACCGTCTCTGGGAAGCGCCGGTGGCGGGCATCTATCAGCCCTGGATCGCCGGCGATTTCCTCTACACCGTCACCATCGACGCCGAAGCGGTCTGTATCGACGCGCGTTCGGGGCGCATCTTGTGGGTCACGCAGCTGCGCGCCTGGGAAGACGAGAACGACCGCGAAGACCGCGTTATCTGGGCGGGCCCGGTGCTGGCAAGCGACCGCCTCATCCTGGTCAATTCCCTGAGCGAGGCGATTTCCATCTCGCCTTACTCGGGCGAAGTGATCGGCCAGATGGAACTGCCCGCCTCGACCACCATGGCGCCGGTGTTCGCCAACGCCACCATGTTCGTGCTCGACGACGACGGCGATCTGACCGCGTACCAATAACGGTAATACACGCCGAGGAAATTGAGCTCGCGAAAATTATATCAGATATGATTTCGCGACTCTGAACTCGCCCCGGGATCCGTCCCGAGGGCGAAATTTTATCTGATATAATTTTCGCCCCCCGGATTTGACACTGATGCCCCGCAAGACCCACCGCAAACAGGCCGGCCGCTCTCCGCGCAAGGAGCTTGCCCGCGCACGTGCGAAGCGGGGCGCCGATGAGAAGCCGTCCTTCACGGCCGCCATCGTCGGCCGGCCCAACGTCGGCAAATCGACCCTCTTCAACCGCCTGATCGGCCGGCGTGAGGCGATCGTCCATGACCGCCCTGGCGTGACGCGCGACCGTCGCGCGGGCGTCGCTACCTTGGGCGGCCTCACCTTCACCGTTTTCGACACCGCCGGTTTCGAAGACGCCAATGCCGAGACTCTCGAAGGCCGCATGCGCCGCCAAACCGAAAAAGCCATCGCCGATGCCGATGTGGCGCTGTTTCTCGTCGACGCCCGCGACGGCATCACGGGAATGGACGAGCATTTTGCCGACCTCCTGCGCCGCGGACGCACGCCGGTCCTGCTTGTCGCCAACAAGGCCGAAGGCAAGGACGCTAACAGCGCGCTCTATGACGCCTTCCGTCTCGGCCTCGGCGAAGCGCTTGCGATCTCCGCCGAGCACGGCCAGGGTCTCGACGGCCTCTACGCGGCCCTCGTGCCCTTCGCGCCGCCGGAGGACTTGGACGCCATCGAGGATGACGAAGGCGAACCCGCTCCGCTCGCCGAAGGCGAAGTCGCGCCGGCGGGGCCGCCGCGTCCTCTCCAGCTCGCCATCATCGGCCGACCCAACAGCGGCAAGTCCACGCTCATCAATCGCCTGATCGGCGAGGACCGCGTCCTGACCGGGCCGGACCCGGGGGTTACGCGCGACGCCATTGCCATCGACTGGACCTATACCGCGCCCGACGGCTCGGCGCGCGAGATCCGCCTGATCGACACCGCCGGCGTGCGCAAGCGCGCCAAGATCATCGACGCGGTCGAGAAGCTTTCCGTCAACGAGACCTTCGAGGCCATCCGCCTCGCCGAGGTCGTGGTGCTGGTGGTCGACGCCGAAAGCCCGCTCGACAACCAGGAACTCACTCTCGCGCGCCACGTGGCCGAGGAAGGCCGCGCCCTCGTCATCGCCGTGAACAAGTGGGACCTCATCAAGGAAAAGCGCTCCGTGCTGTCCCAGATCGAGGACCGGCTCGCCTCCTCGCTCACTCAGGTGCGCGGCGTTCCCGTCGTCACGCTCTCCGCCAAGACCGGCCAGCGCGTCGACGGCCTGATGGAAACCGTCTTCGCGATACACGAGGTGTGGAACAAGCACATCTCCACGAACCCCCTCAACCGCTGGCTCGCGTCGGCCACGCGCGCCCATCCGCCGCCGCTTTCGATCCATAAGCAGCGCATCAAGCTGCGCTACATGACCCAGGCTAAGACGCGCCCGCCCACCTTCGTAATCTTCTCCACCCGCGCCGGCGACCTGCCCGAGGCCTATATGCGCTACCTGGTGAATGGCCTGCGCGACACCTTCGACTTCGACGGGGTGCCGATCCGCATTCACCTGCGCAAGCCGGCGAATCCCTTCGAGGATAAGTAACCTTGAAGGTATTCTTCGACGTCGATGGTGTGCTGATCGACGGCTGGCACGAGAACCCCGCGCGCCGGCGGCCCTGGGATACGACCATGGCCGAGGACTTGGGCCTCGACGTCCCGCTCTTCCGCGAACTCGTTTTCGGCCTCGGGTCGACCTTCACCGCACCCTTGCACGACTGCGCCAAGGGCGAGCGCGATCTCAAACATCTCCTCGCCGAGGTGCTTCCGCGCACCGGCTACAAGGGCAGCGTCGATACCGTTGTCCGCTACTGGTTCGAGAAGGACGCCAATCTCAACTCGATCGTCTTCGATGCGGTGAAGCGCCTATCAACCCGCCCCGATGTGTCGCTCTACCTTGCCACCGGCCAGGAACATCACCGCGCGGCCTATCTCTGGAACGACCTCGACCTCAAGGCCGTGTTCAAAGACATCTTCTACAGCGCGAAACTCAAGCTCTTGAAGAACGACCCGGCTTTCTTTGAAACCATCAATCGCACCCTCGGCATTGCGCCCGGCGAGCGGCCCTTGTTCTTCGACGATCACAGCGAAGTGGTCCGCACGGCCCGCGCCGCCGGCTGGGACGCGCAGCTCGTCGATACGCCGGCCGACATTGTGAACCATCCCAGGCTCAAGGGGTTGCTTTAGCCTCTTCGCTCCCGCACGGCCGATATGCCATCATTGGCCACCGCCACCGGGGAGGTTTTCATGAACGCCATGCGTTGTCTTGTCGCTGCCATTGGGATGGTCGCGCTGTCCGTGAGCGCCCATGCGGCCGATCCCAGCCCCTCGATTCTCGATCCGAAGACACTCAGTTTCGTAATGCCCGCGGACATCAAGTGGGTCCCCTCCGCCACCACGTCGGGGCTCGAGACTGCGGTCTTAGCGGGCGATCCGAATAAACCGGGTTCGTTCTACATCACCCTCAACCGCTGGCAGCCCAATAGCTTCAGCCGGCCGCACTTTCATGAGAACGACCGCTTTATCTACGTGATCTCCGGTATCTGGTCGGTCGGCACAGGCGACGTCTTCGATCCGGCCAACGCCAGCGTGCCCATGGGCCCAGGCGCGTTCGTCACTCACTACGGCAAACAAGTCCATTGGGATGGTTCCAAGGACGGGAATACCGTCATCGCCATCATGGGCATCGGCCCCGGGGCGTCTAAGCCCTCGCCGACGGCGAAGATTCCCGCATCTGAAAAGAAGTAAGCCGGCTAGAGCGTGTTCAGCGGCACTTTGAGGTAAGCGACGCCGTTGTCCTCCGGCGGCGGCAGGTCACCCGCGCGGATGTTGATCTGGATCGCCGGCACCAGGAGCTGCGGCGTGTTGAGCGTCTTGTCCCGGGCCCTGCGCATGGCCACGAATTCGGCCTCGCTCACACCGTCATGAAGGTGAAGGTTGCCGCGGCGCTGCGCTCCCACCGTGGTTTCCCACGCAAACTCCTCCCGCCCCGGCGCCTTATAGTCATGGCAGCAGAAAATGCGCGTGCTCTCGGGAAGCGCCAGGATCTTGCGCACGGAGTGATACAGCGCGCGCGCGTCGCCTCCCGGAAAGTCCGCCCGTGCGCTGCCGTAGTCGGGCATGAACATCGTGTCGCCCACAAAGGCCGCATCTTCGATCACATAGGTCACGCAGGCCGGCGTATGTCCCGGCGTATGCATCGCGCGGGCCTTGAGTCCGCCAATGGCAAACTCTTCGCCGTCCGCGAACAGATGGTCGAACTGCCGTCCGTCGGTCGCGAGATCCTTGAGGTTGAAGAGCTTCGCGAAAGTTTTCTGCACCTCCACGATCCGCGCGCCGATGCCGATCTTCGCGCCCAACGCCTTGCGCAAGATGTTTCCCGCCGAGATGTGATCGGCGTGCGCGTGCGTCTCGAGGATCCACTGCACCGACAGGCCTTCCTTGCGCAGATAGGCCGCGAGCTCATCCATCGACTGTGTCGAGGTGCGTCCCGAGACCGGATCGTAGTCGAGCACGGGGTCGATGATCGCGCAGGCCTTGCTCGCCGGATCGGCGACCACATGGCTCACCGTGAAGGTGATCGGATCGAAGAAAGAGTGAACGCGCGGCGATACCATCCCGAAACAATGCGAAACCGTTGCGGGCCTGTCAAAGTATCTTGACGCATTTCCATTATACATACAATGTTGGAGATATGGCGGACACCTCATCCCTCGGCCAATTCGAACAGCTTGTCCTCACCGCTGTCCTTAGCCTCGAAGACAAGGCTTATGGCGTGACGATTCATCAAAAGGTTGAAGCGCTGGCGCATCCGAAACCGGCGGCGCTGGGTGCGGTCTACGTCACCCTCGACCGGCTCGAGGACAAGAAACTGATTCAATCCAAGCTCTCGGATCCGACGCCCGAGCGCGGGGGCCGCGCCAAGCGCTTTTACCGCCTGAGCGAGAAGGGCGAGCGCGCAATCAAGGAGGCCGCCGCCACCGCGCGGCGCATGTGTGACGTCATCGAAACCACCTGGGGAGAAGGCGCATGGAAGCCCGCCCGCACCCGCTGATCGAACGCTTCGTCGGGGCGTTTTGTCCGCCCATCGCGCGCGAAGCGGTCCTCGGCGACCTCGCCGAACGGTATCGCGGTCCAGGACAATATCTCGCGGAGGCTTTCGCCGTACTCCCGCTCGTCGTTTTTGGCCAGATCCGCCGCACGACCACGTTTGCCGCGTTTGGCCTTCAGGCCCTCATCCTCTTCGGCTGCATGGGCGGCTTTGATCTCAGCCAACTTCCGCGGGATGTCCCGTTATGGGCGCGCGCGGCCCTTCCGTCCCTCGTCGCAATCGCGATTCTTGTTCTACGCGATGCCTATCGCACTGTGGACGGCTGGTCCGCGGGCCGCGCTTTGCGCGATATTCTCGCAATTACGGCGGCCGTTCTGCTGTGTCAGTTGATTGCCATGGCGCTTGCGGGCGCCGGTATGATCTCACCCCACTGGGTGTTCTCGCCTAATCGCGCGGTCGTGGCGGTTCTCTCCATTCTACCTGCGCTCTTCGTCTTTCGCCTTGGCCTCGGTCTTGACGGCGATTCCCGTCTGCAGGAACCGCTTGGAACGCTTTCCGCGGCCGAGCTCCGCTCCGACTACGCGCGGTTTAGAACGCGCGTACGCACGCGTAACCTTCTTGAGGTCTCCATCTTTGGCCTCGGCGCCTGTGGTGGCGCACTATTTCTCATCTTCACGCCGGGCATAGGCGACAGAGCCATAGAGTGGTGCTGGCCCGCGGGACAACTCATGGTCAGCTGGTATCTCCTTTCCGGCGCGTCGGCCCGGGCTATGCCGGATCACGCGCCGTTCGCAACGCTGGTCGCCTTCTACACCAGAGAGATCGCCCGTCAGCGCCGCCATGTGCGCGTGATCTGGTGGTGGTACCTGTGGCCCCTCTGCATTGGCGTGGGCCTGCCGGCGCTCGCGCGGGCGTCCGAGAGTCCGGCCTTCGGGGCTCTCGGCCTTGGGAGCATCGCGCTTGTCGTGGGTTTTGTAGCCTGGTTCACGCGCAATCGCGCGCGCGACTTCCAGGAAGAAATGGACATTCTTTCCGCCGTTGAGGAGCGCACATGAGATTGCTTGGCAAGATCGTCGGCTGGTTCGCCGCGTTTGTCGTCGCCGTCATTATCGTGTTCGTGGTCTGGAGCAACTATCGGATCAGCGCGACGGAAACCGTCGCCTACGATGACGGCGCGCCCGGCCGTTACATCACCTTTGGTGGGCATCGTTGGCACTATCTGACCATGGGGAACGTAACCGGCGACTCCACAGGCGCTCCCATCCTGTTGCTCCACGGTTTCATACTCTCCGGTCATGAGAGCTTCGCGACCTTCAAGAACAAGCTTGCCGAAAGCCGCGGGGTGATCGCGCCGGACTATCTCGGCTATGGCCATTCCGAGCGCGTCCTCGAACCCGGCCAGCACTACGAGATCTCTCATACGACAAAAGCCATCGCCGCGATGCTCGACGAGCAGGGGATCCAACAGGTCGATGTGCTGGGCCACTCCTACGGCGGCGTCATGGCGGCGCAGTTCGCCCTCGACTACCCCCAGCGCGTGCGCCGGGTTGTTATCATGGATTCCGGTCAGTACGTCGACATCTCGGGCACGTGGATCTACCAGACGGGGTTTGGTATCGGACGCGCCATGGCCTGGCATATCATCAGCGGTCCCATGAGCTTCCTTGGCAACTCCTGCAAAAGGAACCCCAAATGTACGTGGTGGCCCTTCGGTCTTATCGAGGACAGCACCGATGCGATGCGGGCGGCAATGTATACGAACACGAATTCCCCGACCTACGCGGCGCTTTCGGGGCGCCTCTCCGAGATCGCGGCGCCGTCACTCGTCATCGTGGGCGATCGAGACTTCATCGTTCCCGTGGCGGACGCGGAACGGCTGAAGAACGAGCTTCAGAACGCCGAACTCGTGGTCATCGAAGGCGCGCGCCATATGCCTTACACCGGAAAGCCTGACGAGACCTACAAAGCGGTCAC
>CAMDOZ010000054.1 GCA_945903705.1 Fidelibacterota bacterium | reverse complement strand
GCACATTTCGATCCTCGCCCTGGCGGAACAGTACCTCCTGTTCGTCGAGACCGCCCGCGAGCATCAACTCGAATTGGCCGCCGACTATTTGGTCATGGCCGCCTGGCTCGCCTACCTGAAGTCGAAGCTGCTTCTGCCCAAGGAAGAGTCCGGCGCCGAACCCAGCGCCGAGGAGATGGCCGAAGCCCTCAAGTTCCAGATGCGCCGCCTCGAATCCATGCAAGAGGCCGGCCGCAAGATCTTCGAACTGCCCCGGCGCGGCATCGACTTCTATCCGCGCGGGTTCAACGAAGGCCTGCCGATCACCTATCGCACGGTCTACGACGTCTCGCTCTACGACCTCCTGCGCGCCTATGGGGCGCAGCACCGCGAGAAGAACATCAAGGCGCTTGAAATCGAGCCCTTCGATCTCTACTCCATCGAGGACGCCATCTCGCGCCTCAGGGAGATCCTTCCTGGCGTCCCGGACTGGACCGACCTCAGAGCCTTCCTGCCGAAGGGCGTGCGTCAGCCTCTGATGCGCCGTTCTGCTGTCTCGACCACCTTGATCGCCATTCTCGAGATGGTGCGTCAGGGCAAAGCCGACGTCCGCCAGGACGGCGGTGCGTTCTCACCCATTTTCATAAAACCTGCGGACCGGCCAGCTGCCAATGACGAATCCTGATACCGAAAACACGAGCGCTCCTCAGATGCGTGACACGGACGAGCTTCCCGCCATGCCGGAATCCGTCGCCGAGCAGGTGGCCGAGCAGGACGCGGACCGCCAGGTGCGCATGGCCGAGGACCTGCGAGTGCTTGAAGCGCTCCTGTTTGCGTCGTCTGAGCCTGTCACCGAGCGCGCGATCGCCGAGCGCCTGGGCGAGGGGGCGGACATTCCGGCCCTCTTGGAAGACCTGAAGCGCGTCTATCAGGGCCGCGGCGTTGAAGTGCTCCAGGCCAACGGCCGCTGGTCCTTCCGCACCGCACCCGACGTGACCGAGCGCCTGCGTCTCGAAAAGCTGGTTCCGCGCAAACTCTCGCGCGCCGCCATCGAGACCCTGGCCATCATCGCCTATCACCAGCCGGTCACCCGCGCCGAGATCGAAGAGATCCGCGGCGTCGTGGTTTCCACCGGCACCGTCGACATCCTCCTCGAAGAAGGCTGGATCAAGCCGCGCGGCCGCAAGCAGGTGCCGGGCCGTCCGGTCATGTGGGGAACGTCGAACGCCTTTCTCGATCACTTCGGTCTCGAATCCATCCAGGACCTGCCGGGCATCGACGAACTACGCGCAGCAGGCCTCCTCGACAGCCGCGGCGTATCGGCTTACGGCACCCGCGGAGGCGACACCCTCCTGTTCGACACCGAGGAGTCCGACGAAGCTCTGGAGCCGCTCACGGGCGGTGACGAGGGCGATGAAGCGGCCGAAGGCGCTGAGACTGAGGACAAAAGCGCGTAAGGCTGTGGTAATCGGCCGGCTGCCCTCCTAAATAGGGAAACGATCACAGTCCTGAAGATTGCGGGTGGGGGCCCTTTTTGCGATGATGCAAGGTGAGCTTTCCTCGCTAAGCCATTGGAGTTGTTAAGCCATGGGTTTCGGTAGCATCTGGCATTGGGTCATCGTCCTGGTGGTTGTCCTGCTGCTGTTCGGCAGCGGCAAGATCTCCGGAATCATGGGCGATGTGGCCAAGGGCATCAAATCTTTCAAGAAGGGCATGAAGGACGACGACGACGATCAGTCGCCTCAGGCCCGCACGACCATCGACGCCACAAAAGAAAAAGACCCCGTTTAAGGACGCACAGCGGCCGCCGTTGCGGATGGCCGCGGCTGAAAGGAACGGACCTTTTCGATGTTTGATCTGGCGTGGGGCGAGTTAATGGTCGTCGGCCTCGTGGCCGTCCTGGTCTTGGGGCCAAAGGAATTGCCCCAGGCCATGCGTACCTTTGCAAAGGCCCTCCGCAAAGTCCGGAGCCTGAGCTCGGAGTTCCAGGGCCACTTCAACGAAGTGCTGCGCGAGGCGGAACTGGATGAAGTGCGCAAGCAGGTCCAGAAATTCTCCCAGACTAGCCTCACCGATCACGTCACCAATCTGGTCGACCCCAAGGGCGAGATCGCCAAAGAGGTCGAGACCACCTTCCAGGATCCCGACGCCAAGCTTCCGGCCCCTGAACCGGGCATGGATGGCGGGGTTGCCACCCCCGGCGCACCCGAAGTGGCCGCCGTAGAGGCGCCGCAGGCGGACGCCGCTCCGGACGAACCTAAGTCCGAGGGCGATGTGAAGTCGGCCACATGAACAAGCTTCCCAGTACCGAGGTCGCAAAACCCGGCGTCCCGGACGACCCCGACACCCACACGATGCCGTTGCTCGACCACCTGATGGAGCTGCGCAAGCGGCTCCTCTATTCGGTGATCGCGCTTCTTATCGCTTTCTTCGGCGGCATGGCGGTCGCGACCCACATCTACGACTTCCTTATGCAACCCTATGCGGATGCCATGAAGGAGCATGGCGGCACGCAGCGCATGATCTATACCCACCTCGCGGAGGGGTTCATCGTCCAGCTCCAGGTCGCCTTCTTCACCGCGATCTTCGTGACCTTCCCGGTCTTCGCGAACCAGATGTGGGCCTTCATCGCCCCCGGCCTCTACAAGCACGAGAAGAGGGCGATCCTTCCGTTCCTGGTGGCGAGCCCGATGCTGTTCATCCTCGGCGCGGCGCTGGTCTACTACTTCGTCATCCCGCTGGCCTGGAAGTTCCTCTTGGGCTTCCAAACGACCGGTTCCCAGACGGCGCTGCCTATCGAACTCGAGGCGGCCATCGGCGATTACCTCTCGTTGGTCATGTCCCTGATCCTCGCCTTCGGGATCGCCTTCCAGATGCCGGTCTTGCTCGTGCTCCTGGCGAAGGTCGGCATCATCAGCGCCGAAGGGCTGAAGGAGAAGCGCCGTTACGCCATCATCGGCATCTTCATCTTCGCCGCCGTGGTCACGCCGCCCGACGTCATCAGCCAGCTTGGCCTCGCGCTCCCGATGATGCTGCTCTACGAGATTTCGATCATCGGCGCGAAGATGGTCGGGAAGAAGCCCGAGGACGCCGCGGCCGACGGCAGCGCCGCCGGCGGCGACGATACGGACTTCAACGAGGCGTAGAGTCGCCGGGTCCTCTCACCAAACACAAATCGTCACCCTCGGGCTTGTCCCGAGGGTCCAGGATTGCTTGGCCGGGTCTCTGCGGAGGAGCTGGTGTTCGTTACGGCGTTAGGCGCTTCGTAACCCTGGATTACCGGGACAAGCCCGGTAATGACCAGAAAACAAAACCTATCGCCCCGGCTAGTGCCGGCTATTCCTGCTCGCCGAAACGGCCCATCGGATGGCCGATGTTGCGGCCTTCTCCAATGTTTTCGATCAGCTCGCGGATCGCTGCCCCGCCGTCGGCGGCGTGCGGCGAGTCTGCCAAAGGCGCCAGCATCGTCATCGCCTCCTTGGTCTTCCCAAAGCGCGACAGCGCGATCGCCGCTTCCAGGCGGAATTCGTCGACCGATGTCGCCAGGTGCTGGGCTTCGAGCAGGGCGTTCAGCGTGTTTTCGGTGATCTCGTCTTCGCGCAGCAGAGTCGTCACGCCATAGAGGTAGAGCGATTGATAGTGCGTCGGCTCGGCCTTGAACGCCTTGACGGTGTGCGGACGGGCGAGGGCCCAATGCTCGTCGCGCCGTTCCGGATCGGAGAGGCCTTCGCGGAAATACCTGAGCGCATGAAGGAAGTGGGTATTGATGTCGTTCGGCGCAACTTCAGCCAAGGTCTTTAGCGCCGCATCGGCGTTCGCATATTCCTTGGCGGCCGTTTCCGCAAGCACGACGGTCCCCAGCGCAAAGGGGTCGGTCGGGAACTTGGCGGCGCGGCGGCGGACTTCCGCCGCGTTAGGGATGTGATTGACCGCGCTATCCCTACCGATCAGTCGGGCATTGAGAAAAATAAGATCGTCGGCCGCGGGCGGCAGCTCGGCCACCGTGATGTCCACCGTGAGTGCTTTGTCGCGTTTCACGGCGAAACCGGGCAGTTTTCCGCGCTTCAGGTAGGCCTTCAAGGCCATGTCGAGGGCAGCGAAGTCCATACCGGTCGCCGCGCGCAACGCTTCTTCGGATTCCGCGCCCTGCGTCAGCGCCACGAGATACTTGGTCAACTGCGCGCGCCGGCCCGTGTCCGCCATCATATAGTTCACGAACAGCCAGCTCTCTTCGTAGAACATCTTGCTCTGCTTCTCGCCGTCGGCAGGCCGGAGGATATTCTTGATCGGGTCCCAAGGACTGGTCGTCAGGCTATAGGCGCGGCCGAGCGACGCCGCCCCAACGTGCATGATGTCCGACTTGAATCCGGTCATCCCGAAATATTCGGCGAAGCCTTCGACGTACCAGGCCGGATAGGACGCCGGGTAGAAGTGCATCATGTAGTAGTGCGCATACTCGTGCAGGAGGACGCTGCGCGCCGAGGTGCCTTCGTCGCTCTCACGCTGAGAGACGGCGATGGTGCCGAGCGGGGAGGCGCGGAAGAATCCGGCGACCATCTTGCCGATATCGGGTTGGATCTCACGGATCTCGTCATTGTCGCGCACTAGATAGACCGGAAGCTTCGACGCCGACGCCGGCATCTTGTTGCCGGTGAACATTCGCAAAAGCGCATCGTATTCGTGTAGGTCGCGGATGAACTGCCGCGCTTCCTTCTCCGTACCCTCGGTGTAAACCGTGAATTGCGAGCTTTCGAGCTTCAGCCATTTGGCCTCGGCGTCGCGCGCCGATGCGCCCACGCCCATGAGCGCCGCGCAAAAGAGCGCGGCCTTTGCCGCACGTCCGATCAATGTCCGCATGTTCTGTCCCAGCCTTATGTCCGCGCGCCGCGCGCGAGTCTGCTGGTGTGGTTATAGAAAGCGACCGCGCAATGCATCCGGCATCGCCGCCGCTGACGGAGATGTAAGTAGTTTCGAATGCAAGGGTGGGGCCCTAGGCCAGTCGCAGTTGTAAAAGTAGAGGCCTTCCAAGAGAGTTCCTGGCCGGAATCCAACCGTTGGCTGCACCTGATCCTGGACGAAGCGGACCGCTCCCCGTATAAGCCCATCCATGCTTGACCTTAAATGGATCCGGGAAAACCCCGACGCTTTCGACGCGGCCCTGAAGCGCCGCGGCGGCGCCCCGATGTCCGCCTCCGTCCTCGAAATGGACAAGCGGCATCGCGACGCCATCACCGAGTTGCAAAGCCTGCAGAACCGCCGCAACGAGGCCTCGAAGCAGATCGGCGCCGTGAAGAGCAAGGGCGGCGATGCCGCGCCGATCATGGCCGAAGTCGCGACTATTAAAGACCGCATGACCGCTCTCGAAGTCGAGGAAAAAAAGCTCGGCGAAGAGGTGAGGGGCGTGTTGCTTACCATTCCCAACGTCCTGCATAAGGATGTGCCGGACGGAAAAGACGAAGGCGCGAATGTCGAAGTCCGCAAATGGGGCTCGCCTCGTCAGCTCGGCTTTCCGGCGAAGGACCACGCCGACCTCGGCGCGTCTCTTGGGCTCATGGATTTCACTCAGGCCGCGGTCATGTCCGGCGCGCGGTTCGTCGTTCTGAAGGGCGAGCTTGCGCGTCTCGAGCGCGCCATCGCTCAGCTCATGCTCGACACCCACACCCGGGAAAACGGCTACACCGAAATGAACGTGCCGCTTCTAGTGAAGCCCGAGGCGCTCTACGGCACAGGCCAACTCCCGAAGTTCGAGGAAGATCTCTTCAAGACCACGAACGGGATGTACCTCATCTCCACCTCCGAAGTGACGCTCACCAACTTGGTGGCCGAGCGCATCGTCGAGGGCGGCGAACTTCCGATGCGCGTCACCGCCTTTACGCCGTGCTTTCGTTCCGAAGCGGGTGCGGCCGGCAAGGACACCAAGGGCATGATCCGCAATCACCAGTTCGAGAAGGTCGAAATGGTGAGCATCGTTGCGCCTGAAGAGTCTGAAGGCGAACTCGAGCGCATGACCAAATGCGCGACAGGCATTCTGGAAAAGCTCGAACTCCCGTATCGCGTCGTCGCCTTGTGCTCCGGCGACATCGGCTTTGGCTCCAACCGCACCTACGACATCGAAGTGTGGCTGCCGGGCCAGAACACCTATCGTGAAATCTCGAGCTGTTCGAACACCGGCGACTTCCAGGCGCGGCGCATGAATGCGCGCTTCCGCCCCGCCGGCGAAACCAAGGGCACGCGCTTCCTGCATACGCTGAACGGCTCCGGCCTCGCCGTCGGTCGCACGCTGGTCGCGATCCTCGAGAACTACCAGGAAGCCGACGGTTCCATCCGCGTTCCCGCGGCGCTCAAGCCATACATGGGCGGCATCGAGGTCATCTCTTCCAAGAAGTAGGCCAAATGTTCGCGCCGCTGCCGGATCTCGCCAAGTGCCGCATTCTCTTATGCAACGACGACGGTATTGCGGCCCATGGGCTCAAAGTGCTCGAGCGCATCGCGCGTTCGCTCTCCAATGATGTCTGGGTTGTGGCGCCGACGCTTGAACAGAGTGGGGCAGGGCATTCCCTCACCATTCATCACCCGTTGCGGCCCATCAAAATCGACGAGCGCCGCTACAGTGTGACCGGAACGCCGACCGATACGGTGATGGTGGCGCTTCACCATCTGATGAAAGGTTCGCCGCCCGATCTCATCCTCTCCGGGATCAATCACGGCTCCAACCTCGGCGAAGACGTTCACTACTCGGGAACCGTGGCCGGCGCGCTCGAGGGCGTGCTGCTCGGCGTGCGGTCCATCGCGCTTTCCCAGGAGTTCACCGACCGCGCGGACATTCCCTGGGCGACGGCGGAAGCGCTGGCGCCTGATCTCATCCGTAAGATCTGCGCTGTTGAATGCCGGAAGAGTGTACTCATGAACATAAACTTTCCGGCCCGTTCAACCGACGCCGTGTTTGGAGTGAGGGTGACGACACAGGGTAAGAATAAAGTGGGGGACAATCTCATCCTGCGCGAGGACCCCAGGGGCCGGCCCTATCTGTGGATTGGCGACCGCCTCGGTCCCGAGTCCTATGGCGAAGACAGCGACTTTAAAGCCGTCGACGATGGATTTGTTTCGGTCACGCCCTTGAACGTCGACCTCACCGACCGTCCCACCATGGAAACCTTACGAAAAATTCTGTGAGCACCGAGAGCCGCAAGATCCGCCTATTGATGGATCTCCGCAACGGAGGGGTCACGGATACGCGCGTGCTCGCGGCCATCGAGCTCACGTCGCGCGAGACCTTCGTCGAAGAGACCTTTGTCGATCAGGCCTATGCCAATCAGGCGCTGCCGATCAACTGCGGCCAGACCATCAGCCAGCCTTTGGTGGTCGGCCTGATGAGTCAGGCCTTGGGGATCGGCGACCGCCACAAGGTGCTCGAGATCGGCACCGGATCGGGCTACCAGACCGCCATTCTTTCGAAACTGGCGCGGCGCGTTTACACAATCGAACGCCACCGCGACCTGCTGGCCGACGCCGAACAGCGTTTTAAGGTGCTGGACCTTCACAATATCACCACAATGGTGGGCGACGGATATAAGGGGTGGCCGGGGCAGCAGCCATTCGACCGCATCCTTGTCACCGCCGCCGCACGCATCGTTCCGCCTGATCTCGTCGCGCAGCTCTCGGACGAGGGGGGAATCATGGTACTGCCCGTGGGTGATGTCGCCGGTTTGAATCAGGAAGTGATTCGCGTGCGCAAGAACGGAAAACAGTTCACCAGCGAGCGCCTGTTCCCCGTGCGGTTCGTGCCATTGGTGCAAGGTGTGCCTGAGGTGAGAAAGTGAGAACACAAGCGCTCTCATTTTTCGTGATCGCCGCTGTGCTCTCGGCCCTCTTGGTTTCAGGGTGCGCGCCCGAATTCAATCCGCCGCCCGGATACGTCGGCGGATTTCTGTGGAACGACGACAAGAGCCGCACCGTGGTCGTGCAGCCGGGCGATACGCTCTACACCATCTCGCGCCGCTACGACGCGCCGACCAAGGCTATCGCCGCGCGCAATGACATCCGCCCGCCCTTCGCCTTGACCGTCGGACAGGCGCTCATCCTCGATCCCGCCCGCCGTCATACGGTCACGGATGGTCAGACGCTCTCAGGCATCGCGAAGATTTACAGCGTCGACCTCGCGCTGCTTGCGGCATCCAACGACCTCCGACAACCCTATACGATCCGTCCTGGGCAGGAACTCTGGATCCCCGATCCCTTTACCCAGGCCGCGCAACCAAGCCGCAACGAGCGTTCGGATATCGACGTGGCCGAAGTGGCCGTCGCGCCCCCGCGCCGCGCCACGATCACGGCGGAGTCACTCGCTCCGCCGTCCGGCGCCGCCGCTGAGATTGCACCGTCGCCTGTTACGCCCGCACCGGCACCTGTCGCGCCTCAAGTGACGCCGTCAGTACCGCCACCCGTGGCGGCGCCCGTCGCGCCGCCCTTGGAAGAACCTTCCGCGGGCGCCGAAACCCAGGTCGCGGTTATTCCGCCGTCGCAGCTTCCCGATCCCGCGCCCCGCGCGACCGCGCGTTTCGCCTGGCCGCTTCCGGGGAAGATAATTGCGAACTTCGGGCCCGCCGGCGGCGGCCTGCATAACGACGGCATCAATATCGCAGCGACGCTCGGCACGCAGGTCCGCGCGGCCGATAATGGCGTCGTCGCCTACGCCGGAAACGAGTTGCGCGGGTTCGGCAACCTTCTGCTCATCAAACATGCCGATGGGTGGACCACAGCCTATGCCCATAATGATAAGCTTCTGGTACAGCGCGGCGATACCGTGACCCAAGGTCAGGTGATCGCCACCGTCGGGCGCACCGGCAATGTCGACTCTCCGCAACTTCACTTTGAAGTGCGGAAAGGGACCCAGGCCATGAATCCCATCGAGTTCTTGGCCGCACGCTAATTTAGGTCATTCGCTTTTTTGGTCATCCTGGGGCTTGTCCCCAGGATCCAGGGTTGCCTGGCTGGGCGAACGCTGCGGCCTCCTTTCGGCGAATTGTCGCCGGTTACGCGCAATTCCCCCTCTGGCCCCTCCATAGGGTTGGTATTGGCGATCTACGACCCTGGGGGCGGGGAACCATCATGATTTCGACGCGGCTATTGGCACGGGTGATGACCATCGGCGTCGTCATCGGGTTGGCGGGATGCGCCGGCGGCGGCTCCCGGCCGAACGCTAATTTGGCGCTCAAGAACGGCGACTACCTGGTCGCCTTCCGCGCCTTAAAGGTGGACCTCGCGACACCCGGCGAACCACGGCGGCGGGCCGTCCGCCAATTCGTCACCAGCAGGGAAGGTCCCGAAGGCTTGATCGTGGACCTTTCAGAGGCGATTCACGGCATCGACGGTTTGGAGAAGTTCGCCCAACTCACCGCGGACGTGACGCTGGCCGATGCGAGCGGAGTGTTGACCAAAGACCAAGCCGGCCAATTGAATCACCTGCTCCAGTTGACCTTGAGCAAAAAAGTCGCGGAAGGCGCGATTTTCCTACAGCTGGATAAACTCGCCGAGGCCTATCCCGCGCTGGCGGCAACGCCGGGCGCAAAACAGCGGCTGGTCGAGAACACGCTGCAGGTGATCGAAGCGAGCCTGCCGGGCAGCCCCGGCGTTCGAAGGGCACCCGTCACGGCCCTGTTCCAGTTCCTGGCGGGCGACGGACGCGAGTATCGCGATCTCGCGGGATCCGCCCTATCACGCCTGCATTTTTCCATTCGCGAGCTGAAGTTCGACGTGCATCCCATCTTCCCGGCCTATGCCGAGCAGCGCCTCGACGAAATTGTGACGGATGTGGCGATCGTAGGTTCGACGCGCCTGTTGGAAGTCGACATCGGCACCATCCTCGCCACGCGCGATGAATTGGCGATAACCGAAGACGAGGAACAGGCCGACGCCGTCGTGCAGATCGCGGAACTGCAGTACCGCGAGCGCCAGATCGGACCCGTCCAGCGCCCGGTGCGGATCGCCGCGCAGCAGATCACGCTGCTGTTCCGCCCCGCGAACGTCCCGGAAGGAAGCTGGTTCGCCTACGACCTCGTGGAAAGTACCTTCGACGTCGAATGGGCCTACGAGACACGCATCGTCCGCGACGCGAACCTCGAGGCGCATGACGTCATCCGCGGCGTCGATAGCCGTACGGATCACCAGTGTCACAATGGCCGCTATGTCACGACATCCGGGCTGGAGATTCCCAGCAATGTCTGGCCGACATCGGACGTGTCGCTCTCCTGCCGCGGCTCGGGCCCGCCGGCTGCGGCCGGGCTTCAGCCGGCGATCATGCAGAAGCTGGGGGAGCAGGTTTTGAAGCGGCTCGTCAGAACGGCCTCGTCGGACCGCGATAGTCGATAAACCGGCCGCCCCCGACGACGGCCAAAAAAGCCTCAACACGGCGCTTTTAACCCTCTGTAACGCCTTGCGGAACCCTTAACACGTGACTATTTGCCTCCTGTAGCGCGTAGGGGTCGATTACGTTTGCAAGACGCGCTTGGGTGGGTATATTCCGCCCGTTCAGGCCCCTAAAATGGGGCCTACTTTATTGAGGGAGCTGCCGAAATGTTGATTTCTCCGGCCTTTGCGCAGGCCGCTGGCGCCGCGGGCCAGCAGAACGCGTTCACGGCGTTCCTGCCGCTCCTCCTGATCTTCGTCGTCTTCTACTTCCTCCTGATCCGCCCCCAGCAGAAAAAGCTCAAGGAACACCGCGCCATGCTGACGGCGCTTCGCCGCGGCGACCGCGTTGTCACCAATGGCGGGATCATTGGACTGGTGACGAAGGTTGAAGAACGTGAAGTGATCGTTGAGATCGCCGACGGCGTCCGGGTCCACGTGGCCCGCGACATGGTCGCGAGCGTTGTCAGCAAGACCGAGCCCCGAGAGCCCGCTGAAAAAGGCGCCGAGAAGTCGGACGACAAGAAAGACGAGAAATGAGCGTGGCCGCTTCCGCGGCTGCAGCCAGGGTGTAACCCATGAATTCCCTTAACTACAGCACCGCTAAGATGATCATCGTCCTGATCGTGACGCTGATCGGTTTCGCGTTTGCCGCGCCGAATGTTCTTCCGGAAAGCACGCGCTCGTACCTGCCCTCCTGGATGAAGCCCATGTCGCTGGGCCTCGACTTGCGCGGCGGGTCCTATCTTCTCCTGGAAGTGGATATCGCGGCCGTCGGCAAGGAACAGCTGAGCGACCTGACGGAAATCGCCCGCGCCACGCTGCGCGAAGCGAAGATCGGCTATCGCACCCTGCGCGCGACCGACGACGGCGTCTATGTAACGCTGACCAAGCCGGAAGACTCCGCGCCCGCGCGCGCCGCCATCGCCCTGGCGATGCCGAACATGCTCATCGAGAGCCCCGATGCGGAGCGCCTGCGCATTTCAGTGCCCGAGACGGTCAAGCGCGACCGCGAAATTTCCGCGGTCAGCCAGTCCCTTGAAATCGTCCGCCGCCGCGTCGACGAGTTCGGCACCAGTGAGCCGAACATCCAACGCCAGGGCCGAGACCGCATCATCGTTGAATTGCCCGGCGTCGATGAACCGGAGCGTATCAAGGCGCTCATCGGCCAGACCGCGAAACTGACATTCCATCTGGTCGAGCCGGGCGCCTCGGCGGCGCGCGAATTGCCGGCGGGCACGATGCTGGCGCCCGACGCACAGAATCCCGAGTTCAATCACGTCGTCCGTCGCCGTGTCGAAGTGTCCGGCGATCGTCTGGTCGACGCCCAGGCTGGTTATCAGAACGGCGTCCCGGTTGTGAACTTCCGTTTCGATACGGCCGGCGGCATGGCCTTTGGCCGCACCACCAGCAGCGCGGTGGGCGAAAGCCTCGCCATCCTTCTCGACAACAAGGTCATTAGCGCGCCGAATATCAGGAGCGCCATCATCGGCGGTATGGGCTATATCGAAGGGATAGGCGACATCAAGGCGGCGCAGGACTTGGCGCTTCTCCTGCGGGCGGGGGCCCTGCCGGCGCCGCTCATTGTGCTCGAGGAGCGCACGGTGGGTCCGAGCCTTGGCGCGGATTCCATCCAGGACGGCGCCAACGCCAGCATCATCGGCGCGATTCTGATCGCCGGGTTCATGATGCTGTCCTACTTCCTGTTTGGCATCCTGGCGGTCATCGCCATGGCCATCAACGTGATCCTCTTGCTTGGCGTGCTGAGCGTGATCGGGGGCGTGCTCACACTGCCCGGCATTGCCGGGATCGTGCTGACACTCGGCATGAGCGTGGACTCCAACGTCCTGATCTACGAGCGTATGCGCGAAGAATGGGCGGCCGGGCGCACACTTATGGCGGCGCTGGCCTCGGGCTTCAAAGGCGCCTTCGCGGCCGTTCTTGACTCGAACATCACTCAGTTTATCGCCGGCATCCTCTTGTTCCTTCTCGGAAGCGGGCCCATCCGCGGCTTTGCCGTCACGCTGACTCTCGGCGTGTTTACGTCCTTGTTCGCGACCGTCATGGTCACGCGCGCGCTCGTCATCATTTGGTGGCGCACGGGCAAGCGTCAGACATTGCCGGTATAGGGAGCACGCCATGACCATCCAACCCATGATGCGCTATGTGCTCCGTGAGTTCAAAATCGACTTCATCGGCGCACGCGGTATCGCGAGCTGGTTCTCCGCGATCCTTGTCGTCGTCTCGCTGATCTCGCTTTCGGTCCAGGGGCTCAATCTTGGCATCGACTTCGCGGGCGGCGTGCTTGTGGAAGTCCGCCACGAGAAACCTGTCGATGTCGCGAGCCTGCGCGGCAGCTTGAACAAGCTCGATCTCGGCGACGTTGCGATCAACACCTTTGATGACGGCCGCAGCGTCGCGATCCGCGTTCCCTTGCAGGAAGGCGGCGACGCCGTCCAAAGTGCGGCGCTCAAGAAAGTCCAAGCTTCGCTCGGCGAGGGCTATACGGTTCTGCGCACCGAAGTTGTCGGCCCGAAGGTGGGCTCCGAGCTTCTGATCGACGGCGCGCTCGCCGTTGCGTTGGCCCTCATCGGCATCATGGTCTACGTCTGGCTCCGGTTCGAATGGCAGTTCGCGCTGGGCGCGGTCTTGTCGCTGGCCCACGACGTTATCACCACCCTCGGGATCTTCTCGGTCTTCCAGCTTCAGTTCGACCTCACCACCGTCGCGGCGGTGCTGACCATCACCGGCGTTTCGATCAACGACACCGTCGTCGTCTACGACCGTGTGCGTGAAATGCTGCGCAAGTATCGCAAGATGCCGCTGGCTGACCTCCTCAACTACTCGCTCAACAAGGTGTTCGCCCGCACGCTGGTCACGAACGTCACCGCCAGCCTTGGCGTTCTCGCCCTCTTGATCGGTGGCGGAGATGTGCTGCGCGGGTTCGCCTTGGCGCTGATGTGGGGCATGTTCATCGGATCCTACTCGACCATCTACGCGGCCTTGCCGATTTTGGTGTATCTCGACATTCGCCGCGACGACACCGTCAGCTCCGGCACCCATGTGCCCGAGTACGAGCGCGATCCGAAGCCGGCCGAGTAGCGCCCATTTCGGTTAACCTGACCCGGCAGACGACGGGTACGCAGCCGCAGATCCAGAAGTACGGCAGCGGTGGTTTCCGCGTCGCGAATGAATCCTATCAAGGCTCCATCATCGTCCATCCGGCGGGCGTCATTCCGTGGGCGGTCACCGGGCCCGAGGACATTACCCTCGAAACCCTGGCACCGGTCCTGGCCCTAGCCGGAACGGTCGATGTTTGCCTCATCGGATGCGGCCAGCGGCTCGCGCCGCTGCCGGTTGCCCTGCGGAAAGCCCTGAAGGACGCCGGCGTTCCCGCCGATCCCATGGATACAGGCGCCGCCTGCCGTACGTATAATGTGCTCGCGGGCGAGGGGCGCGCGGTTGCGGCGGTGTTGATCGCCGTGTAACGGCAAGGGGAAGGAGACGATGCGGACAGCGTTGATCTTCACACTCTTCTGGTGTGCCTCTTCCCAGGCGCAGGTTCCTACGGGAGCGCTACCACCGCCGCCGACGGCCATGCCGTCCCTTCTGCCCGATCAACTCACAGACTATGCGCAAGCGTCGCACTGGCTTTGCCGTCCGGACAAAACCGACAACCCGTGCCGCATCAATCTCGACGCCGCCATCCTGAGCGACGCCTCGATGCCGCTCATCGAGCAAGCGCTCGTGCCTGAAGCGCCGCCCGTGGATTGTTTCTATGTGTACCCGACCGTCTCCGGACAGGCCGGCTACTTCAGCGACCTCGCCGTCGAGCAGGTCCATCGCGATATCGCGGCCGGCCAAGTGGCCCGCTTCAGCACCCTGTGCAATGTTTACACGCCCGTGTATCGGCAGTTGACCCTCGCGGGCCTCAGCTGGTCATCCCGGAATGGTTTCTCGCGCGACGACCGTAACTGGCGCGATGTCCGCGCGGCCTTCCAGCACTATCTGGCTCACGACAACCACGGCCGAGGCATCGTTTTCATCGGTCACAGCCAGGGTGCGCGCATGGTCACGGCGCTCATCAAGGAGTTTGTGGAAGCGAAGCCATTGCAGAAGCAGCTTGTGGCGGCCGTCCTCGCGGGCAATGGCGACGACATGTTCGGCGCCGGCGGCGTGATGACCGTTTCGCCTCGGGGAAGAACCATAGGCGGAACATTCGACAGCGTCCCCATGTGCCGCCTCCCGGGGCAGTCCGGCTGCATAGTCGCCTGGTCCACCTACGACTTGAGTTACGAAGGGCCGCGGGCCTTCGGCAACCACGACAAAGCGGGACATGTCGCCGCCTGCGTCAGCCCCGCCGATATCGGCAGCGGCGCCGGAAATGCGATTGCCTACATTCACCGCTCCGTGCGGCCCGCGCTGGCCGTACTCACGATGGACGGACAAGCGCCATTCGTCAAAATCGACCAACTGATGGCCGTGACCTGTGTCATCGACTCCGCGGGGCACGTCTTGCGGCTCTCTGTCAGGGAAGGGTCTCACGCCGAGCGGTTGCGCGCGTTTCTCGCGCCCTACAGCGAGGGCCCGGTCAACATGCACATGCTCGATCTCGCACTGGTGCAGGGCAATGTACTGGGTGTTGTCGCGAGTGCGGCGGAGCGTTGGCGGAAGCAGTAAACGACCTTTGCTTTTCGGTTATCACCCTCGCCATGCCTTCAAGAGCGAATCTCAAAACCACGCCCCGGCAGACCTCACTTTGCGAAATTATGATACGCTCCGGTAAGGGGAGAGGCGCCGTGGGCAGCAAACTAGAACCTTCGAAAACGCGAACTGCGTTCGCGCTTGTGGCGGCCTCATTGGCGGGGCCCTTCTACTTCAGTGGGCTTCTTGCACTGGGGCTCGGAGGTCCCGTGCTCGGCTTTATGGCGGTCGGGTTTGTATTAGCCGCCATGTTGAGCATCCCTGTCACTTTTGTATTGGGCTTCGCACTATACTTGACGCTGAAGCGAATGGGCTGGCTGTCGTTTCCAGTCCTTACGGGCTCTGCCGCGATCTTAGGGGCCGCAGTATGGTCTTATATTTCCGGGACCTCGTTCGAAATGGACTGGTTCCGGGTCCTTTCTTTGGTCTCATTTTCATTTTGCGGCACAGTCTCGGCCGTGACATTTTGGCTGATAGCCCAGCCGCAACCGAGCGTAACGCCAAAAGGAATGCAAGGCAGAGTAGCTATTACAGCGCTTTCCTTGGTGGCGCTCTTTACGTTCTCACTTGCCGCAGCGGCTCGCGCAGGGTTGGGTTTCTTAGCGAGTCAGTTTCCAGCCGGACCCGCGACAGTGATGTTGGGCCCACATACGTTTCGTGTGCCGCCTGAACACGCCGACTTTCCAATCGAAACAGATAAGCCCGCCGACCGAATTTATTTAATCGCCTTGTGGCCGACGCTTGAGGGGCGGACCGAGAAGAACTACGCGACTTTTTCAAACCCCCGCGGATCCCATTTAAGAATTTTGATCGAAAATGCGGCCGGCCCCGAAGCAATAGAATTTCGTCTCGGGCTCGCTAAGAAGGTCGCGGTGTCTTGGGAACAAGAGCAGACTGGAATCAGCTTATTGAAGTTGAACCCAGTCGAGCCGCTGCGGCGCGCCCCGGACGAGATCTACGTGAGAGGGGGCTCCGACACGCAGATGTTCATAACATGCAGTGTCGATGGATCAGTCCCCAATCCTGGATGCGCGCACACATTCTCCGCTGATGGGATTCTCTATCGTATTTCCTATCGAAAAACGCTTCTTGAGAACTGGAGTGAAATCCAAGACGGCGTTGTGAATCTGGTTAATAGCTTTAGGGCTGACGGCGTAAATAAATAAGCTGGGTAACGTAGTCCGGTAGTAGTCGCGATGCAGGCTTCAGTTCAAAACAAAAACGGGAGCCTTTCGGCTCCCGTTTTCAATCTAGAACTCTGCGCTCTTACGCCAGGTGCATCTGTCCGACCATGCACAGCAGCATGGGCAGCGACAGGAGCGTGTTGGTGCGCGAGAACAGCATCGCCATGCGCGCGGCCTTGGCTTTCGCGTCCGGTTCGACAGCCACGATTCCGAGGGCCTTCTTCTGGTTCGGCCAAATCACGAACCAGACATTGAACCACATGATGATCGCGAGCCACATGCCCACGCCGATCACGGTCGCCTGGCCGGTCTGCTGGCCCAGCATCAGGGCGTCCACGAGATAGCCTTGCAGGTAGGCGAGGACGAGGCCCGTGACCAGCGTCACCATGGCCGCCCAGCGGAAGTAGAAGAGGGCCGCGGGCGCGATTACTTTGCCGATGGCCGGCTTCTGCTCGTCGGGGATCTTCGGCATGCTCGGCATCTGCACGAAGTTGAAGTACCAGAGCAGCCCGATCCACATGATCGCCGCCGCGATATGGAAATAGCGGAACAGCCAGTTCCAGAAATTGATATCGAAACTGGTCCGGTTGAGACCGATGATGAGGAACACGACGATCGCCAGAACGACGCTGGCGATGACCGTATTCCGCAGGTTGGAAAGAATGGCGCTCATGGGATTCCCCTTCTTTTAATTGGGCAGGTGGCGCGCGGAAACCATGCACGAGTCCGCCCGGCTTCCACGTCCCCTCTTGGACGTTATGAGTGCTATGTTACTCCATTTCCCGCACGGTGCAATCTTCGGGTCGGCCAAAACGTGAACGAACTCAAATCCTTAACGAAGACGATAAGATGAGCTATCTCGCCGATCAGGTCCGGCGCGACGACCATGACCGCTATCTTTGTGTGCTGTTTGCGCCGGCGCGTTTACGCGAGGACCTCTTTGCGCTCTATGCGTTCAACGCCGAGGTCGCGAAAGTGCGCGAGAGCGTCACCGAGCAGCTCATCGGCCGCATGAAACTTCAATGGTGGCGCGACCTCATCGCCGCCATTTACGAGGGCGGAAACGTCCCAAAAGGCAATCCTGTCGTCGAAGCGCTGGCGGTGATCGTCAAGCGCCACGGGCTCGCCCGCGAGGATTTCGACGTGCTGCTCGAGACCCGCGAGCGCGACGTCGGGGATGATGATTTTGCAGACGTGGCCGATCTTGAAAGCTATGCAGATGGCACCTCGGCCCGGCTCACGTCCTTGGCGCTTCAGATCTTGGATGTGAAAGACGAAACCAGCCGCGCTGCCGGACGCCACGTCGGCATCGCCTGGGCGCTTACGGGTCTCATGCGCGCCGTGCTGTTTCACGCGCGCGCGAACCGCGTACCGCTGCCGCAGGACTTGCTCGCGGGTGCTGCCCTCACGGCCCATGACGTTCAGGAACGGCGCAACGCCGCCAGGTTGGCGGTTGTCATCGAACAGGTCGCTCGCACGGCGCGCGCGCATCTCGATAAGGCGCGCAGTTTTCGGGTCGACCGCGGCGCCCTTGCGACGCTGCTCCCCGCGACGCTTGCGGACTCTTATCTCTCAGGATTGGAGCGGCGGAAGTACGACGTCTACGATCCGCGGCACGCCCTACAGCGGCCTGCCGTCGGACGCCTTATCTGGAACGGACTCCGCGGGCGCTTTTAGGCCTTTAAGCGTCGCAATGACTGCCCAGATCGCACATACGAGCGCCAGTAACGCGGCGATGGCCACAAACCCGCCCAGCGAATTGCTCACCGTCAGGAACATATATTCGAATGCGCCCTGGAACGGCGAACGCGGCGGCGCCTTCGGCATCACGCCCAAGAAGACGAAGAAGGCGTAAGCCGCCAGCAATATGCGGAAATAGAAGTGCCGGATCAGGTATCCGAAATAAGCGGCGTGGGTTTTGCGCGAATACCGGGTCATGGACCACCGCTGTCATCCTGGGCCTTGTGCCCAGCGCGATTGAAGCACAGTGTGCTTCGTGAGCGTACACTCTCTCGCCCATCGCATATGCAAACGCGCAGGGTTTTGAAATTCAGTCCGTGCAGGAAATGATGTGGTCCCGGCATAACTCGGTGCTTGCAACCCTGGGCCCTGGGAATGAATCCCAGGGCGACGCTGAGAATTTCTTCCACAGTTTATTCCGCGGCTAATTTTGTCCCCAGCCAGGTCTCGAGATCGGCGCGCGCCCTATCGGCCACGGCCTTCTTCCGGTCACGCCCTCTGATCGGCCGACCCTTCGTATCGCGTGCATCAATCTCGGGGAAGAGTCCGAAATTGATATTCATCGGCTGGAACGTCGCGGCCATGGCGCCGCCGGTGATGTGGCCCAGCAGCGCTCCCAGCGCCGTCGTCACGGGCGGCAGCGCCGGTTCAAGGCCTGCCCGTTCGGCGCTGGCGAAGCGCCCGGCCATGAGACCGACCGCCGCGCTTTCCACATAACCTTCGCAGCCCGTGATCTGCCCGGCGAAGCGCAAGCGCGGGCTGGCCTTCAGGCGCAGCGTCCCGTCGAGAAGGCGCGGCGAGTTGATGAAAGTGTTGCGGTGGATCCCGCCCAGGCGCGCGAACTCCGCGGTCTCGAGACCGGGGATCATGCGGAATATGCGCACCTGCTCGCCGTGTTTCAGCTTGGTCTGGAAGCCCACGATATTAAAAAGCGTGCCGAGGGCGTTGTCCTGGCGCAGCTGCACCACCGCATGAGGCCGGTGCCCCGTGCGCGGATCGCGCAGGCCCACAGGTTTCATCGGGCCGTAAGCGAGGGTATCCAGACCACGCTCCGCCATCACTTCGATGGGCAGGCAGCCGTCGAAATAGGGCGTGTCTTTTTCCCATTGTTTGAATTCGGTCTTGTCGCCGCGGCAGAGTTCGCCGACGAAGCCTTCGTACTGCGCCCGGGTGAGCGGGCAGTTGATATAGTCCGCGCCGCCGCCTTCCACTTCCGCGCCCTTGTCGTAGCGCGACTGGAACCAGGCCACGTCCATATTGATGGACTCTTTGTGCACGATGGGCGCGATGGCGTCGAAGAACGCTAGCGCGTCCTCGCCCGTTAGGGTGCGCACCGCAGCGCTCAAGGCCGGCGAGGTGAGGGGACCCGTCGCGATGATGACACTGTCCCAATCCTCGGGCGGCAACCCGGCCACTTCATCTCGCGCGACGGTCACGCGGGGGTGAGCCAGGAGCCTTTCCTGAACCGCGGCCGAAAAACCTTCGCGATCGACCGCGAGGGCCGAGCCCGCGGGCACCCGGTGCGCATCGGCCGCGGACATGATCAGGGATCCGCAGCGGCGCATCTCCGCGTGCAGAAGCCCCACGGCATTGTAGTCGGCGTCGTCAGACCGGAAGGAGTTGGAGCAGACCAACTCGGCGAGGTTCTCGGTCTTGTGGGCGTCCGTCATCCGAACGGGGCGCATTTCGTGGATCACCACCGCCCGGCCGGCCTCGGCGATCTGCCAGGCCGCCTCGCTGCCCGCGAGGCCTCCACCGATGATATGAATAGGTTTTTCAGGGTTCATGGGGCGTACCATAAGCCCAAAAGCGGTAACTTCCACACGCCAAAAATGGGGTGTATGTTCCGCACCCTTCGAACGCCACCCCCCAGAAAACGGCCCAGACAACGGTATGTCCGAACAGCGCTTTTACGTCATCGGCGGCGAGTACGCCGACACCTCCTTCCGCGAACCGTTTCCCGGCTCGAAACTGGAGACCTACGGTCCCTTCGCCACCGAACGCGAGGCCAAAGTGCGCTGGCGCGAGCTCACCGGCCAGAGCATCGACAACGCCATGGTCCGTTACTTCATCTCCTCCGATGAAGCGCCCGGCGAGAAGGCCAACTATTGGGTCGTCGGCGGCGAATACGCGGACTCAGCCTTCACACGGCTCGCGCCCGGCAAAGAGCTCGAGGTCTACGGGCCCTTCGGCCAGAGCGAGGCCTTGGGCTTCTGGCGGGCGCTCGCGTCCAAGACCATGGACGACGCGCTTATGCGCTACGACATCCGCGAGAACTATGAGGCGGGTGAGACGGGCACGAAGCTCGGCGCCGTGCACCTCGCGGCCACCGCCACGAAATCCATCGCCATTGCCGCCGACCCCGTCGCGGTCTTCAAACATCTGATGGATGGGAAGCCGAAGCCGCCGTGGGCGGGCGGGAATTTCACGCGGATGGAGGCCGGCTCCGGGGTGATCGATCACACCCGCATCGACGCCGCCGGTCATCACTGGACGGTGGCGGCCCGCGTCGTGGCGGCGGGCGGCGGCGCCGTCTATATCGTGACCT
>CAMDOZ010000053.1 GCA_945903705.1 Fidelibacterota bacterium | reverse complement strand
TCTGCGCCCTGCCGCTTGCGATGTCTTCTCCGGCCGCCGCGCAATCCTATATTTCAGTGACCGGTGAAACTGAGGTCGCGTCGCCTGCGCCTCTCGGTCCGCCAATGTCCATCATGCAGCGCTATGTCCCGAACGCACCTTCGCAGATGCGCGACATGACCCTGCTCGTCGACGAGTCGCAACCGGCAGCACCGCCGGCGGCGGTCGCCGCCATCTCCGTCACATCTCCCGCATCCGCGCCGATGGCGCGCATGGCCGTCAATGATCTTGGCATCGGCCGTAGCATCATCGTTGTTTCGAACATCAGAGGTCTCAATGAATAGGAATCGCATTGCCGGCGCCGCCAAGACTGTTGCGGGTCGCGCTAAGGAGAAGGTCGGCAAGGCCGTCGGCGATCAGAAGATGATCGTCGAAGGCAAGGCGACTAAAACCGTCGGCAAGGTCCAGAACGCCGTCGGCGGCTTGCAGGATTCCGCCAAAAAGGCCGATCGCCAGAGCCGCCGCACGGCTCCCTAACTCTTCGCCCGGCCCCGCGCGCTCGCAACGGCGCGGGCCGGCTTATTTTTCCTATCTCCCCATCTTGACGGGCCGCGGAGCGAAATTATTTCGCTTCGCGGTTAGGCGCTATTGCCGGATTGAGCCGGCCCTGACCGTCAAAACAGGTCGTGACATGAGGGAGAAAATGACCATGTTGAAGCATGTTGTAACAGGATGCGTACTGGCCGCCGTTCTTGGGGCCCCCGCCTGGGCCGCCTGCGATCCGCAGCGCAATCCTATCCCCGCATCCCGTTATCAGATGAACGGCGCGGAAGTTCTCGACAAGGAAACCGGTCTTACGTGGCAACGCTGCAGTGTCGGACAGACATGGCAGGAAGGGCAGGGATGTACCGGGGCGGTTCAGGGTTTCAATTGGAAGGACGCAGCCCGGCAGGTGCGCAGCGGCTGGCGCCTTCCGACGCGAGACGAACTTCTGACCCTCGTCTCGAAAGCCTGTTCGCCGTCGATCAATCCCGACGCGTTTCCCGGCTTGGACCCGGTGAAGCTTTGGTACTGGAGCTCGGAGCTGACCGATAAGGGCCTCGCGTGGCTGGTTCAGTTCGGCGGCGGCGCCACTTTCAACGGCTATCAGTCCTCCGAAAACGCGGTGCGGCTGGTGCGCGGCGGGAAGTAGCGAACAAGCCAAGCATGTTTGTGTAAGCCCGGGCACTGAGGCAGGCGATCTCGCCGCGCCTGCCTCCTCGGGTTTTCCTCAATTTTCCTTGCGACCCATTCTTAATTGCAATACACCGGATGGGGCTGAGTCTTGGCAAAGTGGGGCCACTTCAATGCGTGCGCAGGCTGCTTCTCTCTTTTGTCGGACCGCCGTTCTTCTGGCGCTCGCCGCAGCGGTTTTCGGTGCCGACGTTGCGCGGGCCCAGGACGCCGCACCGGTCGCGGACCCGACCGCCACCCTGACGACTGACGTGCGCCAGATCTGGCAGCTCGTCGACTATATCGCCGTCGACTACGTCGAGGCGGTCGCCGATGGCGCCATCAAGAACGAAGGCGAATACGCCGAGATGACCGAGTTTGCCGCGACGGCGCGCACAAGGCTCGCAAGCTTGCCCGCCCGCGACGGTCAGGCGGGACTCCTCACGCAAGCCGATGCATTGCAGGCCGCGATTGCGAACCGCGCATCGCCGCCCGAGGTCGCGCAACTCGCCAACACCCTGAGTGCCGCGCTGATCGGGCTCTATCCGATTCCGGTGGCGCCTGCGAAAGCGCCGGATCTGACAGCGGCTGCCGCGCTCTACCGCGATCACTGCGGCGCTTGCCACGGCATGGAAGGTCGTGGCGATGGTGAAACCGGCGCGCATCTCGATCCGCCGCCGATCGACTTCACCGACCATGCCCGCGCCCGCGTGCGCAGCGCCTACGCCCTCTATGAGGTGATTACCCAAGGTGTCGCCGATACCGGTATGGCGAGCTTCGACGTGCTGCCGGAAGACCAGCGTTGGGCGCTCGCCTTCTATGTCGGCAACATGTCGGCAGCGCCCGAGCTTAGCGCCGCGGGAGAGAAGCTGTGGCAGGACAATGCGGCCGCACGCACCGCCATCCCGGATCTCGCGACGCTCACGGCCGTCACCGAAGAGAAACTCGCGGCTGTCGTCGGCGCCGATCAGGCGCGTGCCCTCACGGCTTACTTGCGCACGGCGCCCGCCGTCGCCGACCGTCCCGCCAAGGGCGGCCTCGCCATCGCGCGCGCGCGCCTCGCGGAAAGCGTGAAGGCTTACCAGGCGGGCGACGCCGCCGCGGCCGGCTCGCTCGCCCTCTCGTCTTACCTTGATGGCTTCGAGCCTGTGGAAGCGCTTCTCCGTACGCGCAACTCCGATCTGCTCGTCCGCGTCGAGACCGCCATGGGCGAATACCGCACCCGCATCGCCGCCGGCGCCCCGGCGGCCGATATCATTGCGCAAGCCGGCGTGCTGCGCGGACTCTTCGATGCGACCGATACGGCCCTCGCGCCGTCCGCCGACGACGGCTCAGCGGCGTTCGTGGGCGCGTTCACTATTCTCGTGCGCGAAGGCGTCGAGGCGCTTCTGGTGGTCGTGGCCATGATCGGCTTCCTCACCAAGGTCGATCGTCGCGACGTGCTGCCCTACGTCCACGGCGGTTGGGCCTTGGCGCTTGTCGCCGGCCTCGCCACCTGGGCGCTCGCGGCCTACGCCTTCGATATCGATGGCGCCAGCCGCGAAGCGACGGAAGGATTCGCGGCCTTGTTTGCGGCCGTGATCCTGCTCGCGGTCGGGATCTGGATGCATCAGAAGAGCCTCGCGGGCCGCTGGCAAGCCTATCTCAAGGAGCGCATTTCATCCGCGCTCAGCAAGCGCTCGGCCTGGTTCCTGTTCGGCCTCGCCTTTGTGGCCGTGTATCGCGAGGTGTTCGAAACCATCCTCTTCTATATCGCTCTCTGGGCGCGCGGGAACGTCGGCGCCATCCTTGGCGGCTTCCTTGCAGGCGTTGCAGCTCTCGTGGTCATTACGATCGTCATGCTGCGCACCAGCAAGCGACTGCCGATCTCGCAGTTCTTCGGCTTGAGTTCTGCGCTGGTTGCGATTCTCGCGGTCGTGCTGGCCGGGAAGGGGATCGCCGCCCTGCAGGAAGGCGGATACCTGCCGCCAAGCATCGTCGACTTCCCGCGGTTCGAGGTGCTCGGGGTGTACCCGTCGCTCTACTCGCTGCTGGCGCAGCTTGCGGTGATCGTCGTAATCGTCGCGGGGTATCTCTACAACACCCACAGCGCCGCGAACGATCCGCCGAAGGCTGCAGCTTAACGAACCGAGAAATCTTGGGTCGTCGCGATCAAGCTGGCAAGGCGTCGGTAGGCGTTCTCAATGGTCGCGGCGGAGCGGCGCGCGCGCACCGCGGTCGGCGCGCCGTTGGCCCCGGCCTGGTCACCGATGAGCACGTTCAGGTTCGCGGGCAATAGCCCTCCGCCGGTCATCCTGTTGGCCCAGTACTCCACGGTCGCGCCGGGCGACTCTGCGGCGTCCCGGGGCGTTTGCGCCGTCAGGCTCGTTTGAATCCCCAGGCCGTTCGGCACGGTAAATAGGAGGTTCCAGGCTGCGAGGTTGGCGCCGGTCGCCAGCCAATAGGCGTCGAAGTCCGGCCGCCCGTCCGGAGCCGGCCACGCGAACAACGCGTCGGTCAAGCGGTCGAATGTCGTCAGGTGTGCCGTATTGGCCGTGATCACCATTTCGGTCGTGCGGATCAGGGCCATGACTCGTTCATAAGGGCGGCGCACCTTAGAGACCGGAGCGGTGAATACTTCGTCGCCGTCGAGGAGGATCGCCCGCAAGACCCGCGCGATCTGATCCGGCGCGTCGCGGTGGGCCGTGAAGGCGGCAAGGGCGCGCTCGTAAGCCGGGGTCGGCGGCCGGTCGCCGAAGATGCGGCGCATGAGGCGGCCGATGACATGCCGCGCCGTGGCGGGATGCGAGGCAATGGTGTCGAGCACGGCGCGTCCCTGCGCCCTGTCGCCGGTGGCGGTCGCGAGATTGCGCCCGAGGAACATACCCGCGTTGTTGTTGTGCTGGCGGGAGTTGTAGACGAACTCGCCGCTATTCGGGTACGTGACGCTGCCCGGGCCGCGCTGGCCGTATTGAATCGTCCAGCCCGAAAGCGCTCGCGAGGCCTGCAGGACGTCTTGATCGGTAAAGCCGACCGGAACACCGGTCATGCTGTTGGTCGCGACAGGCCCCGTGTCGCCGACGCCCAAATAGGCTTCGCCGCCCAGCGTATGGAGCTCGATGATCTCGCGGGCATAGTTTTCGTTGGGTGTGGTCGACGTGCTGAGATAGTTGTCGAGATAGATCAGCATCGCGCCCGACGTTGCGGTGGCTTCCAGCATGGTGCGGAAGTTGCCGAGCGCGTTGGCGCGGATGGCGAGGCGATCGAACGCGGGCAGAAGCACCGTGGCGCCTTCGGCCTCGTTCTTGCTGATGTTGAAATGATTGTGCCAGAAGTCGACCATGAACTCGCGCAGCTGGTAGCGGCTGTGCGCGTTCCGGATCCACGTCGCGGTGGCCAGTTCCTGGCGCACGCGGGTGCGTTCGGTGGGCGACAGCGACGCGCCGGCATTGCGATGAATCGTCCATAGATCCGCGGGCGAAAGACCGACGTAATTGAGGCCGCGCATCTCGTCGAGCGCCGCCCACGTTTCGCGCGGCCGCTCCGGGTTCGCCGCGGCATAGTTGATCCGCATCGTCTGCGCGGCTAGGTGCGCGGCGAGATCGGAATCATCACCCGGCGGCGGGTTCAGCTGGTTATCGACCCAGCCCTGCCAGCCGTTGAATTTGAGATTGTTTTCGTCAAGGTCGCGCGCTCCGAAGGTGATCCGGTTCAGCGCGATGCGGTTTGCGGTTGGCATTCTGCCCTCTTACCAAAAAAAGCGCCGGTGACTCCGGCGGTACGTCCTGAAAAATTATGCTTTGAGGATGCCGAGAGGGGCGTAGTGAACCGACGGGAACACGGAGCTGAGCCTCGTTTCCGCGTGCCGTTTCACAAGGATTTCCGCAAGAACCTGCCGGTAGTCGGTGGTGACGGCCATGTCGCCGCTGTCGAGCTGGCTTGCCGCCAGCCCCGGCCATGAACCGTAGATGCGTCCGCCGTTGACGTTCCCGCCAAGCACCAGCATGCCCGAGGCCGAGCCATGGTCGGTGCCCTGGTTGGCGTTCTCGCGGAAGCGGCGGCCGAATTCCGTCATGGTCACGAGCGTGATGCGGTTGCGGTATTGCTCCATGTCCGTCCAGAAGGCGTTGATGGAGCGCGAGAACTCGGTGGCGCGCTGGTTGAATTCGCCCACCAGGTTGTTGTGATGATCCCATCCGCCGTGGTCGACGGTGACGACGTCGAGCCCGACGTTCATGCGGACGAGGCGACCGACCGCGCGCAGGGCGTTCGAGAGCGCTCCACCGGTGTATCCCGCGGTCCCCGACGGGTCCTGGAACCCGGCAAGCCCGGTCTGCACATCCTGAACGGTATTGAGCGTCTGGAGCGCGGCGATCTTGTAGGGCGTCGTCGCGTTCACGCTGTTCATGAGCCGGATGACGGTCGCGTTGGCGGTTCCGCCGGAGACGTTGAAACCCTGCGGGTCGGCAATGGCGACGGCGGCCGGTTGCCCCAGCAGCGAGACCGCATTGGTCGAGCCCGAGCTTACGATTGCGAGGTCGGCCTGCACGCCGACAGAAGCGGTATGGCGCGCGAGCCAGCCGGAATTCTGTCCCGGGTCCGCATCCGCGGTGCCCTTTTCCATGTTGTCCTGGCAGGTGAAGTGGCTGCGGTCTTGCGTGTAAAGGCCGGTCGCATGCACGAACGCGAGTTTGCCTGAGTCGTAAAGTGTCTTCAGCTCGGGTGCGCTCGGTGGCAGATAAAGATCGACGCCGCTTAAGGAACCGACGCCGATGCCGACGTTGGTCGTGTCCGTGGCAGGCCGGACACGGATTGAAGGCCGGTTGGCGATGTAATTGGCGTCGCCGGCCGGGGCCAGCATCTGCAGCCAGTCGCAGGCGCCGCGCTGGAACACCACGACAACGATATCTCGCGCGGGCGTCCCCGGGACGCTTTGCGCGAACGTCGCTTTCACGCCCGGGGCGATGGCGAGCCCCGTGCTTGCCGCCATGCCGGAAAGAATTCTGCGTCTGGAAATGTTCATAACGGACCTACCTGATGGAAAACTGTTCTGTTGTCGCGATCAGCGATACAAGGCGCCGAAGCGCGGTTTCGACCACGTTCGGATTCGTAGAGTTGCGTGCTCCGATGATGCCGGCGCTGCCCGACTGATCGGAAATCAAGGCGTTCATCGACGTGATCGGCAGCTGGGCGCCGATCATGCGGCCAACCCAATACTCGACCACATCGGTCGCCGTCGTTGCCGTGGTCGGCGTCTGAGCGGCAAGAGTGGTCCTGATCTGTGACCAGTTCGGGATCGTCAGCGTCAGGTTCCAGGCGGTAAGCGTTGCGCCCGTCGCGAGCCAATAGGCGTTCACGTCCGGCCGTCCGTCCGGTGCGCCCCATGCGAACAGCGCATCGTTCAGAGGGTCCAGCACGGTCGTCATCGCGGTGGCCGCGTTCACCACCATGTCGGTCGTGCGGAAAAGCGCGAGCAAGCGCTCGTAAGGCCGGCGCACTTTGTTGGGCGGCTGCGTGAACAACTCGTCGCCGTTGACAAGGATGGCGCGCAGGACGCGGGCAATTTGGTCGGGGTGTGTGGAATTGCTGAGCCAGGTGTTAACCGCGCGATCATACAGCGCCTGGGAATAGGCCTCGCCGAAGATGCGTCGGCACAGCTTGGCGCAAATGAAGCGCACCGTGGCGGGATGGTTTGCGATCAGATCGAACAGCGCGCGTCCCTGCTCCTGCGGCGCCGTCACCTGGCTTACGTTCCGGCCAAGGATGGCGGTGGCGCGGGTCGAGTGCTGAGCGGCGTTGTAGATGAACTCGCCGGTCAGCGGCAGCGTCGTATTGCCGACGCGCTGCCCCGCCTGGATCGTCCAACCCGAGAGGGCGCGGCTTGCTTGGATCACGTCCTGGTCGGTGAAGCCGACGGCAACGCCGGTAAAACTGTTCATCGGGACGACGCCTGTGTCGCCGACCCCGAGGTAGGCGTCTTCGCCCAGGGTGTGGAGTTCCATGATCTCGCGGGCGTAGTTCTCGTTGGGCGTCGTCGCCGTGCTCAGCCAGTTGTCGAGGTAGAGCAGCATGGACGACGAGGTCGCGTTGGCCTCGAGCATGGTGCGGAAATTGCCGAACGCGTGCGGGCGAATGGCGATACGGTCGTAGGCCGGCAGGAGCGCCGTGCAGATTTCGTTCTCGTTCTTCCCGATATTGAAATGATTGTGCCAGAAATCGACCATGAACTCGCGCAGCTGGAAGCGGCTGTGCGAATTGCGGATCCAGGTCGCCGCCAGAAGCTCCTGGCGGATGCGCGTGCGCTCGGTGAACGAAACCTCGCGGCCCGAACGTGTCGCGATGCGGTAGAGCTCCGGAACGCTCGCGTTCAGATAATTGAGCGGGCGGACTTCATTGACCGCGGCCCACGTTCCCATCGGCTGGGTCGTCGGATTGGCCGCCGCGTATTGAATGGGTATCGCTTGCGCGGCGATGTGCGTGGCGAGGTCGGGATCGTCTCCGGCAGGGGGGCGCAGCTGCTCTTCGACCCAGGCGTTCCAGCCGATCGAAGTCGCATACGCGACGTCGGTGTCTCGCGCACCAAACGTCACGCGATTCAGCGCAACGCGCATCGGATCGGGTGTCCTCGGAAGCATTCTTGTCCCTCTAGAACCCCGCTCCGAACTGCTCCGGACCGGGTACCCTGACCATACCAAAGTTGCATGGCCTTAGGGATATTCGTGTAACCAACCTTAACAAGGTCTAAAGACCGGGCCGGCTGGCCTAAGGTCCCTGGGGAGGGCCGCGAAACAATTGATCTCAAAGGAAAGATGAAGCCCCGCCGCCGTATCCCCACCCCTAAAACGGCCCGCCGCGAGCGCCCGTTGCAACTTTTTAGGTAGCGACTCGCGTAGGTCGAGGGCGCGGCCCCGAGGCCGGTTTAGGTTAGGAGTCGGGGCACGGCGTTGAGCAATTCGCGCGTATAGGCATGCGACGGATTGCCGAGGACGTGCGCCGCGTCGCCGCTCTCGACGATACGTCCGGCCTGCATCACCGCGACGCGATCGGAGATGTGCCGTACCACCGCGACGTTGTGCGAAATAAAGAGATAGGTGAGGCGCTTTTCGTCCTGCAGATCGAGAAGCAGGTTGAGGACCTGCGCCTGAATTGAAACGTCGAGCGCCGACGTCGGCTCATCGAGAATGAGGAGCTTGGGCTCGACCGACAGGGCGCGCGCGATCGCTAGGCGCTGGCGCTGCCCGCCTGAGAATTCGTGCGGCCGCCGTTCCATCGAGTTGGGGTCGAGGCCGACGCGCTTGCACAGGGCGGCCGCTTGTGCGCGCAGCTCCTCGCGGGCCGGGTGCGCGCCGACTGTCAGCGGCTCGGTAATGATGCGCCACGCCGGCCAGCGCGGATCGAGCGATCCTTGCGGGTCCTGAAAGACAATCTGAACGCCGCGGCGTAACGCGTCCGCGCGCGTCGTGATGCGTCCGCTCGCCAGCGGTGCGAGACCGACGATCGCGTTTGCAAGGGATGTCTTGCCGCAGCCAGATTCCCCGACCAGGCTCAGCGTCTCGCCTTCGTGAAGGGTTAGCGAGACGTTGTCCACCGCCGTGTGGAACGATGTCGCGCGTCCCAGAAAATCGTGCTCGCGTGGGTAGCGGATTGTCGCATTCTCGACAGTGAGCAGCGGTTCCGCCGACCTTACGACGGCGCGCGTCGAGCGCGAAGGTTCCGCCGCCGCCGCCGACAACCGCGAGCGCGGCGGCTTGCCCTCGGGAAGCGCGTTCAGGAGGTGACGGGTATAGGCGTGCTGCGGGCGGCGCAGGACCGCGCGCGCCGGGCCGCTCTCCACGATCTCGCCCCGATGCATGATGTAGAGGCGGTCGCAGACCTGCGCGATGACGCCGAGGTCGTGACTGATGAGGAGCACGGCCGTCCCCGTGGCCTGGGCGCGGGCGCGCAGGAGATTTAGGATCTGCGCCTGCACGGTGACGTCGAGCGCCGTGGTCGGCTCATCGGCGATGATCAGCCGCGGGCGGCAGGAGAACGCCATCGCGATCATGACGCGCTGACGCATGCCGCCCGACAGCTCGTGTGGGTAGGAGGCAAACGTGCGCGCAGGATCGTCGATCTTCATGTCGTGCAGAAGATCGAGCGAGAGGGCTTGCGCGTCGGTGCGTGTCAAAGTCGTGTGCCGCAGCAGCACGTCGCACATCTGTTCGCCCACACGTAAGACCGGGTTCAGGGCCGTCATCGGCTCCTGAAAGACCATCGCGACGTGCGCGCCGCGCAGATCCTGAAGTTCGGGCGACGATAGGGCCAGCACATCGCGGCCGAAGACTTCGAGTTTGCCGGCGGCCAGTCGCGCCTGCGGTGGCAAGAGGCGAAGAATACTGAGCGCCGTGACCGACTTTCCGGAGCCCGACTCTCCCGCGACCCCGACGATTTCGCCCGGCTCGATCGCAAGCGAGATGCCGCGAAGCGCTTCCTGCGTTTCGTCATGGCTGACGAAGGCAAGAGCAAGGTTTTCGATCTGCAAGACGGTGTGTTGGGTCATGGGCGTTTGCGTTTTCCAACCGCCTTTTCGAGGGCGGTCGCGACGGTGTCCATGATCGCGATGCGTGCGAATTTCTTTTTGTTTGCCGGGATGAAGTGCCACGGCGCCGCGTCGGTCGATGTGCGTTTGTCGATATCATTCACCGCGGCGACGTAGGCATTCCATTTTCCGCGGTTGTGCCAGTCGTCATCCGTCAGCTTCCAGCGCTTTGCGTGGTCCTTTTCCCGCTCCTTGAAGCGCTTGAGCTGCTCCTCTCGGCTGATATGCAGCCAGAATTTCAAGAGCACGATCCCCGACGAGGTCAACTGCTCTTCGAAGGCGTTGATCTCGTCGTAGGCCCGTTGCCAGGCGGCCTTGGGGATCAGCTTGTCGACGCGCTCTACCAGAACCCGCCCGTACCAGCTGCGATCGAAAATGGTCATATGTCCGGTGCGGCCGAGGGCGCGCCAGAAGCGCCACAGGTAGTGATGCGCGCGCTCTTCGTCATTGGGTACGGCGATCGGCACAACCTTGTAGTTGTAAGCGCTCAAACCATAGGTGAGGCGGCGGATCGCGCCGCCTTTGCCTGATGCGTCCCACCCTTCGAAGGCCAGCACGCTCGAGATCTTGGCCTCCCGTGCTTGCTCCTGTACGCGATAGAGGCGGCTTTGCTGTTCGTGGAATGCGCGCGCATAGTCCTTGTCGCGCAGTCCTTGTGAAAGGTCGACGTCGGCGAGCACATCGTGGCGCGGCGCCGGGGCCGCCTCTTTTCCGCCGCCTGCCTTCGCGCGGCGTACGCTGGCTTTAAGTTGGGCCGAGAAAGCCTCGCGCAGGGCCTGAAGGATGGTCGCGCGACGATGGTTCGCGTCGCGCCCGGCGATGATGTGCCACGGTGCGCGGTCGGTGTTGGTGGCGGCGATGATGTGCGCGGCGGTCTTACAGTAGACGGAATACGGCGGCTGCGCCCGCCACGCATGATCGGCCGGGCGCAAGCCGAAGATGGGATCCTCGCCGTTGTCCTCATCGCTCGTCTTTTTCTGCTGCCGGTCGCTGAGATGCAGCCAGAATTTGACAATCAGCGCCCCGTCGTCGGCCAGGGTCTGCTCGAAGGCGGCGATATGGCGTAGCCGGTCGTCGCCGCGGCCCACGGGGCGCGCCGGGTCGATGCCGAGAAGCTCCCCGTACCATCCCTCGAGATAGAGCCCCATGGCTCCGGCTTTTGGGAGGCTGCGCCAGTAGCGCCAGAACGGTGGCCGTTCGCGCTCTTCGTCGCTGGGTTCCTCGAAAGCGTGGGTTTCGACCCAGCGGGGATCCATCCAGGTATTGATGACATTTAGGGTATCGATGACCCCGGCGCCCTTCACCCCGGCCAGGACGACAATCACCGGGAATCGGGCCTCCTTGCGAATCCTCTGCTGAAGCTCGATCAGGTCGAGGCGCAGGTCGTCCTTGAGCTTGCGAAACTCCATATCCGATAGGGATTGGGGCTTCTCGGCCGCCTTGAAAATCCTAGCCGTGGGCGAGGTTTTTGCCGCGCTCATGCGGGTCTCCCGCCGAGGCATGGCTGGTATCTATCGAGCGCGCTTGGATTCACCGGAAGACTCATGTATTTCCGGCTCCATCTGACGCGGGATGCTCCCCGGTATATTCTGGGCCCGTTCCGGGCCGCTCCGAGGCCGCATCCCCACCTATATATAAGGAAGCGAAGCACCCCATGGCAGTTCGAGTCGCACTAAACGGGTTCGGTCGCATCGGCCGCATGGTTTTCCGGGCAATGGTCGAAGCTAAGCGCTCCGACGTGGAATTCGTAGCCATCAACGATCTCGGTCCGGCGGAATCCAACGCCCATCTCCTGCGCTTTGACTCGGTCCACGGACCGCTCCCGGCCGAGGTCAGCGTCTCCGGCAACGAGATGACCGTCAACGGCCGGAAAATCCGGGTTTGCAACGAGCGCGATCCCGCCAAGCTGCCGTGGAAAGAGCTGGGCATCGATATCGTTGCGGAATGCACGGGCATTTTCACCGATAAAGAGAAGGCGCAAATCCATCTGGGAGCGGGCGCTAAGAAGGTGCTGGTCTCGGCGCCCTCAGCTGGCGCCGACCTGACTGTGGTTTACGGCGTCAACCACGACAAGCTCAAAAAAGAACATACCGTCGTTAGCAACGCGTCGTGCACCACCAATTGCCTCGCGCCGGTCGCCTATGTGCTGAACGAGCTCTTCGGCATCCAGCAGGGCTATATGACGACCATCCACGCCTATACGGGCGATCAGGCGACGGTCGACACGCTGCATAAAGATCTGCGCCGGGCGCGGGCCGCGGCGCTCAGCATGATTCCGACGTCGACGGGTGCGGCGAAAGCCGTGGGCGAAGTGCTTCCGGAGCTGAAGGGCAAGCTCGACGGCACCTCCATCCGCGTGCCGGTTCCGAATGTCTCGGTGGTCGATCTCAAGTGCGTGCTCAGCAAAGCCGTCACCGAAGACTCGATCAATCAGGCCATGACCGACGCGGCCGCCGGCAAGTCGTTCAACGGCGCGCTCAAGGGCGTGCTCGGCGTCAACACGCTGCCGCTGGTGTCCATCGACTTCAACCACAATCCCATGTCGTCCACCTTCGACGCCACGCAGACCAAGGTCATGCCGAACAACTTCGTGCGCGTGCTGTCGTGGTACGACAACGAATGGGGCTTCTCGAACCGCATGCTCGATACCCTCGTCGCCATGGGCAAACTGCTCTAATTCTCTTCTCCCTCTCCCCTGCAAGGGGAGAGGGCGGGGTGAGGGGTCGTTTGTTCGTTTTTTTCTGAGTCCCGCATGCCATCATTCAAAACTCTCGACCAAGCGGACGTCGCCGGTAAGCGCGTGCTCGTGCGCGCCGACCTCAATGTGCCGATGAAAGAGGGCCGTGTCACCGACGCGACCCGCATCGAGCGCCTTGCGCCCACGCTCAAGGACTTGATGGCTAAGAAGGCCAAGGTCGTCGTGCTCTCGCACTTGGATCGGCCCAAGGGCAAACGCGTGCCCGAGATGTCCTTGAAGCCAATCGCGCCGGTGCTCGGGAAAATCGTCGGGGCCAACGTGGCATTCGCCGACGACTGCATCGGCGCGGAAGCGAAAAAGGTTGTCGATGCGCTTGCGCCCGGTGAAGTCGCACTGCTCGAGAACTTGCGCTATCACAACGGCGAGGAAGCCAACGACGCGGCGTTCATCAAAGACCTCGCGGCGCTCGGCGATATCTACGTGAACGACGCTTTCTCCGCGGCTCACCGGGCGCATGCGTCCACCGAGGGCCTCGCACACGTCCTGCCGGCTTATGCCGGCCGACAGATGCAGGCCGAACTCGAAGCGCTCACCAATGCGCTCGAGAAGCCCAAGAAACCCGTGATGGCGATTGTCGGCGGCGCGAAGATCTCGACCAAGCTCGACGTGCTCAATCACCTCGTCGAAAAGGTGGACATGCTGGTGATCGGTGGCGGCATGGCCAACACCTTTCTCAATGCGCAAGGAATCAACGTGGGCAAGTCGCTGTGCGAGCGCGATCTCGCCGACACCGCGCGCGGTATCCTCGCGAAAGCCAAGAAAGCCGGATGTGAAGTGATCCTTCCGACCGACGCCGTTGTGGCGGAGGCCTTCAAGGAAGGGGCCGCATCCTCCGTTGTCGACATCAACGCCGTCCCCACCGACAAAATGATCCTCGATGTTGGGCCGGCCAGCGTGCGCCATCTCGAATCCAAGCTCGGCGCGTGTAAGACGTTGCTTTGGAACGGCCCTCTCGGCGCCTTCGAAATCAAGCCCTTCAATGCCGGGACCAATGCGATCGCCCTGGCGGTGGCGGCTCTCACGCTAAAGAACGGTCTCGTTTCGGTCGCGGGCGGCGGCGATACGGTGGCGGCCCTCAATGCCGCCGGTGTTGCCGAAAAGCTCACCTATATCTCGACGGCCGGAGGCGCCTTCCTCGAATGGATGGAAGGCAAAGAACTTCCCGGAGTAGCTGCTTTAGGAAAATAACAGATGAGTCAGCTTCTGGTGATCTTCGCCACGGTCTTCTTCGCGGAGCTGGGCGACAAGACCCAGCTGGCCACGGTTCTGTTCGCCACCGACAAGGAACAGTCGCGCTGGCTGATCTTTTTCGCGGCGGCTTCGGCCCTGGTGCTGTCCACGGCCATCGCCGTGGTGCTCGGCACACTGGCCGAAAAATACCTCACCGCCATTCCGCTGAAGCTCATCGCCGGCATCGGCTTCGTGATGATCGGCGCCTGGACGATCTGGTCGCACTATCAAGCATAAGAGTATCGAAGATACTCTTATGCGCAGACCCGCCGTAGCCTTGGCGAAGGCGGGTAAGTGGCTACACAGCTTCGGCGAGCTGCACGCCGATCCACACCGCAAAGCCGGCAATCATCAATGCTGAGGCGCGGTTGATCCAGCCGAGCGTCCGATCGTTGATCCGCCCGCGCAGGATCCCAACGAGTCCTGAAATCACGACCCACCAGAGGAACGATCCCGCAAAGACCCCAAAGGTCAGCGCGGCCGAATATTCGTAGCTGCCCGCCATGCCCACGCCCGCGCCTACGAAAAGGGCGAGGAACGTGAGGATGGTCATCGGATTGGCAATCGTCAGCACGAGCAACTGAGCTGTTGTCGCTGCGCCTGAGCCCACATCGTTCCCGAGGTGTTTCGGTGTATCGGCGCCGCGCCAGATCCCCCACGCCAGCCACAGCATGGCGACGAGACCCAGGACGCGCAGCGGGGTCTGCAAGTTCACAAGGAAGTTGGTGATAGCCGTCAGGCCGAACGCCGCGACGGCGCCGTAGGCGGCATCGGCCAGCGCCACGCCGAGGCCCGCCGCGAGTCCCGCGCCGAAACCCCGCGTCAACGCCTGCTGAATACAAAGCAGCGAGATCGGTCCGACCGGCATGGCGATGGCCAAGCCGAGCCCGAACCCGGTCGCGAATGTGATCCAAAGGAGAGTCATGTAAGGCGCCGGCCGCGTGAAGCGGTCTGATAGAGGGGTGGGCCTACTCCAGACCGTTGCGGCCCATGGCCAAAAACTTATCCCTGCGGCGCGCGCGCAGCTGGCCTGGGTCGATGCGCACCAGCTGGTTCATATGCATGTCGATGGCTTCACGCACGGCGGCGAAGGCGGCGTCGATCTGGCGGTGAGCGCCGCCGATGGGCTCGGGGATGATTCCGTCGATAACGCCAAGGCGTTCCAGATCTTGCGCGGTCAGGCGCAAGGCTTCGGCCGCGGTCTTCGCCTGTTCATTGTCGCGCCACAGGATCGAGGCGCAGCCTTCGGGCGAGATCACGGAGTAGATGGAGTGTTCGAGCATCAGCACTACGTTGCCGGTGGCGAGCGCGATGGCGCCGCCCGATCCGCCTTCACCGATGATCACGGCGATCAGCGGCACGCGCACATTGAGGCAGGTGTCGATGCAGCGGGCGATGGCTTCCGCCTGTCCGCGTTCTTCCGCGTCCACGCCCGGATAGGCGCCGGCGGTGTCGACGAATGTGATGATCGGAATGCCGAAGCGGTCGGCGAGTTCCATGAGGCGGCGCGCCTTGCGGTAGCCTTCCGGGCGCGCCATGCCGAAATTGTGTTTGATGCGCGTTTCGGTGTCGCGGCCTTTCTCGAGGCCGATCGCCATCACCGACCGCCCCTGGAAACGGCCGAGGCCGCCGATCACGGCCGCGTCTTCACCGAAGCTGCGGTCGCCCGCGAGCGGCATGAAGTCGTCGATCATCGATTTGAGATAGTCGACCGCGTGTGGGCGGTCCGGGTGACGTGCGACCTGGGTCTTCTGCCAGGGCGTCAGCTTGGCATAAGCCGAGCGCAGGTCCTTATCCACCCGCGTCTGCAGGCGGCTGACTTCTTCGGCGATGTTGATGCCGTCCGTGTCCGACAGATGCCGCAGCTCGGCGATCTTGCCTTCCAACTCGGCGATCGGTTTCTCGAAGTCCAGAAAGTGCATGGCCTACGTTAGCTCCACACTCACGTTCCGGTTTTCCCGGAATCTTAAGCTGCGGCGCCCGGTCTTGTGAACCTGGAATGAGTCAGCGCCGCAAAAGGCGCGTAGGAATGACGATCTAAGGTTAAAAAGTCAACCACTGCACCCGACCCACCTACGACATGTAGGAGACGTAATGTCGGCGCTACACAACCGGTTGCGGATATATATGTAGCCCGGAGACGATTGCTTCAAAGTCCTTCTCTTTTTCCGGGGTAATGAAGCCGCGGCGGATCGCGAAATCGATCACGACCAAATTGACGTTGAACTTGAAACGGTTGGTTGAGCGGACCAGGCGCAGCGCCTCACCGATGGGCATCAGCTCAAAGGAGGCAATCTCCTCCGACGGCTTCGGCTTTTCCCCGCGCGGCATCTCAAGATCGAAGCAGAACAAGGTGTCGGCGCGCAGTCCGTCGTCCCGCTCGCACACGTAGGTGATGACACTCGCCGGCACGGCGGCCTTCGCACGGGCCGCGCCGATGGACGCCTCCTCCTCGCACTCCTTGATGACGTTCTTGATGAGCGAAAGCCCCGCCGGCTGACCGCCCGCGACAATATTGTCGAGCTTGCCCGGCTCGACCATGCGCTCGGAGGCGCGCGTGCCGATCCACAGGTGCGGGCCGTCCTTCTTCTCCACGAAGCCGTTTACATGCACGCCGTAGGCCCGCGCACCGAACGCGGGCACGAGGCCGCGGTCCATGCGCAAGTATTCCTTCTCGCTCCAACGATTCTTCACCGCATAAATTTCTTGGCGCAGTTCCGGGAAACGCCCGCTTGCGACGAGATCGGGCGCAATCTTCTTGACGGCTTCCGTGCGTGCTTTCGAGGTTGAATACGACTGATGTAGCGCGATGCCGCCGTGCGCCGGCGTGAACACGTCCCGATGATCCGCGAGAGCGGCCACCCGCTCATGGGTCAGCCAGCCCACCTGCGTGCCTGTGACGGTGAACGGCGCAAAGCGCGAGGGCTGCCAGCGGTTGCACAGGTTAACTTTGTCGAGGTAGCTCATGGTCTTCCTTACTCGTCCCGCAAAGTTCGATTCAATCTAAACGCGGCTTGATCTACTATTGCCATATGAAAGATCGAATTCCGTTTGTTATCGCCGTCGCCGCGACCGTTGTCTGGCTTGCGGTCGTCGGCCTCTATTTCTCGCAATTGACGTGGACAGGGCTGATGGCGATCGAACCCGTCGGTCTCGCCGCCCTCCTGACCGCGGCCGCCGGACCTCTGGTCGCTCTTTGGCTCATTATGGTTGTGATCGAACAGCGGCGCGACGCGGCGCGCATGATGCAGCGGTTCGCCGAGCTCGCGAACCAGGAGCGCCGCACCCAGCAACAGGCCGAGACGCTCGCGCGCTCGATCACGGAATTGCAAGGTCAGGCGAGCCGCGCGCTCTCGGCCGAAACGCAGGCTCTGGCACTTCAGGATCTGGCTTCCAACGCCGCCGTTCTCGCCGAGCGTCTGGGTGTTGTGAAGCGCGACGCGGCCGGCGCCGCCTGGGCGCGGTTCGGCGCGGGCGATACCGCAGTTTTCGTGCAAGCATTTCTCAACTTCGCCGGCAATCATCCGGACATCGCCGAGCGGATCGGCGAGGCTGCCGCCCGCGATGCGGCCGCGCGCACGGCGCTCGCGGGATTCGTGCGACGCTACGAGCAGATCGCCGATCTCGCCCAAAGCGACAAACTCCTGCGCGCGATCATCGAGGATGGTGCGCTGGGGCGCGGCTACCGCCTGTTCAAACAAGCCGACGAACTCGCGGCGCTCGCGGCGCCGGTTCCGCGCGCAGAGCCCGAGGAGCGCGACCCGCTCCGCGAACGCCTCGACGGCATTACCCGGCGCCTCGAGCCGGTCGGGCCCGACGCCTGATGTCAGCTTGGTCCGGCCTTCGCGCACTTTTCGGCGCACCGAAGCCAAAGAAGAAGAAGGCGGCGGGCCCCAAGCATAAGACGGTGCTTCCTCCGACCGAGCGTGCGGCGCTCCTCAAAGAGGCGATGGCCGCTCACCGTGTGGGGCGGACTCACGTGCGCGATGTTCTTGAGAGCCAGTTGGATGCGCTGCGCGCCAAGGTGCCCAATCCGAGCCGCGATCCTGACGCCATGGCGAAGATGCTCACGCTCACCCAGGCTGACGGCGCCATAAAGAGACTTATGACCCACGACCTCAAACGGTTCCTGGTGCTTGTCGGTATCCGCCAACTCCTCGGCGAGAAGCAGAAGCCCCCCGATCGTCCGCGCACCGTTTCAAAGCGCTGATCGATGAATTTCAGGTTTGACCTTGGCACGCTTGTGGTTCGACTGCCCCAGGACGAGTGGGCGGCGCGAAGAGCGGCTGGATTGCCCGAGCATCATGTCCTCAGCGCAGACGAGTTTCCGCTGCGTTATGCGCACGGGACCCTGAAGGAGATTCTCGAACTCAGCGCGGCCTGGCGGCGCCACGATCCGAACGAGAAGTTGGCGGCCCTCGTTCTTTCGCAGGCGCAGATCATCGCGGGCCTTTACGCTGAGGCCGATGCAACCATGGCCGACTATCAGAGGCTTACGGGCGATCCGATGGGCGCCATGCGCTACGCGGCGCCGATCCCGGCGCCTGTGCACGCTCTGCCTCCCGTTGTCGGTGCGTGGCCGCGCGGACCCGCCTTTTTTGTTTCGTGCGACGCGAAGTACTGGAAGCTCTTTTGTGTCCCGCTCCTGCGCTCGATCGCGCACCTCGCTCCCGGCGCTCCCGTTCACGTTCACCTCATGTCTCCGAATGTCGACGTGGCCACCGACCTCAAAGGCTTGGATCTCAAGCTGACGGCGACGTCTGAGGATCCCGCGCCTTTCCTGGCCGCGACGAGCTGCACTCTTTCAAACTACTGCAGCGCCGTGCGGCTCGTGCGTTTTGCTGAAGCTCTGGAGCAGGCCGAAGGGCCGCTCTGCATCATGGACGTCGATGCGCTTGCTTACCGCGATCCGCTCTCGGTCTTTTCTTTGGACGCTGACATTGCCTTGCGCGCCCGCGCGGGGCGTATCGAGGCCGTCCACCATTTCAGCGCCTGCCTCATCGTCGCGCGCCCTGCGGCGACGACCTACTTCAGGTGTGTTGCCGACATCGTCCGCAGCGCCATCCATGCACCCTGGTGGGGCCTCGACCAGTACGCTCTTCACAACGCCTACGTCAGAACGGGGCAGCCGAAGATCCGATTTCTGGGTCCGGACTGGGCCGATCTCGACCAGGAAAGGGAAAGGGAAGGGGTGTTTTGGTTCACCGCCGGCAAGGCCAAGCAGCGGCTGAAGACCGACGACACGGCCTACGCCCGGCTCTTCAGGCAGTATTGGCAATCGTCAGGCTAACGCCCCGGCGTAATCTCCTGAAAAGAAAGGATTTTCGGCAAGGTCGGGCCCGCGAGACTCACTTGACCCGAACCCCTTCAGAAGGTACAACGCCGGACTTTCCGGGGTCCCCGACCGCTTTCCAGTGTCGGCAAGCTCCGCATTTATAAGGATTTTGAGCCATGGCACGCCGTTGTGCAGCCACCGGCCGCGGCGTTCAAAGCGGCAACAACGTCAGTCACGCGAACAACAAGACCCGGCGCAGGTTCCTGCCGAACCTGCATCAGGTGACGTTGCTCTCCGACGTCCTGCGTCAGCGCGTGCGCCTGCGCGTGACCTCCAACGGTCTTCGCACCATCGAAAAGCGCGGCGGCCTCGACGCCTTCCTTCTCTCGACGCCCGATGCAAAGCTCGAAGGCACCGCCCTCACGATCAAGCGCCGCATCAAGCGCGCTCAGACGAAAGCGGCCGCTTAAAGCCTCGTCGTCAGGTTCCGAATTGAAAAGGCCCGCTCAACAGCGGGCTTTTTTATTTGGGGCTGCCGAGCGGCGAACCGGCCGCATGGGCCGGTGACGGGTTGAGGACTTTCGATGTCCAGCCATGCGCGGCCATACGGCCTTCCACTTCGTCCCAGTTCACTCGCACGCCCTCTTGAGTCCAGTGCGCGGCGGAGGCTTCATCGCACCAGTGTTTCAGCTTGGGCATCGCCTTCATGTGCGCGCCTGAAGTCATGAAAGCGTGCATGGCCGCCTCGTCGCGCCATACGCTCAAGGTCCAGAAGATCTTGCTGGGCCCGCCGCGGGCCTGGCTCCAAAGGTGCCCGTCCGCTGCGCGAATCTGTCGGTTGACCAGAAAAGTATTCCACACCAGCGGGAGGACGTGGCGCGCCAATCGCAAGCGGAGACGGGTGATCGAAACATGCGCCATCGATCACCCGTGATCGGTACTAGCGGTTTTCGGCGAGTGCGCTGCCTTGTGCACGGGCCACATTGGCGCGCACAGCGGCGCCGATGGTCGGTGTCGTAGCTTCATTCGCGCTCTCCGCGCTCGAGACGACCCAGCGGCCGCCCTGATCGACGATTTGATAGCGCGCTTCGGCGGCGAGGGCCAAGTCGCAGTAAGGCTTCGCGTCGTCGCCTTTGCTCTGCGCCAGATAGGCGAGGCACAGGTTCTGGCGCGCGATCAGATGATTCGCCGCATGGGTCTTGCTGCGCAGGACGTCCTTGGCGAAACGGATAGCGTGGGCGTGACGGCCCTCGACCAGGGCCTGCGTCGACTGGTTGACCTGGGGCGACGAGGCCGACCAGATGAACTGTGTTTCAGCGGCCGGGGCGGTCTGAACAAACCCCAATAAACCGGCTCCGGCGACCAAAGCGGCCAAAGTGAGCCTAAAAAATGCCTTTTTTTCCATGGCTTATCTCCTAGAGCGGAATGCTCTTAGGCTGAATCGATTGGGGATTCCCAGGGAATCGAAAATCTGATTCAACATACTGGCTGGAGGAGGAGGCCAGTATGGATGGCAAAACCTTATTCCCTTGATCTTCGTGAGCGAGCTGTAGCGGCGGTGCT
>CAMDOZ010000052.1 GCA_945903705.1 Fidelibacterota bacterium | reverse complement strand
TTCGTCGCCGATCCAGTAGGCGAGATCGCCCGTGTCCAGCCATCCGTCGATCAGCGCTTCTTTGGTCGCTTCATCGTCGTTGTAGTAACCCTGCATGACGCTCGGGCCCTGCACGAACAGACGCCCGACCTGGCGGTCGCCGAGAATATTGCCTTGTTCGTCGCGGATCTCGCCTTTGTGCTCCGGCAGAACCTTGCCGCAGGAGACGAAGGTGCGCGCCTCGGCGGACTCCGCCGGCGCGGGTACGGCGCGGTGCGCCTCGAGAGCGTCCTTGTCGACATGGTCGAGCAACATCCCGGCGCCGGACTCGGAGAAGCTGACCGCAAGAACACACTCGGCGAGGCCGTAGCTTGCGCAAAAGGCTTTGTCCGAAAAGCCATAGGAGCGGAACGCGCGCGCAAAGTCCTGCATGACATTGGGCTTGATCATCTCGCCGCCGATCCCCGCCATGCGCCACTTCGACAGATCGAGGCCAAGCGACCCTTCCGCCATGGTCGAGACGCGCCGCGCGCAGAGTTCGTAACCAAAAGACGGCGCGTAGGAGATCGTGCCGCCGTTTTCGCTGATGAGCTTCAGCCACGTCAGCGGCCGGCGCGCGAAGTCCTCGGTCGGGAGATAGTCCATGGAAGACTGGCTGGTGAGCGCTCCCAACATGAAGCCGACGAGGCCCATGTCGTGAAAGAAGGGAAGCCACGACGTTCCACGATCGCCAAGGCGGTTGCTCACGCCGTCGCGCGTCATGACGCGGCAGTTGGCCATCAGGCTGGCATGGGTGACCATCACGCCGGTGGGAAACCGCGTCGAGCCGGAGCTGTACTGGATATAGGAGAGGTCGTCGGTTTTCGCGCGCGGCAGGTTCGCCGCCGGGGCGGCGCGCTCAAAGACGTCCTGCGCGGTGCCGGTAAGGAGGAGGGTGAACTCGGCGGCGGCTTCCTGGACCAAGGGCAGGAACTCGGCCGGACCTACCGCCATACGGGCGCCCGAGGACCGGAGCTGACCTTTGATCTGCTCGATATAGGCTTCGCGGCGGCCAAAGGCGGTGGGCAGCGGCATCGGCACGGGGATCGCGCCCGCGTACTGGCAGGCAAAGAACATGGCCAGGAAGTCGGGCTCGGTGGCGGCCAAGAGCGCGACCCGGTCGCCGCGGGCGATGCCAAGGCCCACCAGGCGGCGGCCAAGATCCTCGGCCCGGTCGCGCAAGGCCCGGTAGGGCAGGACGGTCTCGAGGCTGCCGCGGGCCGAGTAGAAATTCATCCCGGTTTCGCTTCGGGCGGCATAATCGAGGGAGTCACTGAGCGTGGCGAAGTCCGCAAGCCGGCGGGTAAAACCCGGGGTATCGGAGGGCGTGGGACGAAGCGGTACCGTCTCGGAAACTTGGGCTGCTGTGCTCATTTGTGCGTTCTCTTCGCCCTAACGCTGGAGACGGTCAATTCACCGAATGTTACAATTATTGCAGTCGTGTTGAGCGCCGAGATAACAAGGCCGTGGGGGCGCCTGTTTCACACACCTGTGATTCCTTGCGGGCAGAGCCCGCTTTGTATTGTAATTTCGCTAAGCTAGAGCGGGATGAGTTTTCGTTGAATCGCCATCCCGCTCTAGGTCTTTGAATTGTCGCGTGTCCGGACGGAAAACCGGTTTCCACTTTTCCTGGACACGCTCTAGCGTTCGTCTCGAGGAGATATCCGATGGATAAAATGACTCTTGCCGCCGCAGTCGCGGGCGCCGTGGCGATGGCGGGCCAAATGGCGCCAGCCTCGGCCGCCGATGCCAGCAAGGGCAAGGAAAAGTGCTACGGCGTCGCCGTCGCCGGCGAGAACGGATGCGCCTCGGCGGACGGCAGTCATGGCTGCGCCGGCATGGCGACCATCGATTACAGCGGCCAGGAGTGGGTCGTTGTCGAAGGCGGAACGTGCGAGAAGATGGGCGGCAAGTTCGAACCGTTTCAAGGCATCGGCAAGCCGCCTGAAAAAGCGCCCGCGGCCAAGTCCGCGAAGAAGTGAACCTCGCGCGCGCGTGCGGGCTCGGCCTTCGGTCGGCGCATCTCGCCCTCTTCGCGGCCGAGGCGAAAGACGCTCCCCTCACCGCCCCGTGGCTTGAGATCCATACCGAAAACTTTCTGGTCGACGGCGGACCGCGGCTTTCGATGCTGGACGCGATCGCCGCGCGTTACCCTATGAGCTGCCATAGCGTTGCGCTGTCGCTCGGATCGGCGCAGGGACTCGACAAGGATCATCTCGCGCGGGTGAAGGACCTGATCGCGCGGATCAAGCCGGAGTTCGTGTCGGATCACCTGTCCTGGAGTGCGGTGGACGGCGTCCACCTCAACGACCTTCTGCCGCTGCCCTATGACGACGCGGCGCTCGATGTCGTCGCCGCGAACGTCGCGCAGGCGCAGGACACGTTCGACCGGCGCATCCTGATCGAGAACCCATCGCGCTATCTCGCATTCGAAGGGGCGAGCATGGATGAGCCCGAGTTCCTGGCGCGCCTGGTGGCGCGGACCGGCTGCGGCCTCCTGCTCGACATCAACAATGTCCATGTGAGCGCGGTCAATCTCGGCTTCGATGCCGGAGACTATCTCGCGCGCATTCCGGCGCGGATGGTCGAAGAGATTCACCTGGCGGGCTTCACGCCAAGCATCGATCATCCCGACCTCCTGATCGACACCCACGGAGCGCCGGTCGCGGATGAGGTCTGGGCGCTCTATGCGGAGACGATCGCCCGTATCGGCCCGCGGCCGACGCTGATCGAGTGGGACACCGAGGTTCCGGCGCTGCCGGTGCTGATGGATGAGATGCGGCGCGCGCAGAAGGTTCTTTCGATATGAGCGACCTTCTTTCCCTGCAGCGCCGGTTTCATCGCGCGCTCGGCGACGATGGCGATGCGTTGGCCGACATCGTGCCGGACGCGGCACGGCGGCTCGCCATTCACAAGACCACCATCAAGGTCGGCCTTGGTCAAACACTCGTCAATGTGTTTCCGGCCTTGCGCCGCGTCGTCGGCCACCCGACGTTCGCCACACTCATGTCGGACTTCATCGCCGCCGCGCCGCCGCGTCATCCGGTGCTGTCCACCTACGGCCGCGGCTTTCCGGCGTTCGTCGCGATGCAGCCGATTTCCGCGTCGCTTCCTTACCTCCAGGATCTCGCGCGGGTGGAGTGGGCCCGGCAAGAAGCCTATCTCGCGGCGGACGCGCCGATTCTCGACACCGGCTGGCTGGACACGGAGAACGCGGAGGCTTTGAGCACCCTGCAGCTGCGCCTTCACCCTGCAACACGCGTGATCAGCTCGCCCTTCCCCGTGCATCGCATATGGCGAGTGAATCAGCCGGACGTCGACGAGAAGGACATCCCGGCCGTCGACATGACCGCGGACGAACATGTGATCGTCACGCGGCCCGGAAACGAGGTTGTGACGCGCGCCGTAAGCCATGCGGATGCGACACTGGTGCGGGCCGTCGCGGGCGGCGCGAGCTTGGGCGCCGCGGTGGAGGCCGCGTTTGCACGGGCGCCTGATTTCGATGTGATGCAGGCCCTGGCGGGCCATTTCGCGAACGGGACGTTTTCGGACTAAATAATTGGGGCGCGATTCAACGCAAAACCGCTTCACACTTTTGCTATCGCGCCCCTAACCCCGGACGTCGAAGCCGGTGCGCGCGAGCAACGTGTAGAATTCCTTGATCGCCTTTTCCTTTTCGGCCGGATCCGGAAGGTCGGCCGTGTACTCGGAGATAAAGTCCTTGCGGCGGAGGTAGCTGACCACCGTGTCGCGGGCGATGGTAGTCGCCCGGCCGATGGTGAGCACACCGGACGCGCAGAAGGTCACAAGGCGCGTCGCGCGCTCGCGGAACGGCAGGCGTGAATCATCCAAGCGCTGAATGACTCCGGCGGAGATGATGTAGTCCGACACGATCTCGTCGAATTTGGCAGCGATGGGATCGCGAAGCGCTGGATTGAGCTTGGACTCGAGAACGAGTTTCTGAATCCCGGCCGCCTCCTGGAGCCGCGCCTTTTCGGTGCGGGCTTCGGGCGCGATCTTCTGGACGGTGCTGAGGGTCGAGGCGAGGTTGCGGATTTGCGATTCGATCGCCCCGCGCGATTCCGCGTCCGCATTGGGATCAAACATGGCAAGCAGGAACAGGAACTTCTGTTTGCCGGAGGTGAGCTTATCGCGCACGCCCTCCATCGCCTTCTTGACGCCGCCGGCACCGCCGAGGTTGCCCAGCCGCGCCCAGCGTTCGGTGAGACCGAGCGCCATGTAACGCCCGCCCGTAACCCCGCGATCCGTCACCGCGCGCTTCAGCAACTCCTCAAAGAACGCCTTGTCGGCGGCGGGGTCCTCGCTGTTGGTGAGGCGGACCGGGCTGCCGAGATCGCGCTCGATGCGTTCGAACAGCACCGTCTTGGATTTCGGCAGCAGTTCGGCGGCGAAAAGAGAATTTAGAAGGGCCAGCAGGTCTTCCGCGGCGAACTTGGTCGGCTTGCACTTGCCTTCGACAAGATCGAGCATGCGCGTGACCGCATCGCCGAGATGCTTCGAGACGCCGATAACGTCCTTGATGACGGTCTTGGCGACAAAGATGTCGGCCATCATTTCGTCGATCATGGCGCGGGCGCGCTCATCCTTCTGCGTGCTCGCCATCGGCAGAAGATTGGCCATCTTGCCGAGCCATCCTTGCCAGTTGATGGACGTGCGCACGAAGGCGACGTTCGCCATGTACTGGCCTTCTTCCTTATCCGGGAACTTCGCATCGATGCGCTGCAGGAGCTCATCGAGCGTGGAGCCCTTCAGTTCAGGAAGCTGCTTGCTGTCGGCTTCGCGCGCGCGCGCGGAAATCCGGTCGACGGCCTCATAGATGGCGTCCTTGCGTTTGCGGGCGTCGCCCCCGGTTGCGCGGGTATGAAGGCTTGATATCTTGTCGACAGCCGAGGGCACCATGCTGTCGAGGTTCAGCATGCGCTTCAGGCTCTTGTGGCTGTGCAGAATCTCGAGGGGCGTCATCTCGTGCTTCTCGAGATACTTCGAGAAGATCCGCGCCATCGTGTTGCGCGCGGCGGTCTGGTAGAAGTCGGTCACCTGCTCGCAGAGCGGCGCCTCGTCGACGGGCGTGATCGAGAGATCCTCCTCGTCGTCCATCTCCTTCATCTGCTTGAAGATCTCGGACTCGCGGACGTTCGTCTCGGAGAACTTGGTCTCCTTCATGATGCGCACGCCGGCGCATGTCTTTTGCAGAAGGAGTTCCTGGGCTTTACGGCGCGCGCTATCCTCGCTGGGCAGCACCTCGCTGATGGCCCACCGTCCCTCACGATATACCTGCACTTCAAACGAAGCGCGGCCAAGGAATGCCATTCTGGTCGTTCCCTTGAAGCCCGGTCCCCTTCAGGACCAGACTCCCTCACCTAACTGAATCAGGCCGCGGTGGACGCACGTTCGAGCGCCCGCTCTAGTTCGCAGCCTATCGGCTCGCGGTTCCCCATCCCCCACGGACGGTCACCCTTACAGCAGGGTGTAACAAATATCTTAACATCTCGCAAAACGGGTTTTCGCTGTTACCCAAGCCGGATGGCCTTGAAACGCTCCCGCAGCTTGGTTTTGAGGATTTTACCGGTCGGTCCGATTGGGAGTGATTCGACGCATTCCAGCGCGTCCGGCAGCCACCATTTCGGCAGGCGCGTTGCCAGATAGGCGTTTATCTCCTCTAGAGTCGGTGGTTCGCCGCGCGGGACACATATAAGGAGCGGCCGTTCTAGCCATCTTGCGTGCGGGACACCGATGACCGCAGCCTGAGCAACCTGAGGGTGGCCCAGGGCGGCATTTTCAAGCATGGACGAACTGATCCACTCACCGCCGGACTTGATGACGTCCTTGGCGCGGTCGGTGATCTCCATGTAACCGTCGGGGTCGAGGGTGCCGATATCCCCGGTATCAAACCAACCATCCGCCGTGAGCGGCGAGTGGTCTTCCTTGAAATAGGACTTGATGATCCAGGGCCCCCTGATCTGGATGTGACCTTGCGCGGTACCGTCGTGGGGCATCGCACGACCTTCGCCGTCGACGATGCGAAGATCGGCGCCGAAAACACCGATGCCCTGTTTCAGTTTCTGACGCACCTGGCGGTCGCGCGGCGCGGTCTTGAACTTGGCTTTGGGCCGGTTGATCACGCCAAGCGGCGTCGTTTCGGTCATGCCCCAGGCGTGGAATACCTCAACGCCGAATTCGTCTTCGAAGGCGCGGACCATTGACTCGGATACGGCCGCGCCGCCGACGACGACGCGCCGCAGATCCTTCGGCTTGTGCCCGCGCGCGCGCATTTCGACGATCAATCCTTGCCACAAGGTCGGCACACCCTGCGTACACGTCACGCCCTCCGTCTCCATGAGGTCGAACAACCGCGGACCGTCGAACGCCGGACCGCCGAACACCAAGGGAGCCCCCAAGAGCGGCGCTGTGTAGGGAATCCCCCAGGCATTCACGTGGAACATCGGCACGACAGGCATCAAGATATCGTCGGCGCTCGCAAGGCCGTTGGCGGCCACCGCGAAGGAATGAAGCACAAGGGCACGGTGGCTGTAGAGCACGCCCTTCGGCAGTCCCGTAGTGCCCGAGGTGTAACAAAGGCTGGCGGCCGTGTTCTCGTCGAACTCGGGCCAGGGAAAATCGAGGCCTTCGCGGGCAATCATCGTGTCGTAGACGAGCAGGTTGCCGAACCGACCGTCGGTCGGCGCGTGCGCGGCGTCGGTGAGGGCAATGACGCGCTCGAGCGTCGGTACACCGGCGACAAGCGCCGCCGCCTGATCGGCGAAACAGATGTCGAAAAACAGGAGGCGGTCCTCGGCATGGCTCAAAAGGTAGGCGAGCTGGTCGGCCGGCAGTCGGGGGTTGACCGTATGGCAGACGGCGCCGATGCCGGCGATCGCGAAGTAGAGATCCAAGTGCCGCCAGGTGTTCAGGGCCAGGGTCGCGACCCGGTCGCCCGGCTTGATTCCGAGCCGCGTCAGGGCGTGGGCCAGACGCTGGACCCGTTCATAGGTTTCGCCATAGGTGGTGCGGTGCACCGGACCCTCGACGCTACGGGTGACCACGGCAGAATCGCCATGGTGCGCCGCCGCGTATTGCAGCAGCGGCAGGACCAAGAGCGGGCGGTCCATCATCTGGCCGGCGAGAACCATGGTTTCTCCCTAAACGCGAGCAGTGTGACAAATTAACCAAAAATAGGGAACTCGCGGAGACAATCCTACGATGCCACCCGAATTTGGCTGAGAGGAGCGCAGTTACAGATGATTGCCATCCTGCCCCACCGGTTTCGTAACAGCGCACGCGCCCTTGCGGCGGTGCTGGCGTTCGGCGTCGCGGCCTGCGACGACGGCAAGCGCGAAATCCGGGAACTGAAGACCGAAGTCCAGCAGGCCTACGGCTCGAAGAACTTCAAAAAAGGGATCGAGCTCTCGCAACAGGGCCTGAAGCTCTCCCGCGACGCCCTCGGCGACAAGGCACCCGACACACTTTATTTCGTACAGGCTATTTCAGAGAACACGCTGGCGACCGGCAATGTGCGCGGAGGGATTACCGCCATGAAGCAGGAGATCGCCATGCGCTCGGCAGCCGGGCAGGACGAAAAGCGGCTGCAGGGTCGTCGCACGCTTCTCATTCAGCTGGCCGAGGAGAACGGCGACAAGCTGACGGCCGCAGATCAGGCGGTCGAAGTTTCGCGCGGCATCGCAATGGCCCGCGGCAAGGATCCTCAGCCCGTCTATCGCGCTCCGACGGCTTATCCGCCGGATCTCTTCCAGCAGAAGATCGAAGGCGACGTGGATATAGGTTACAGCCTCGATCAAAACGGCGTGGTTACGGATGCGCGCGTCGTCAGTTCCACACCAGCGCGCGTTTTTGATCAGGTGGCGCTCGATAGTTTCAAGAAATGGCGGTTTACGCCCATGCTTGATTCAAAGGGCCAGCCGATCTCGGGTTCCGGCTTCCGATTCACCCTGGCCTTCCGCCTCGGCCGCTAACCGCGGTTACCGCGACTGCGTCAGGCACGTCGTCGCAATTCCGACGACTTTGTCCATGATCGCCGGCGGCGGCTGTTGGCCCGACGTCGCGGCCTTATTGTAGATTTCCATTTCCTGGCGCGTGAGCCGCTTCTGAGTCTCGCTCACGAGGCATGTGCAGAGGCGCTGAGGGTCGCCCCCTACGCTGCCGGCCCCTTGCGCCAAGAAGTTGGTGCAGATTTCCTTGAGCGGGTCGTTTGGTACGGCTTGCGCGAACGCGGCCCCACAAAAAAGCAGCACCGACAGAAAAACCAAGCTTCTGATCATACGGGCCCCCTTCCGCTTCACGATGTGAAGCGTAGCTCAGGGCGATGCGGGGTAAAAGGAAGTAAGGCTTAAGCGGCCTGGGCTTCGGACTGCGTCAGCACCATGTAGAGGCCGTCGGCGGTTTCGGCGCCGCGCAGCTTTTCGCACATGGAGGAATCACGCAGGAGGCGCGAGACGCGCGCGAGCGCTTTCAGATGATCGGCGCCGGCGCCTTCCGGTGCCAGCAGGAGAAAGATGAGATCCACCGGCTGCTCGTCGATGGAATCGAATTCCACCGGGCGCTCAAGGCGGGCAAACACGCCGTACAGGCGCTTGAAATCGGAAAGCTTGCCGTGCGGGATCGCGATGCCGCTGCCCACACCCGTGGAGCCGAGGCGCTCGCGCTCAAGCAATGTTTCGAAAATCTTGCGGTCGTTGACCCCGGTGATGCGCGCGGCGTACCGCGCGAGTTCCGTAAGCAACTGTTTCTTATTGGCGGCCTTCAGATCGGCAATCACGGCTTCAGGCTGCAGCAAATCTCTAATTTCCATAACACGCCTTTACATCACACCGCTGGCCGAGGCGCTGCCTGGCTGGGTGTGGAAGTTCAAACGAATAAGAATCGCCATACGACGGGGACGAACGGACTTGCTCTAAATTTGTTCTTGTCTGTCTTGTCTTACCTGGTCGCTACTCTGTACCGGTGCGCCGCTCTCCCATGAGCAGCTATGCCGGGCTCGCGAAACCCTTCGGACGCCTTTTGCGCTTTTCAGTGGCGCAGCCGCCGGCCAGCCCCCCGGGCGGCCCCAAAAAAAGTCGCGGAAGATATGCGCTGCATCCGGGCCAAGTCAAGAACTGACACCCTTAAATTCGGTCAATGGTTAACGGAGCGAGATGCCCATAGATTTGTCCCGCCGGCGTTGCACCGAGGATGGAATATTCAATGAATCCCGGTACTTGGCGACGGTCCGCCGCGCGACCTCGACGCCGTCCCCACGCAGGATTTCCACAATACGATCATCGGATAGCACGTCGCCGGGCGCCTCGGCGTCGATGAGAAGCTTGATGCGGTGACGCACCGCCTCCGCCGAATGGGCCTCGGCGCCGCTCGCCGACGGCAGGCTCTGGGTAAAGAAGTATTTCAACTCAAAGATGCCGCGCGGCGTCGACATGTACTTGTTGGTCGTCACCCGGCTGACGGTGCTTTCGTGCATTTCGATCACGTCGGCGACATCCCTGAGGATCAGGGGGCGCAAATGCGTAACCCCGTGGCGGAAGAACTCCTCCTGCTGCGTCACGAGTTCCGTCGCCACTTTTAGAATGGTTTCCGCCCGCTGGTGCAGCGCCTTCACCAGCCAGTTGGCCGATTGCAGTTTCTCAGCCAAGAAAGCTTTGTCCGCCTTGCTGGCGTTGGGCTTGCTGACGTCGGCCATGTACTTGCGGTTCACGAGGACGCGCGGAAGCGTGTCCGAATTCAGCTCCACCCGCCATCCGCCGTCGGGCCGCGTCGACATAATGACGTCGGGAATCACGGTGTCGTTCATATGCCGGTCGAAGCGGAGCGCCGGCTTCGGGTCGAGCGCACGCACTTCGGCGATCATCTCGTGTATGTCTTCGAGCGACACACCGCAGACGCTCTGCAGCTTCTTGAGATCCCGGGCCGCGAGCAGTTCCAGGTTCTCGACAAAAGCCGCCATCGCCGGATCATAGCGATTGCGATCCTCCAGCTGGAGCCTCAAGCACTCTTTGAGATCGCGGGCGAAAATGCCGGTCGGATCGAAGCGCTGCATGACGGCAAGGATGCTTTCGACCTTCCTCACGTCGGCGCCGAGTTGAAGGGCGACCTCTTCGAGAGGGGTGCGCAGATAGCCGCTCTCGTCCAACTGGTCGATCAGATAGAGCCCTATGAAGCGGTCCGCCGCGTCGCCGAAAGCAAAATTGAGCTGCTGCATGAGATGACTGCGCAGATCGGGCACGTCGGCAAGGGTGCCCTCGAAATCCGGATGCTCGCCGTTGCCGCCTCCGGCGCCCCAGGTCTCGGCGTTCGCCGTGTCTATGCCGGGAGATCCATCGTTGTCCCCGAGGCTCGGCTCGTTATCCTCGACGGCAGACTCGACATCGAGCGGCGCTTCGTTCTGGCCGTCGACCGCGTCGACGACGGAAAGCCCGTCGCCTTGGCGGTCATCGGCGTTGCCGGCGCCTTCCGCGAGGGCCGCCGGCTCGGCGTTGTCGTCGGTTTCGAGCAGCGGGTTCGATTCAAGTTCCTGCTCGATGTACTCGTTCAACTCCAACGCCGAAAGCTGCAGCAGTTTGATCGCCTGCTGAAGCTGCGGCGTGATGACGAGACTTTGGGTCTGCCTGAGGTCTAACCGCGGCGAAAGCGCCATGTTGCTACGTCACCTCGCCTTACAGACTGAATCGCTCTCCCAGGTAGACACGCCGCACCCCTTCATGTGCGACGATCTCGGAAGGGCGGCCCTCCATCAACACGGTGCCTTCATGGAGGATGTAGGCGCGGTCGATGATGTCGAGTGTCTCGCGCACGTTGTGGTCGGTAATCAGCACGCCGAGCCCGCGGTCCTTGAGGTGCGATACCATCTCGCGGATTTCACCGACCGCGATCGGATCGATGCCCGCCAAAGGCTCGTCGAGCAGGATGAAGCTTGGCCTGGACGCGAGCGCCCGGGCGATTTCGCAACGGCGCCGTTCACCGCCCGAAAGGGCGAGTGCGGGCGAGCGGCGCAAGTGGTCGATGGAGAATTCGCGCAAGAGAGAATCGACCAACGCATCCTGCGCCGCCTTGTCCTTCTCCACCACTTCGGCGACCGCGCGGATGTTTCCTTCCACCGTCATGCCGCGGAAGATGGAGGCTTCCTGGGGCAGATAGCCGATCCCGAGCCGTGCGCGGCGGTACATGGGCAGCGGCGTGATGTCCTGACCGTCGAGATAGATGCGGCCCTTGTCCGGCGTAATGAGGCCGGTGACGCAATAGAACGACGTGGTTTTCCCCGCGCCGTTGGGTCCGAGCAAACCGACCGCTTCGCCGCGTTGGACCGCGAGGTTCACATCGCGCAGCACCGGTCGGCTCTTGAAGGTCTTCGCAAGACCTCGGACAGCGAGGCCGACACTTGGAACGGCGGTGTCGGGTGTCGCCGGAGTGGTGCGCGCGGGCGCCGAGTCAGGCGTCATGGGGCGGCTTTCACAGGGATCGGATCGGGTTTCGAGCTGGGCGCAATGAGCGCCCGCACGCGGGCGTTCTCTCGTGTTCCCGTCATTCCCCCTTGCCTTGTACTAAAGACCTGGCTTCGTCCGCCGCGCAGATTCACGACGGCATACTCACCGGCCAAAACATTGTTCTTCTGAGTCATGCGGACACTCCCGTCAAGCGTGACGACGCCGCTATCCACGTTGTAGGTCGCGCGCTGGCCGCGCACCGTTTCCTGCGGCGTCTCGACGCGGACGTTGCCGAAGCCCTGGATAAAGGTGATGTCGCCGCGGCCACGCGCCGCAGCGGCGGCGGCAGGCTTGGCGCCGGGAGCATCTTCACGGAAAAACGCGACGAGCTTGTCGGCGTACACGCGGCGCTTCTCGCGATCCTCGGCGAAGGCGTCGCCATCGGCAACCGCGACACGCTCGGAGGCCCAGTATTGAAGGGCTTTGTGAGCGGTCACCTTGCCGTCCGCATTGGTGAGGCTGACCATGTCGCCTTCCAGAACCAGAACGCCTTTATCGAAATCGTAGACGGCGGATGCGCCGGTCGCGGTCTCTTCGGCCGAACGCATGGTGACGTTGCCGACGGCAAAGACACGGTAGACTTCATCGCCGCCGCCGGGCTCGGAACGGTAGTAGGCGATAAGCTCGTCGCCCACGATACTGACCTCGCCCTGGGCGGCCCGCGCGTTGCCGCGGGCGATCACACGCTTGGTGTCCGTTTGGACCTCGATGCCCTTCTCGGCATCGACGACGATCGGCTGATCGGAATTCTTCGGCATGAAGGAAAGCGACTGCGCCGCGGCTTGCGAAGACACAAGACCCGTGAATAGCGCCGCCAACATCAAGAAGCGTACCTTCATCGCGGCGCCCCTTGCGGCTTCGCATCTTCGGCAGCGGGTTTTTCGGTCTTGGCCGTCACCTTGCTGTTCAGCACGAGGCGCGACTTTCCATTGAAGTGTACCGTCTTGCCGCGGTCCGTGAGTTGAAAACCACCCTGCGCCTCCATGGTGCCGAGCGGGCCCTCGCCCGTGACCGGCTCCGAGCCGCTGGCGCTGCCTTCCTCGAGATTTACAAACGCCTTGCCGGTGCGGAAGCGGAAGCCGTTCTCTTCACCCACGTCGACGTTTCCCGAGAGATCGAGTTTCTGTTCGCCGCGGTTATAAAGACCTTCATTGGCTTTGGCAGAAAGGAATTTTCCATCATTGCGGCTGATCTCTGCCGCCGGGGCACTGAGCTCGATGGTGTCCTGGTTGTCCGCGCGCTGACGAACGCCGCTCGCCACCACCGAATAGGGCTGACCCTCGTCGTCGGTGCCGAAGTAGCGCGCATTCGTCATGCTCAAACTCTCTCCACCTTTGGCATCCTGCAACTCGGTATCGATGCGGTAGCGGTCTTCATCGCTGCGGATTTGGGGCAGCAGTACGACGAGAAGGAGCAAAAACCCCGCCGCCGAAGGCAGCGCGATCTTCATCATCGAGACAAAGCGGCTGTACTGCGCGACGGAATGGGCAACCGAAGTCTCGCGCGGCGTCCAGGTTGCAAAGCGTTCCGGATCGGGCTTCGGGGACGTGCCGCTCATACGGCGCCTGCCCGCAATATGTCGTGCATCCGCAGGATGCCGACCGGCTTTCCGTCTTCCACCACGAACACCGAAGTGATTTTCCACTCGTTCATGCGCCGCATGGCCTCGGGCGCCAGGATCGTGCGGGAAACGGTCTTGGGTGTCTTGGTCATGACCTTGGCCGCAGTCAGGCTCAAAAGGTTGGCGATGTGGCGGCGCAGGTCGCCGTCCGTGACAATGCCGATCAGCCGGCCCGCCCCGTCCGTCACACCCGCGACGCCGAACGTCTTGCTGGTCATGTACGGCACCACTTCGGCCATGGGCATCGTGGGCTTCACCAAGGGCAATTCGTCGCCCTTGTGCATGAGGTCGTCGACCTTGAACAACTTGCGGCCGAGCTGGCCGCCGGGATGGAACACTTTGAAGTCGTCGGCCGTGAACCCGCGCCGCTCGAGCAGCGCGACGGCAAGAGTGTCGCCGAGGGCAATGGTGAGCGTGGTGGAAGTGGTCGGCGCTTCAACCACGGCGCACGCTTCGCCTACGGGAGGCAGCGCAAGCACGACATCGGCGCCCTGCCCTAAGGTCGAACCCGGACGGCTGGTGATGGCGATGAGCGGAATACCGAAGCGGCGCGTATAGGCGACCACGTCGCGCAGCTCGCCGGCTTCGCCGGAGTTGGAGATGGCCACCACCGCGTCGCCTTTGGCGATCATGCCCATGTCGCCGTGGCTGGCTTCGCCGGCATGGACAAAGAATGCGGGCGTCCCCGTGGATGCCAGGGTGGCGGCGATCTTGCTCCCGACGTGGCCGCTTTTGCCGACACCGGTGACGATCACGCGTCCCGTGACTTTGGCTAAAACATCGAGGGCGGCGACAAAGGCGTCGCCCAGATTCTGCGATAGAGCGTCGAGCCCGCCCCGCGCATGCTCGAGGACACGGCGGGCCGAGGCCAGGTCCGCGGCCTTGGACGTGGTCGATGTCGCTGTCGCGGTTGAAGAAACTGCCATGCCGATGTCGCCCGCTGTGATCGCCGGCGCCCCCAATAGCGCATCAATGAGGCTGGATGTGGGCCCGGCGACTGTCGTTGTCAAAGAACCCTTTGCAACGGCGAGGAAAGTATCGCCCGGGCGGTAGAGGGGGTCAACGGCACGATTGTTGCAAGGAGCGCTTGCGGTCCAGGGCGCCAACCAGATCCGATCGATTGAATCGGATCTGGCTCTTTTCTTGAAAACAGGCCGCGATCGGGCGCAAAAGCCGGTATCCACCTTTTGCTGATCGCGGCCTCTAGTGGGCGAAAATATCTTCGTCGGCCCAACCCGCAACGTCGAGCGCGGCCCGATCCGGGAGAAAGTTGAAACAGGCCTTGGCGAGCTCGGTGCGGTTTTCCCGGGCCAAGAGCCGGTCCATCTCGGCTTTCAGCCTGTGCAGATAGAGGACATCGGCGGAGGCGTAGTCCACCTGCTCGGCCGAGAGAGTCTCGGCGCCCCAATCGGAGCTCTGCTGCTGCTTGGAGATTTCAATCCCCAGAAGTTCTTTGCACAGGTCCTTGAGGCCGTGTTTGTCGGTGTTGGTGCGCACCAGGCGCGAGGCCGTGCGGGTGCAGTAGACCGGCGCGCAACGCACGCCGAGGTGCTTGGCGATCATGGCGATATCGAAACGCGCGAAGTGAAAGATCTTGAGAAGCTTCGGATCAGCCAAGACCGCGGCCAGCCGCGGCGACTTCTGGCCGGGCAGGATCTGCACGAGGTGCGCGTCGCCGTCGCCGCCGGAGAGCTGGATCAGGCACAAGCGGTCGCGGTCGATGCGAAGCCCCATGGTCTCGGAGTCAACGGCGATGCTGTCCTTGAAGGTGACGTTCGCGGGTAGATCGCCGCGGTGGAGATGGTTCGTCACGGGATGCAGGTCCTAACTCGGGGTCGCGGGGGCACACAATGTACCCCGTCCTTGGATGCTATTATACGACCGGGCGCAATCTGAGAACTGGTTCATCGACCCACGCGGTGGCCAGCCTTGCTTTTCGAGGTGCGGCGGGGCAATCACTGACGCCAGGGATAGGCGAGCATTCGGATGATGGACACACGTTCCAAGTGGGAACGCTACGCGGCGGCCATACTGCTGGCGGCACCGGTCGTTAGCCTGGTGCTGAGCTGCGTTTCGTGGCTGCACTACGGCATCGATCTGCCGTTTTATGACGATTTCCGGGTCTACGGCCGCAGAACCGCTCTCTCGCTCGACCCGCGCGACCTTTTCACACCTTCCAATGACACACTCTACCCCGTTGGCATGGCGTTGGACGTTTTGGCGCAACGCTGCCTCAACGGAAACGCGGTGGCCTATCAGTTCATCTCGATGCTGGTTCTCCTAGGAGGGCTGCTGTGCCTGCAGTGGCGGCTTCTCTCATCCACCTTTCAAGATCGGCTAGTCGTCGCCGCCACGTTCGCGCTGGGCATTTTCCTGACATGGCCTGAAAGCTACTGGGGCCTTCAGAGCATGGCCTATCACCATGGCTTGCCGATCCTGTTCCTCCTGGGGGCACTGACCGCCATTGTCGACCGCCGTTGGGCGCCATGGTGGGGCGTCCCCCTGGTCTTCCTTCTCGGTCTTCTGGCGGGCTTCTCCTACATCTCCGGAGCCATCGCGGCCCTAGCCGTGGCCATCGTGCTTATAGTCGCGAGGGGTCTCGGGCTGGCGCATTTGCCCGGCCTGCGGGCCGGCGCACTCTCGCTTCTTGCAGCCGCGGCGATTGTGGTACCTGCGCAGCTCTGGGTGATCCTGTTTGTCCAGCTGGGACAGATTCACGATCCGAATCTGGCCTGGTCGCTGCCGACCGAGGCAGGCTTCTGGATGTTCATGCTGGGCAAGTTCGGGCGCGCGCTTGCACTCCCGTATCACTGGCCAGTCACTAGCATCATCGTCACTTTGACCGTCATCGTGATCGCAGGGTCGCTTGCGGTGTATTTGGGGCGGCGCGTGTGGCGCGAGCGCGCGGCGTTGCCTGAAGATTCCACGCGTGTCGCCGTCATTTTCTTCAGTCTCGCCGCGGCGGTCGGCACCTACCTGCCGCTGATCGCCGCCGGGCGAGCGTACATTCAGGCTCCCGAATCCAGGACCTTGATGGGCATGTTCATTCACGGCTTCCCGGAGCACTACCACTCCGTTTGGGCCACCCTGTTGTTCCCATGGATCGCGGCGACCGCCGTGCTCGCCGCGCGCAAGTGGACCGCGATGCCACGACTCCGGACCTCGCCCCTTGCTGCGCTTGCAGCCGTAACCTTCGTCACCATGGCCGCAGAGGCCGGCGCGTTCTCTCATGCCGCCAATTTTCGCAATGTGCAGAACTTCCGACTCAGCCAGGATGTGCCTTGCGTTCGCCGGGCTCTTACGGAAGGGGTCGTGAGCTGTACGTGGTATGGACAAGAGCTTTTCGACTATCTCCGATATGGGCGCCAGATCGGCGCCTCTTTTGTCCGCTATTTCCCCCTTCCGCCCGTTCCGCTCGGAACAGACAGCCCGCCGCCACTCTTCCGGTTAGGCGCTAACAAGGGGACTCTGAACGTCGGAAACTTGACGTCTGTGCCGACGGAGGAAGGTCTGAGCTTCGCCGCCACCACCGACCCCGCGTTGATCATTTCGCTTCCTTCAGGAAGCCTTCGCTCATGCTGGGAGGTGGAGATCACGATCGAGCTGAGAGCCGAACAAGACGACTTCGTCGAGCTCTACGCCCTGCAGGCGGGGCAGACGCGCGACTTCAAGGCCCCGCCGGCGTCGTACGCGCCGGTTCCCGGCGGTGTGTTCACCACTATCACCTTGTCGGCGTTCGACCCCAAAGGTCTCGAGGATCGGCTGCGTATCGACCCGGTCGGAGCGCCGCAGGCTTTTACACTGAAGAACCTGGAAGTCCGCTGCCGGGGGAACGTCCCAGCACAAGGCGGTTGAGGACGTACGATACCGGAATCATCAGGACGATGACCGCCAGCGGCGCCAGCTTGACCGGTAGTCCGACAACCTCGACGCCGATGGCCAACAAGCCGGCCTGGACCGCGTACTGGAACAAGTAGATCAACGGATAAACGATGAAGCGGCCGCGCGACAGCGGAACGCGGAACACCAAGACAGAATTGATGACATAAGCGACCGCGATGCCGAGAACGTAGGCCACGAAATAGGCCCGCTGGTACGGCATGAACTGTAGCAACGCCAGATAGGCTGCGTAGCTGACGACGGTGGTCGCGACCCCGCCCGCAAAGAACCTGATCCAGCGGCGGATATCCATTGCCCTGCCCTACGAACGCACCAGAGCCGTGAACTCGGCATAGTCGCGGATGTAGTCCGAGGGGTCGTAGTAGTCTGAAGCGAACACCAGCAGCACGGCGTCAGCGGAGTACTTGTACTGGATGCCCCAGACCATCGGAGGCAAGTGGATGCCCTTGTCGGGAGAGTCGAGCAGGATCTCCTCGCGGTTCCGCCCATCGTCCACCACGACCGCGCAACTGCCAGTGACGCACAGCAAGAACTGATGGCAGCGCCGATGCGCGTGTTGCCCGCGCGTCTTGACGCTGGGGACGTTGAAGACAGCGAAGTACCGCTTCGGGGTGAAAGGAATTTCGCGCAGAAACTCGCCGGCCGTCAAATCGCCGCGCATGTCGGGCACGAGCCGCAGGCGGTGCAGCGTAACCTCGCCGACACCCACACGGGTCGATGCCGGCTCCTGCGAGAAAGTGGCGCGGCTCTCCGCCGCCGCGGGCGAGCCCTTACGGTTTTCGACGTAGCCGATGATCCGCGCCGGAGAACCCACGGCGATGGCGTAAGGAGGCACCGACTGCGTAACCACCGCCCCCGCGCCGACCATAGCGCCCTTGCCGACCGTCAACCCTGGAAGGATGACGGCTCCGCCGCCGATCGAGGCGCCGTCATCGATGCGGGTTTCCAGAAAACGCTCGGGATGCTGCTTCGACCGCGGAAATTTGTCGTTCGTGAACGTAACATTCGGGCCGACGAAGACGTCGTCGCCGATCCGCAGGCCGTCCCACACCTGAACGCCGTTCTTGATGGTCACGCGGTCGCCGATGACGACGTCGTTTTCAATGAAGCAATGGGAACAGATGTTGACGTCGCGGCCGATGGTCGCGCGCGGCAGGACAACGACAAATTGCCAGATGGTCGTCCCGTCCCCGATGGACTTGGACTGAACATCGGCCAAAGGATGAATCATCGGCGGCGTCATGACAGCCTCTTCTCATTCTCAACGCGCGTGGCAACGATAGCTAGAGGCCGCGACTTCGAGTTCTCGTAGGCGCGCCACGCGTATGTGCCGACCACGCCAAGCCCGAGCAAATTGATCGCGCCAAGGAAAAGCACCGCAAGCATCGTGGCTGCATAACCGGGTACCGCGATCTCATCCATCAAGCGCGCGACCAGCACGATGGCCGCCAGCAGGATCGAGACGGCGGATCCGATGAACCCAAGCCGGATCAACAGACGAATGGGGTAATCGGTGAAGGCGAAGAAGCTGTCGAGCATGTAGTCGACTTTTTTCCGTAAGGTCCAGCCGGACTCTCCGCCCGGTCGGCGCTCGTAACTGATCAATTTGCGCCGGAACCCCAACCAGAAGATCAGCGCGATCAGCGAAGATCTCGACTCTTCCAGGAGCAGCAGCTGATCGCGGAATTGTCGATTGCACCCAAAGATGTCGACACCGCCCGGCGGGATATCCTTGACCACGAAGCGCCGATAGATGCCCCAGAATGCGGCTGCGGAAAGACGCGTGAACAAGGGATCTCTGCGGGCGCTACGCGTGCCGACGACAACATCGCAGTCGTTGCTTGCGAGCGCGGAGAAGAATTCGACCATGAGCTCGGGCGGTTCCTGCAGGTCGGCGGCCATGGCGGCGAAATATTGTCCGCGGGCGGCCGCCAACCCGGTTCTGATGGCGGGGAAGGAACCGAAATTACGCGAGTGCGCGAGCAACTGCGCCGGAAATGGCAAAGTCTCGAGCGCGGCGCGCAACAATTCATAGGAGCGGTCAGGGCTGCCGTCGACGACGAACACCACTTCCAACTTGCCCTGCAAAGACCGATTGATTCCTTGCACGGCCTCGAGAAGCGCTGGGATCGTGGCCTCGTTCTTGTAGACCGGGATGATGAGGGAGAACGTCACGCTGACCACCCATTCACCGCGTCGATCACACGCGTGACCTCGTCGTCGGTCATTTCAGGAAAGCACGGCAGCGTCAGCACGTCCTTTGCGTGACTTTCGGTCACGGGAAGATGCACGTCCGCGTAGGCCGCCTTCAGGGTGTGTTGACGGTGGTCGGGGATAGGGTAGTGAACGTCCGTCCCGATCCCGCTTCTTTCCAGATGCCGCCGCAGACTCTCGCGATCCCGCGTGCGAATGACATAGAGGTGCGCGACATAGGCGTTGCCGGCTTCGGGAGGGCGTTCGATGCCGGTCTTCAAGCCCGCTGAATAGCGGGCGGCGATCGCACGCCGCCGGGCGTTGTCGGCGTCGAGGTGAGGCAGCAGCGCCGAGAGGACAGCCGCCTGCAGCGCGTCGAGACGGCTGTTACCGCCCGCGGGCAGTTCCACGTTGTATTTTGCGCCCCATCCGTACTGCCGCAAGCGACGCGCCCGGCCGGCTAGCGCTTCGTCGTTGGTGACGACCGCGCCGCCATCGCCGAGGCCGCCCAAATTCTTGGTGGGATAGAAGCTGAAGCAGCCCGCATCGCCGAAGGTTCCTACGCGGCGCCCAGCAATAGCCGCTCCATGCGCCTGCGCGCAGTCTTCGATCAGGGCCACGCCGCGGCTTCGGCAAAAAGCGGCTACGTCTTCGATGCCGGCCACCGCCAGCCCGTAGAGATGCGTCACGACGATCGCTTTCGCGCCTGACTCCGCCGCACGCTTCACCTCGGCGAGAGGAACGTGATGGGATGAATCCGCGTCGAGAAACAGCGGCTCGGCGCCGAGCGCGAGGATGGCTGTCGTCGCGTACATACCGGCATTTGCCGCCGTGGCGATACGGTCACCGCGTCCGGCTCCGACGGCCAGCAGAGCGATACGCAAGGCGTCGGTTCCATTGCCGACACCGACGCAGTGGGCGCTGCCAAGAAAGGTCGCGAAACGCTTTTCGAAGTCGGTGACCTCGGGTCCCAGGACGAACCATGCGCTCGCCACCACGCGCGCGACGGCTTCATCGATCTGCGTTCGATAGCGCGAGATGCGTCGCGACAGATCGTTTACCTGAAGCATCCGGTCCCCTGCGGGCGCTGGGATGACCTTGTCGCTGCGCCCGTTCGCGGTTGCTAGCATTTCTGGCCGTTGGAGTGATGGTCCCTGGGAGGGGTTTTGACCCTCCGCGCCATTATTGCCTGAAAAGTGAGGTCCGCGGGAAGGCCGCCGCGCTCCAGATGGCTCGTCACGTGCCGTCCTTATGCCCGCGTCAGCAGACCTCGAAGAATGGTGCCCAGGAAAGGACTCGAACCTTCACGTCCTTGCGGACACTGGCACCTGAAGCCAGCGCGTCTACCAATTCCACCACCTGGGCGTTCACACCGGCCGTAAGCTGTCGGGCAGCCGGAATATATGAACAGGGCGAGACGGATACAGGGGGCGGCAACCCTTGTCAATGCAAGCTCAGCCTTGAGAATTCTCCCGCTTTCCCAAGCCTTTCGGGCTGGTCGGCGGGCCGTATCGAACGCCGCGGCGCGGTTGCCTCCCTGGCGGTTCTATGTCACTGAAAGCGATCCGGAAACATTCGGTTGGAAATCCGGGAGTGGGGATATGGCAGAGAAACTTATTACGGTTTTCGGCGGCTCGGGCTTCATCGGACGCCACCTCGTGCGGCACTTGGCCGCCCAGGGCTGGCGCGTTCGGGTTGCCGTGCGCGACACCGCCAAAGCGCACTTCCTGAAGCCTTGCGGCGACCTCGGTCAGATCTCGCTGGTACCCACGTCAGTCACCGATCCCAAGAGCGTCGCGAGCGCCGTCGCCGGCGCCGACGCGGTCGTGAACCTGGTCGGCATCCTCTACGAATCAAAGAAGCGCACCTTCGACGCCGTCCACGAAAAAGGCGCCGACATTGTCGCGCGCGCGGCCATGGCCGCGGGCGTGCGCCGGCTGGTGCATATGTCCGCGCTCGGCGCGAATGCCCGCTCGCCGTCCTCCTACGCCCGCAGCAAGGCGGCAGGCGAGCGCGCGGTGGCGACCGCGTTCCCGTCGGCCACGATCATGCGCCCGTCGGTGGTGTTTGGCGCCGAAGACGGCTTCTTCAACCGCTTTGGCTCGATCGCGCAAAAGCTTCCGGTTCTCCCGTTCTTCACCGACACGATCCCGCACCTTCCGGGCGGCGGGGGACCGAAGTTCCAGCCGGTCTATGTCAGCGACGTGGTTGCCGCCATTTGCGCGGCCGTGAACGATCCGCGTCACCTGGGCAAGACCTACGAACTCGCGGGCCCGCGCATTTATGACATGCGCGATGTCATGCAGATCGTGAACCGCGAAACCATGCGCCGGCGCGCCATCATCGGCCTGCCCTATTTTGCCGCCGATATTCCGGCACGCATCTACGGCGCCTTGCGTACTCTGATCGAGAAGATTCCGCCCGTATCGTTGGGCGCGCCGTTCCTGACGCCGGATCAGGTGGTGCTGCTGCGCGAGGGCAACGTCGCCACCGGCGTCCTGCCGGGCCTGGAAGCTTTCGGCATCGCGGCTACGGCGGCGGAAGTTGTTGTGCCCACGTATCTCAAGCGGTTCCGGCCGATTCAGCAGACCAAGCGTCTGCGCCTTCAGCCAC
>CAMDOZ010000051.1 GCA_945903705.1 Fidelibacterota bacterium | reverse complement strand
CTCCAGATGACGTTCCGGCAGAAAATAAAAACCTTCAAAGAAAAGGTGATGCACCTGCCAAAGCCGGTGCGGATCGTCGTCGGGGGCCTTTTCGTCCTGTTTGGACTGGTGGGCTTCCTGCCGATCCTTGGATTTTGGATGGTGCCGGTGGGGATCGCGATCCTCGCGATCGATATCCCGATCGTGCGAAAATTCAGTCACTGGGTGATGACCAAGTTCAATCAGTGGCGGAGGAACCGCCGCGGGAAGTAAACGGGGGAAATAAGCGGGGCATGACGGGGCGCGCGGCCTCTTTACGTTTTGGTCTGATGGCGGCGGCGCTGATTGCGCTGTCCGCGTGCACGCGCGCGCCGGCGGAAGAGGCGTTGAAGGCCGATCTGCAGACCCTGATCGATGCGAACTTCGCGCCGGGTCTGCTCGAGGTCACCTTCGCCCGACGCACCAACGACTTTCCTTATGTGATGCCGGGCGAGCACGTGCGCGTGCGGTATGATACCACCCTCACCCTCAAGCGCGACCACCGCTTCGGCGCCTGGGACCAGATCAATGTCGGCGCCCTCTCGCTGCTGCTCGATGCCGCGCCGGAGGCGATCGCCGGGATCAAGACCGCGGGCAATGCCGCCGGCGACGTCATCACCGTATGCGGGCGCCTCTCCTATCTTGCCGCCGACGGAGCGCTGAAGGTCGACACAACACCGCCTGCGCCGGCGCCGAAGCGCGAAAGCGGCTTCGTGCTCGTGGCCGATCTTGAACAGGCGGTGAAAGGACGTTGGAACGGCCTCAAGGACAGCGTTCGCACATCGAAGACCGGACTTGCACTTGATGAGTGGGACCGTGCGCGGCGCGCCGTCGCCGGCCGGGCCGCGCGCATGGATGGCGGTTTCTCCATCGCGACGGATATCGAAGGATCGGTGTATTGGCGCCTTGGACAAGCCGCCGCACGCGTCGCAGCGCAACAGAACGTCGCCTTCGCCAACGTCACCGTCGATGGACCGCAAGAGGCCCTCGATTTTCTGCGCAACGGGCGCGTCTCGGCCACAGTATTGCGCAACACCGAAGCCAACCTCGCGGCCGCCGCGGCTCCGCCGTTCGCCGCCAGCGGACCTTATCGCCTGACCGCACTCGCGGCGCTTTACCCCGAACCCGTGCATGTGGTCGTCAAGGAAGACAGTCCATTAGGCTCGCCCGCGGATCTCTTCGGCAAGCATGTCGGCGTCGCGGGAACCGCGCGCGTGGAAGCGGTGGAAGCCAAGGCCATCTTGAGGGCCCACGCGGTGCCGCTCGCATCTCTCGCCGCGCCCTTGATGGGAGTGCCCGCGAACGAAGCGCTCGATCAACTTGAGGCCGGGGCTTTCGACGCCCTGGTGATGACCTCGGCCCTTCCAAGCGCCGCGTTGCGCGCTTTCGCCGGGCGTAGACCTGTGCGCCTTCTGCCCTTCGACAGCGATGCCATCGCTTTCCTGACGAGCGGCCTCGCCAACTATGTCGCGATCACCATTCCCGCCCGCACCTATCCCGGCCAGACGCGGCCGCTGGCCGCCGTCGGGGCCGTCGCGATGCTGGTGTCGCTCGACACGGTGCCTGCGAAGGAGGCGGCGGGCCTCCTCGACCTCATGCTGACGCGGGTAGACTATCTGAGCCTCGGCAGCCTGACGGGCGCTATGGTCAGCCGCGGAGACGCCGCGCGTCCCATGACCCTTCCCTGGCATCCAGGGGCGGCGGCCTATTTCGATCTCGCTCCGAGGGACTAGATCCGGGTTTCATGGGGGGGGTTTTGGGCGCTCGCCGCGCGTGCAATTCCTCCCCATACGCATATCAAACGACCACATATTGCATATTTTTTACGCAATATATTTTCATGCCTAATATTTAGGCTCATTTTGGGCCCTGGGGATATGATTAGTCATATTTTTCAAGCCCCTTCAACCCGTTGGTTCGCCTCTGAATCTTTGGCACTGCGGCAATAATGCTGCGGCGCACAAAGATGGCATGAGCTTTGCAAAGTTGGTTCCGGGCCAACGCCCGACGGAGCGGACTGAATACGCGGATCCCACCACGAACCCGGCACCCGCTTCCGAAGATCAATTTGCGAGAGGGGATACAATAAAATGAAAGCCAGACTCGTCGGCCTGCTTGGTGCGGCTCTCACGGTGATTGCGCCGGTCGCGGCGGTTGCGCAGGACAGCGCGATGCCCGGGACCTTCACCGGCAACATTGCCATCGTGAACGACTACGTCTTCCGCGGCATTACCCAAACCAACCAGGATCCCGCGGTTCAGGGCGGTCTCGATTGGGACAGCGGCGCCGGCGTCTACGTCGGCACCTGGGCCTCGTCGCTGGAGTTCGGCAACGACGCGGGCATGGAACTCGATCTTTATGGCGGCTATCGCGGCGCCGTCGACAACTTCACCTACGACGTCGGCTTCCTCTACTACATGTATCCGTCGACCACGGCGGCCGGCCTCGACTTCTGGGAAGTCTACGGCAAGGCCGGTTACAACTTCGGCCCCGCGGCCGTGACCTTCGGCCTCAACTATACGCCAGACAACACGGGCGCCGCGAACAACGACGCCGGCGTCTACTACAGCGGCGTTGTCAGCGCGCCCATCGGCGAGATGTTCAGCGTGTCGGCCGGCCTCGGATATTCCGCGCTCGAAGGCGTTCAGAATTACACGGACTGGAACATCGGCGGGACGTTCAACATCCCGAGCTGGTTCAGCCTCGACGTCCGTTACTACGATACCGACTACGAAGCCGTCTGCGGCACGTTCTGCGACGAGCGCTTCGTCGTGAAGATTTCCAGAGCTTTCTAACTCCGACTTCGACGCCGCGGCCTTCCGGCCGCGGCTCCTTTCTAACGGCCCAACTGGGGGAGCAACGATATGAAACATTTTAGGACCTCGATACTCGCAATGCTGTGGGCGGCGTTCGTTCTGACGCTGTCCACGCCGGTGATCGCTCCGACGTTCGCACAAGATGCCGCCGCTCCGGCGGCGGAAGCGGCACCCACTCCGGACGCCGCGCCAGCCGAACCCGATCCGGCTCCCGCCGCGCCTGCAGAAGCCGCCGCGGAAGAACCCGCCGGCCCGACCATCGACAGCGGCGACACCGCGTGGATGCTCACCTCGACCGCGCTGGTGCTGATGATGACCATCCCTGGCCTTGCGCTCTTCTACGGCGGCATGGTCCGCAAGAAGAACGTGCTGGCGACGGTCATGCAGAGCTTCGCCATCACCTGCCTGATCTCCGTCCTGTGGATGGTCATCGGCTATAGCCTCGCCTTCTCGGACGGCAGCGCCTACCTCGGCGGATTCAGCAAGGCCTTCCTTGCAGACATGACCGTCACAAGCACTCACGCGTTGGCCGGCACCATCCCTGAATCGGTGTTCATGACCTTCCAGATGACTTTCGCGATCATCACCCCCGCCCTGATCTGCGGCGCGGTGGCTGACCGCATGAAGTTCTCGGCGTTGATGATCTTCATCGGCGTGTGGAGCTTGGTTGTGTATGCCCCGATCGCTCACTGGGTGTGGGGCGGCGGCTTCCTCGGCAGCGCAGGCGTGCTCGATTTCGCCGGCGGCACCGTGGTTCACATCAATGCGGGCGTGGCCGGCCTCGTCGCCGCGATCATGCTCGGCAAGCGCGTCGGCTACGGCACCGAAGCGTTGCCGCCGCATAACCTGGTGCTCAGCGTCATCGGCGCCTCGCTCCTGTGGGTCGGCTGGTTCGGCTTCAACGCCGGTTCCGCCGTTGCCGCCAACGGTACGGCCGGAATGGCCATGGCCGTCACCCAGATCGCTACGGCCGCAGCCGGCCTCGCCTGGATGATCATCGAATGGGTTCTGAAGGGTAAACCGTCGGTCCTCGGCATCATCTCCGGCGCTGTCGGCGGTCTGGTCGCCATCACCCCGGCGGCCGGCTTCGTCGATCCGATGGGCGCGCTCATCATCGGCCTGGTCGCCGGCGTGGGTTGCTACATCGGCGCCACCTCGCTCAAGCATGCCCTTGGTTACGACGACAGCCTGGACGCCTTCGGCATCCACGGCGTCGGCGGCATCATCGGCGCGGTCCTGACCGGTGTCTTCGCCCGCGAAGCCATCAGCCCGATCGATGCTCACGGCCTGATCGAAGGCAACGCCGGCCAGATCGTCACGCAGCTCTACGGTGTCGGCGTCACCATCGCGTACTGCGCCATCGCCACGTTTGTCATCCTCAAGGTCGTTGACCTGATCGTGGGTCTACGCGTCGAGAAGGATGAAGAGCGCGAAGGGCTGGATCTCGTCCTCCATGGTGAGGTCGTGAACTAGTCCTTACAGGGGAAAGTGGGGACGCGCTCCGAGAAGTTCGTCACGCCTGGTCAAACCTTGTCGTGGCGAACTTTTCCCCCCCGCCCTCCTGATGGTAAGGTGGTCAAGTCGGCGTCAGTTCGTCCTCGCCGGATCAGACCCACCCAGTTCTCGAAATTTCGCGGGGCCCCGCCCCGCGGTGACCGGTACATCCGAACAGGAGACCAGAGATGAAAAAAATCGAAGCCATTATCCGGCCCTTTAAGCTGGATGACGTAAAGAAAGCGCTGAATGACATCGGCGTGCAGGGTTTGACGGTGCTCGAGGTGAAGGGGTTTGGCCGGCAGAAGGGTCATACCGAACTGTATCGCGGCGCCGAGTATGTGGTTGATCTCGTGCCGAAGGTGAAGATCGACGTGGTGGTGGACGACGCGCAAGTCGAAGCCGCCATCGAAGCGATCCGCACTGCGGCGCAAAGCGGCAAGATCGGCGACGGCAAGATCTTCGTCTCGCCCATCAGCGAAGTCGTGCGCATCCGCACCGGCGAACGCGGCGCGAGCGCGATCTAGATTTAGAGTCTCGTAGGACCCCCCAGGGTCCTCACCTAGAGCCGGCCAGGGGCCTCCCCCCCTGCGCCGGCTTTTTTCTTCAGGCCGGAGCGCCGGTGAAGCCGCCCACCGCTTTCATGAAACGGCTCGCAAGGGGCGCCATCCTGGCTTCCGTGAAGATCGGCCCGACGAACTGAACGCCGAAGGGGAGTTGCCTCTTATTGATGCCCGCAGGCACGGCGAAGGCCGAGAGATCGAGGATATTCGCGAAGCCGCAGTAGAAGCTGAACTTCCACGGCAGCGCGATGGGATCGGCTTCGACTTCCGCGGCGGTCTTTTGGATCGGCGACGTCGGCACCAGGAGGAAGTCGGCCTTGGAAAAAATTCCCGCCACGTCGCGCTTCAAAACCTCGAGTTTATGCTGGCCTTTGTACACTTCGACCGCGGTCCTATCCTTGTTGCCGAGGATCAGCTTGACGACATTCGGGTGGCACTCGGCCTGATGCGCCGCGATGAATTCGCCAAGGTCCGCGACGCGCTCGGCGATGAAGCCCGCGCCGTAAAGGAGCGCGCCGGCCTCGCGGAACGGGGCGAAGTCGATCTCGACTTTCGTGCCGCCGATCCGCTCCAAGGTCGCGACGGCCGCCTCGAACATCCCGGCGTTTTCCGTATCGCCGTAGAACTCGAGGTCTTGTGCACGCGGCACCGCGAAGGTGAAGGCCTCTCCTGCCGCCGGCGGAATGGAGACGCGGACGCGCGAATAGGCATCGGCGGGGTCCATGTCCGCGAGGGCGTCGAGCACGTCCATCGCGTCCTCGACGCTGTGGGCCAGCACCGACACACAGTCGAGGGTTCGGTTGCAGGGCACGACACCCGACGCGGAAATGATTCCGCGGGTGGGCTTGATCCCGACAATATTGTTGAACGCGGCCGGAATGCGGCCCGAGCCAGCGGTGTCGCTTCCGAGCGCGAAGGGCACGATCCCAGCCCCCACGGCCACGGCCGAGCCGGAGCTCGACCCCCCGGCGACGTAGTCCCGCCCGAAGACGGAGCGCGGGGCGCCGTAGGGCGACCGCATCCCGGCGGTGCCGGTGGCGAACTGATCCATATTGGCCTTGCCGATAATTACGGCGCCGGCCGCCTCCAGGCGGCGAATGGCGAAGGCCGTCTCCTTCGGCGCGTAGGCATAGGCTGGGCAGGCCGCCGTGGTCTGATACCCGGCTAGGTCCATATTGTCCTTGATGGCGCACGGCATGCCGAACAAGGGCATCTTGGCGCGGGCGGCGGGGTCGAGGGCTTCCAGCGCTTTCACCCGAGCTGCGAGGGCTTCCGATGGGATGCGGGTGATCCACACCGCCGGATCGGGATAGGTGTCCGCACGCCGGACGGCTTCGAGGACGACATCTCCCACGCGGACGCCGCCGGCGTAGGCAGCTCGAATCTCCGGTAGCGTGAATCGGGTCTTTTTCATCGAATTTCTCCCCTCGATCCGGCCCAATTGTAAGCGGAGCTTACGAGACGACCGCCTTCCGCGCGAGTTATCCACACCCTTAGACCTTAAAGGAAAGATGGCGGGATTTTTACTGAAACATCCCCTTGAACTGCTCGGCCTCCGATGTAAAGAGAGGCCAACCTTGTAAGCGCACTTTGAAGGGACCACGGTGAATAAGGACGTACGTTTGAACACCAGCAATACAAAACTAAATGAGCTGGTGAATGAGATCGCGACGCTGTGCAAACCCGATCGCATCCATTGGTGCGACGGCTCGGACGAAGAGTACAACGCGCTCTGCGATCTGATGGTCAAAGGCGGAACCTTCATCCGCCTCAACGAAAAGAAGCGGCCGAATTCCTATCTCTGCCGCTCGCATCCGGGCGATGTCGCGCGCGTCGAACACCGCACCTTCATCTGCACCAAGGACAAGGACGATACCGGCCCGACCAATAACTGGGCCGATCCCGACGAGATGAAGGCGACGCTCAAGGGCCTGTTCGCCGGCTGCATGCGCGGCCGCACCATGTATGTGATCCCCTTCTCCATGGGCCCGCTCGGGTCCGACATCGCCCACATCGGCATCCAGATCACCGACTCTCCCTACGCGGTGGTCAACATGCGGATCATGACCCGCATGGGCAAGAAGGTGTTGGACGTGCTCGGAAACGGTGACTTCGTGCCGTGCATCCACTCGGTCGGCGCGCCGCTCGAGCCCGGCCAAAAGGACGTGTCCTGGCCGTGCAACGACCAGAAGTACATCGTGCAGTTCCCGGAGGACCGCGAGATCTGGTCGTTCGGGTCCGGCTACGGCGGCAACGCGCTCCTCGGTAAGAAGTGCTTCGCGCTTCGCATCGCCTCGGTGATGGCGAAGGAAGAAGGCTGGCTGGCCGAGCACATGCTCATCGTGGGGTTGGAATCTCCGAAGGGCGAGAAGACCTATATCGGCGCCGCGTTCCCGAGTGCCTGCGGCAAGACCAACCTCGCCATGATCATTCCGCCTCAGGGTTTCGAAGGCTGGAAGGCCTGGACCGTGGGCGACGACATCGCCTGGGTGAAGCCCGCGGCGGACGGCACGCTCCGCGCCATCAATCCGGAAGCCGGCTACTTCGGCGTTGCCCCGGGCACCTCCGACAAGACCAACCCGAATGCGATGAAGCTGGTCGCGCGCAATTGCATCTTCACCAATGTGGCGCTCACCGACGACGGCGACGTGTGGTGGGAAGGCATGACCGACGAAGCGCCCGCGCACCTCATCGACTGGCAGGGCAAGGACTGGACGCCCACGGCCGGCCGGCCGGCCGCGCACCCAAACGCGCGCTTCACCGCGCCCGCGACACTCTGCCCGATCCTCGATCCGGCGTGGGATGACCCGAAGGGTGTGCCGATCAGCGCCTTTGTGTTCGGCGGCCGCATGAGCCACACCTTCCCACTCGTCTTCCAGTCGCTCAACTGGGATCACGGCGTCTATCTCGCCGCGACCATGGGCTCGGAAGCCACGGCAGCCGCCGAGAACCAGGCCGCCGTGCGCCGCGATCCGATGGCGATGCTGCCGTTCTGCGGCTACAACATGGCAGACTATTTCTCGCACTGGCTCTCGATCGGCCAGAAAGTGAAGAACCCGCCCAAGATCTTCCGGGTGAACTGGTTCCGCAAAGACGAGCACGGCAAGTTCATGTGGCCCGGTTACGGCCAGAACATGCGCGCCCTCGCGTGGATCGTCGACCGCGTCCACGGCCGCGGCGATGCCGTCGAAGGCCCGTTCGGGTTCATGCCGCGCTATCAGGACATCAAGTGGGACGGCCTCAACTACGACAAGGCGAAGTTCCAGACCCTGATGCAGATCGACCGCACACAGGCCCTGCGCGAGATTGACGATCAGAAGTCCCTGTTCGATCGCTTCGGCGCGCGCACGCCCGCAATGCTCATCAAGCAGCAAGGCGAAGTGCGTAAGCGCGTCGCAGGCGCGGCCGAAGTTTGGAACCCGGCGGCGTAGGCATCTCGACACTCTGAACAAAAAAAGGCCCGCCCCGACGTTGATCCGAAAATCGGATCAACGTCGAATTATTTAGAAAGGGCCGCGATCGGACGCAAAAACCGGGCCCCACTTTTTGCTGATCGCGGCCCGGCAGCGGGCCTTTTTCTTTCCGCCTGAAGGCGAAATTATTCTTTTGTCGCTTCCAGCACATAGGCGACGATATTCGCCCGCACTTCGGGGTTCGGCACGCCGACGAAGGGCATCTTGGTGCCTTTCACGTATTCCATCGGCTTCACGAGGTACTTCATGAGTTCCTCTTCGCTCCAGGTGATGGGCGCATTTTTCATGGCATTCGAATAGGCATAGTCGGTGCGGTTGGTGCCCGCCTTCTTGCCGATGACGCCGTTCAGGTTCGGGCCGATCTTGTTGGGGCCGCCCTTTTCGACGGTGTGGCAGGCCGAGCACGGCGCGAACTGCTTCTTGCCCAGAACCGGATCGCCCGCGGCATTCGCCGCAAACGAGGCCGGCAGCAGCAACGACGCCAAAATCAGTGCCTTACGCATTCTTTGTTCCCTTTTGCCTGTAACAGCGCCTGTAAGCCCCTGGGCCCTTCGCGGCCCGTCGCCGCCGAATATCGCGGAATTGGGGGCCCGGGCAAGCCCCCTCTTGTGCCTCATCAAGCCTCTGGAAAGTGGCGGTTTTTTGAAGGCCGTGGAACACATCGGCGTGAGTTCGCGTTCCAGAGGCATCCCTCCCCTCTCAAGGCATCAAAAATGGCCAGCGACACTCTTCATGCCCCGCGCGAGCGCCTGAGCAAGGAAACGCTCGCGCTTCACCAGGCGATCTCCTCCCTTATGGAAGAGCTGGAAGCCGTCGACTGGTATCGCCAGCGGGCGGACGACTGCGACGATGCGGCCCTCAAGGCCATCCTCCTTCACAACATGAAAGAGGAAATCGAGCACGCCGCCATGGCGCTCGAGTGGATCCGGCGCAACAGCGCGGACTTCGATAAGGAACTTAAGGAGTATCTGTTCTCCGAGGGCGATATCGTCGGGAAAGAAAAGGCGGCGACGGGCGGCGGGGAGAAGCGCTAACTTCACCTGTCATCGCCCGGCCGGCGGGCGAAGGCCCGCCATTTATACGCCGCGCGCATTCGCGCGACCGGGCGATCCATCGTTCAACTAACTTCGCTATGCAGTGAGGCATGGATTGCCCGCCTCCCGCCTTCGCTAAAGCTACGGCGGGTCTAGGCATGGGTCCGCCGAAGCTGCGAAGCAGCGAAGGAGGATCGCGGGCAATGACAGCGAGGGGGCGCTACAGCACGTATTTGATCTCGAGGATTTCCAGCGCTTCTTCGCCCGCCGGAGTGCGGAGCTTCACCGTGTCGCCCTCGCGGGCCTTCGTGAGTGCCCGCGCGATGGGTGACACCCAACTCACCAGCGAACCATCGTTCTCTTCGGCGGCTTCGTCGATGCCGACGATTTTGACCGTCTTCTCGGCGCCTTTCGAGGTCGCGTAGGTCACAGTGGCGCCGAAGAACACCTGCTCCAGGAATTTCTGGCGCGCCGGGTCCACAAGCTCGACGTTATCGCGCCGCTTGGTGAGATAACGCACACGGCGGTCGATCTCGCGCAGGCGGCGTTTTCCGTAGATATAGTCGCCGTTCTCGGAGCGATCGCCGTTGCCGGCCGCCCAGGAGACGATTTCTACCACCTTCGGACGTTCGACGCGAAGGAGCTGATGCAATTCCTCGTCAAGCATCTGGAGCCCGCGCGGGGTAACGTAGTTCTTCCCGCCCGACGGAAGCGTGTCCGCTTCCTCGGGAAGATCGTCGTCGTCGGTTTCGGTTTCTTTGGTGAAAGCTTTGTTCATCGCGATCCTAACCCGCGATGATTACAACGCGGCGACTAGAACGAAATCCGATCAAGGAAGATCGGATTTCGCTCTAGATTTATAGATGTTGTCGCGTTTTCTGCGACGAACCAGTGCCCACTTCGTCGGAAAACGCTCTAGCGCTATTTCTTGCCGTTGGCCATGGCCATGCCGGCGATAATCGCCGACAGGAGCGCGGTACCCTTATGCTTGGCGAACATTTCTTTGAGCTCGGCCACGGTCGCGTCGTCTTGCTCAACGTGCAGCTTGCGATTGGGATGCAAAGTCGCACTAGCGGCAAATGCAAATGCCGCGCACAACACGCCCAGCAACCCGGCCATGCTAAGGGCTGCATACTCGGCGCCGATGCGCGGGATGAGGAAAACCCATAGCGCGGAAACCAGGGCAACACCCGCGCCGATCCCACAAAGGGCCGCCAAGACGGCCCATTTGATGGCTCCGAGAATGCGACTCAAGCGCTGGGCGAGCCGCATCTCGGCGAGCATCATCAAACCCATCTTGACGAGCCTACTCATTGTGAAATCGATCTACTTGCGAAAGAAGAGCTTCGAGATGACGAAGCCGGCCGCGAACGCCATCAGAAGGCTGGCAATCGGCTGGTCGTCGATCTGCTTTTCCATCGCGGCGATGGACTTGCGGCTGCGCTTCGAGAAATCCTTGTAGAGATCCTGCGCCTCGTCCGTCAGGTCTTCGGCCATGTCGCGGGCGACATCGAGCGCGTCGTCGAGGTTCAGCTTCTTCACGTGCTGAATCGCCTTGGCCACATCCTTCTTCAGGGCCGCAAGGTCATCGATGATCGCTTCGATGTCCGCGCCGCTGACGTTTTCCAGTTTCTTGCGTAAGTCCATTTTGAACCCTTCCCACAATTAGTATCGACGAGAGGCGAATGCCTGACACGTAAAGATTGTTCCAAGTTTCCGGCAATTAACGGCCGCCACTTCCAGTGGTTGCGCGCCGCCGTGCAATCGGCGACCGGAACTCTTCGTAGTGGCAAGCCGTTACATGAACGAGAGCGAGCTTCAAAAAGGACAAAACCATGCTCAGCACGATCCTCCTTATTCTACTCATCCTCCTTCTGATTGGCGCGCTGCCCAGCTGGCCACACAGCCGCTCTTGGGGTTACTACCCGAGCGGCATCTTCTCCATTCTACTCATCGTCGTTATCGTTCTACTACTTTCAGGGCGCATCTAACGACGAATACCCCTAATCAAACGTAAAATGCCGCGGCGGCGAAAGCCCCGCGGCATTTACTTTGTGTGTCGCGGATGCTCGGGCGACTAGATGTGGGGTGTTAGCGGGACTTCTTAAAGTTAGCGGACGCGAAGTCCCAGTTCAGGAGCTTCTCCACCACGACGTCGACGTGGTCTTTGCGCACATTCTTGTAGTCGAGGTAGTAGGCGTGCTCCCAGACATCGAGGGCCAGCAGGCAGGGGGTACCTGAGGCCATCGGCGTGTCGGCGTTGACCGTCTCCTTCACCTTCAGCTTTCCGCCTTCATAAATCAGCCAGGCATAGCCACTGCCGAAGTGTTCGGTGGCGGCAGCGGCAAACTCCTTCTTGAAGGCGGCCATGGATCCGAAGTTCTTGGCGATGGCCGCCGCCAGTTCCTTACTCGGCTCCGACGTCTTCGGCGAGAGGCAGCGCCAATAGAAAGTGTGGTTCCAGGCCTGCGCGGCGTTGTTGAAGATCTTCTTGTTGTCGTCGTCGCCGCAGGTCTCGGCGACGATCTCCTCGAGCGACATGTCGGCGAAGGCCGTGTCCTTCACCAATTCATTGAGCTTATCGACATAGCCCTTGTGGTGTTTGCCGTGGTGAACCTTGAGGGTCTTCTCGGAGATCAGCGGGGCGAGCGCTCCTTCGTCGTAGGGAAGCGAAGGAAGACTGAAAGGACCACCGGTCACATCGCGTGGCGCCATGAAACTTCTCCGTGAGCTGTCTCAAAAATGCGAACGGCGGCTTTGGAAGCCGCCGTCCGTTCAAATCGTCGTAGCTTCTGCTAGATCGGCGGCGGCGGCGCCTTGCCGCGCACGAGGTGCAGCACCAGCGTCACCAGGAACACCAGCAGGAAGAGGAAGAACAGGATCTGCGCGATACCTGCCGACGCGGACGCCAAACCGCCGAAGCCAAGCACGCCGGCAATGATCGCAACCACGAGGAATGTGAGGGCCCAACTAAGCATGTCAGTTCTCCATGAGGGTCCGGGCGCGCGCGTGACCGAACCGGCCACGCGCTGCTTACGGAACCGGACTAGTTCGGACGACGGGAGTCTTCAGCAGCGTCGTCGATCGCATCGCCGGTCGAGCGGATGTCTTCGCCCACGCCTTCAACAGTGTTGCAGGCTGCCAGGCTGAGGGAGAATACGGTGGCGAGGATCGCCAGCAAAGTTGTCGTTGCTTTCATGGGTCTATCCTTTCTCGAAGCTCGAAGCACCAATTGCGTTCGAGCGCAAACTCGAACATCTAAACTCTTGAGTGCTCCGAGAACTTCCGGCGCCGTCCACACGAGCAAGGCGAGCAGGAGGAGAAGAACTCGCGAACACCCGCGCACGGTTTCGTTCTTCGAAAAATTGCGTAACATAACTTTACACTCAGCCCCGGTAGTATTGTGGCGACATCGAGGGAACGTCGCTACGGGGCGAAGGTTGCGCGCGTTTGTAAGCAGCACGGAGCGATTGCGCCCGTACGCTCGCGCGGGCGAAAACCCCGTTAAGAGGCTGCGCGGAGGATCCCGCGAGGGCGGTAGTCGAGGGTGGGGAAAATCGAGCGGAGATTATCCTCGCCGCGCCGCGTGACCAGAATCTCCTGAAGGACCTGGCGCACGTCGGTGGTTACGCGCACATCTCCTTCCCGCAAGTTCGACGGCTTGAGCCCGGGCCAGTCGCCGTAAATCCGGCCGCCGTTGACGCCGCCGCCCAGCACGAACATGAAGGAGGCGGCGCCATGATCCGTGCCGCCGGCGGTGTTCTCCTCCAGCCGGCGACCGAACTCAGTCATGGTGACGACGGTTACGCGGTGTTGTACGGACGCTATGTCATCCCAGAAGGCCTTGAGGCTCTGAGAGAGATGCCGCGCCGCCGGCGGAAAGTAGATGTTCATATTGTAGTGGTGATCCCAGCCGCCGAAGTCGACGGTCGCCGCCTCGAGGCCGACATTCATTTTTATGATATCGGCAAGCGAGCGGAGCGAAGACGCAAATCCGCCGGCGGGATACGTCACGCCGGTCGAGGGCGGCAACCGACCCAGACTGGACTGAACGCTGCGGATCATGTTCACGGCGGCGCGGGCCGACGCCGCATGCGGATCGGCGGCGGCATTCAGGATCTCGATGACATTGAGATTGTAATCACCGCCAGGCACATTGAAGTCGCGCACATCAGGAATCGCAGTGACGCCCTTTATGCCTTGAAGCGGTGTGTGGATGTCGGCGGCGCTCGAGACGGCGCCAAGGTCGGGGAGTTCGAGCTTGCGGGCCGCGAGGTGGCGGGCGAGCCAGCCCCCGAGGACGGGATCATCACCCTCGGTCACGCCGCGCTCCATCATGTTCTGGCTTTCGAAGTGACTGCGCGTGTCCGAAGGCAGCCCCACAGCTTGCACCACGGCGAGCCGTCCGGCATCGAATAGGGCCTTCAGCTCCGGCGCGCTGGGATGCATGTAGAACGGCACGCCGCCCATCATTCCAAGCGGCAAGCCCGCGCCCTCGCCCGTCGCAAGGACTTTGATATTGGGCCGGTGCGTTTGATAGTCGGGATCTTGCGCGGGCGCGACCATCGTCAGCCCGTCGCAGCCGAAGCGCAGGAAAATGACAACGAGGATATCGCGCTGGCTCGATGCGTCGGCGGCGAAAGCCGCGCGCAAGCCGGGCGAGATCGCCGACAGCGCCGCGCCGGTGGAGGCGGATTTGAGGAGAGAGCGCCGGGAAAGGGTCATGACCGCCTACCTCATCGCAAATTCTGGGGAGGTGGCAATCAACAGAGCAAGCCGCCGCAGCGCGTTTTCGATATTCATGGCGCCTTGCGAGGCGTAAGCGGCCATTACACCGGGCGACGTGCTCACGTCCTTGACGAGGGCATCCATGGAGGCGGGCGGCAGCGAATAGCCCACCATCCGGCCGACCCAATACTCGACGACCTTGATCGCCGAACCGGTGACGGACGCCGGCGTCTGATCCATGAAGCTGGTACGGAAGGACGGATGGACCAGGACTTCGAACATCACGTTCCAGAAGTGATGATTGCCGGCGCTGGAAAGCCAGTACGCATCCGTATCGGGACGGCCGTCGGGCGTCGGCCAAGCGTAGAGTCCGTCACCCAGTCCAAATAGCGCCGTATGGGCGTCGTCATAGGCGTTGAGGAGGGTATCGGTGGTGCGGAACAGAGCCATCAGACGTTCATAGGGGCGGCGCAGCTTGGACGGGGGATTGCCCATCTCCGGGCGCAGGAGGATCTCCGCCATCACCCGCCTGATCTGATCGGGCGCTCGGAGATTGGCCGTCCAGGTCCCAATGGCGCGCTCGACGACGTTGCGCGGCGGAGAATCGCCGAAAATACGCCGGCAGATCTTTTCGCACATGAAGCGGGCGGTCGCCGGATGCCAGGCCAGAATGTCGAGAATCATTCGGCCCTGACCCATCGGCCCCTGATATGCGGCGACACCGGAGAGGTCCACACCCATGAACACACCGGCTTGCGTATTGTGCTGGACCGGGTTGTAGACGAAACGCCCGGTGAACGGCAGCGGTCCGTTCGGTCCCTCCTGCCCATTCTCCACGGTCCAGCCGGAGAAGGCGCGTGACGCGGCGACGACGTCCTGGTCGGTAAAATGCGTGGCTACCATAAAAGGGCCGGACTGCAGGAGCGGCGGCGCAAACGCGGCCGCGACGCCCCGATATGCGCCTTCGCCCAATGTGTGCAGCTCGAGCAACTCGCGCGCATAATTTTCCGTCGGCTTGGCCGCCTTGCTTTCGGCATTGTTCAGGTAGCGCAGCATGGACGTACTGGTCGCCACCGCTTCCAAAAACATACGGAAGTTCCCAAAAACATTCGGGCGGATCACTTCGTTTTCGTAGGAGACCAAGGCCGCGGCGCCGTAGATGTCCTCCTGGCGGCCGACATTGAAGTGATTGGCCCAGAAATCGGCCATGAACTCGCGAAGCTGGTAGCGGGAGTGCGCGTTGCGGATCCAGGTGGCGGCATTGAGCTCCTGCTGAATGCGGTGCCGTTCGTTCGGCGCGATGGAGATTTCGGTCTTGCTGACCATGTCCCAGATCGCCGGGAGATCTGTATAGAGGTAATTCAGCGCCCGGCGCTCATCGATCGCCGGCCATCCGGGACTCTTGCCGGCGGGCAGCTGCACGGCGTATGCGATGCGCAAGGAGCGTGCACGAAGGTGTTCGTCAATCCGCTGCTCGTCGCCGGGCGGCGGATTGAGCTGAGTCTCAACCCAGAGCGGCCACCCCGTTTGTTGAACAGCGGCAACTTCCACGTCCCGCGCGCCGAAGGTCACGCGGCTGAGGGCCCGATGTTCGAAACTTCCCGTGACGGGCAGCATATCCCCTCAGAACTCGTAACGCGCGGTGACCCAAACCATGTGGGCGGTGTAGCGCGGCGACAGGATGCCGGATCCGAGAATCTGTGCGACCGGAGCCGCGCCAAAGCCATACTGCCAGTCCGTCGTGCGATGACGCTGGAGCGCATAGCCGATTCGCAAGGTGGTATCCGCACGCACTTTGTAATCCCCCGTAAGACTTACATTGTGCGTCAGATCGCGGATGGCGGGGAGAGGCGCCGTGTTCATCAGCAGCGCAAAATTCGTTCCCGTCGACGAAATCCGGCTTATCCCGTCCGAAACATAGTATCCGGCACCCAGCTTCAGGGTGTCCGGAATTGCATTCCAATCGACCTTCACTCCGGCCGTGTGAATCACATCGCGGTTGGCGGTGCTCCAGTTCTGAGCGGGATTCGTTTGATTGACCGTTCCCATGAGATAGCCGGTGAGGTCAGCCTTGATTCGCTCGAAGCTGTAGTACGCACTGGCGGTCAGACGCTTGTCGAGGACATAGGTGACGTTCGTGTCGAGTTGAACCGTCTCCGAACGCTGAAGACCGAGCGGTGAGTCCTTGTAATCGTCCTCCGCCAGAAACGTCGTCGCATCGACGATGAGCGCCGGCCCGAATTCCCACGTCACGCCGCCCCTCGCCTCATGGCGCTCGCGGTTCGCCATGTTGTATTTGCGCAGCAAAGGATGCTCGATGGACCGGTTGAACGGAGATGCGTCGAGATAGCTTTGCGTATGGCTGAGATCCCATGGCAGCGCGTCGTCGTAAGTCGATCCGCTGCGCGTCGCATAACCGTAGGCTGCCCACGCAGAGCCCGCCGTGAAAGTGGTCAACACCTTGGCGCGGAATGTGTGTTCGGAGGTATCGGAGACCTGCTGATACTTACGGGCGCGGAAGTCGCCGGCGTAGGAGAAGCTGACCCGCGTGCGCGGCGCGATGCGAACACCGACGTCGGCCTTCGCTTGCTGAAAGGTGAAGCTGTGCGGAAGGTTGATGCGGATGTAGCGGCTTGCGCCGGGGATCAGCGGGCGCGGCTGATCCTGTGAATCGTTTGCAACGTAGCTATAAATGTCCATCGGTGATTGGTTGTCGCGATCGTCGAACGTATAGCTCGCGGATGCGTCGACGGTGGGGCTCGGACGCATGGTCACGCCCAAGACCATATTTGCCTTGCGCACCTCGCCGTCGAGCGATGTGCGCGGAAGCGGGTCAGGCACACTGAGCGCCGCCAGGGTGGTGTAAGGGAGAAAATCCTCGTCCTGCTTCTGCACCATGTACGACAGGCGCGCCGTCACCCGCACCTTGGGCGAGACGGCGTAGGCGCCGGACAGCAAGGCCTGATGCGCGATCGACGACGGAGGCAGGCCATACTCGCCGAAACCGTTCGGGAACGCGACCAGCGCGCCGCCCGGCCAGTTTCCGCCAAGCGCGCGATTGTAGGGATTCTGAACGCGCACCGACGTAAGGTCGTTGGTGAAAACCGAGAGATTGTAGCTGGCGGCCCACTGCAGCCGGTCGCCCGTGAAGGCAAGCGACGCGCTCGCCTGGTCGGTGTCGTAATCCACCGGCTGCGGGAAGAAAACACCGACGGCCGTCGTCATCTCGTGCCCGAAGGCGAGATTCTGGCCGCGCAACCCCTCCCTGTCCCGGTGGCTGGCGCTCAGGCGAATTTCGTAGCCCGCGCGTGGATTGACGATGACGTCGCCGCCGACCGTGCGCCAATCCACCTTCATATCCAAAGGATGTAGATTCTGAGTGAGCGTCGTAAATTGGAGCGATGTATTGCTGCTCACCCAATTCGAAGGCAGCGTCAGCGCCGTTCCACCGATACCGTTGAAGGGCGAGCGCGCAGTCTGGGTATAGGACCGCGTGAAACCGTCATAGGACACGCCTGCCCGCCACCGGCCTTGCGTCCCGTAGCGAAACCGCGCGGCGATCGTGTCGAAACCGAAGACGTCTACGGCGCCGCTCCAGGAGCGCGCACCGTCGGAATCCCATGGATCTCCGCCGTCGGTTGCTCCGCGAAGGATGGCGAACGGTCCACGGTCCGTCGGCCCGCCGTAACGGCCGAGATGGAAGGAGTTGAGATCGAGGTATCCGGCGCCGGCTTCAACATAGCTCGTAAAAAGCGGCGGCGGCATGGGCACCACCGGGGTCGCGCCGAGCTCGAAAGCCGCATCCTGCGCCCGCGCAGGGAACACGGGCAGGACGAGACCGAGGAAAACGAGCCAGCGCTGGGGAACGGAAGATGCCATGCCGCCGCCTACCGAGAAAACCGTGCGCCCGAAGGATGGTTCGAACCGTGAACCGCGCTGTGGCAGTTCAAACAGGCCCTGAGCACCATCTGCTTGGACGGCAGCGCGCCGCCGGGAAGGCTCGCGCCGCTGAAAGGTTGACTGTTATGCGTGGAGCTGTCGTGACAGTTCTGGCACAGGAACGGCGGACGCTGCTTGAGCAACGCCGGCTGCACCGTTCCATGCGGGGTGTGGCAGATTGTGCACTGTTCCTGGACGGGCGCGTGCTCCCACAGGAACGGTCCGCGCTTTTCGTCATGGCAAGTAAGGCACGTATCGTTGACGGTCGCACCGCGCAGCATCGTCTGCGTCAGGGACCCATGCGGGTTGTGGCAATCCGCGCACGTCATCCGGCCTTCGGTGACGGGATGGTGCGAAGGCTTCAAAGCCGCCGCGCGCTTGTCGGCGTGGCAGGAGAAACAGATGGGTGCCTGCGCCGTTTTGACGAGCACCGGATCCTGAACCGGGTGGGACTTGTGGCAATTGGTACAAGCTACATTGGAGGTTTGATGCAAGCTTCCCTGCCAATGGGTGGCCGTGCCGCCTTCATGACAGCCGGCGCAGGTCTCGTTGCGCTTCTCGACCGGCGAGGCGCGCGGTCCCGCAAACACGACGGAAGGCGGCGGACGGGCTTCTCTACCTCTGAGGCGTGCGACGTGATCGCGGCTGTCACCGTGGCAATTTTGGCATCCTTGGTCGACGACGCCAGTTCTCGCGTCAGCCTTCACCATATGCGCAGTGTGTAGAACAGAAGTGACCGCGGGTTGGTCGTGACAGTTCATGCATCCGGACGCATCGGACGCGTTGCCGAGCGAGCGCTCCTCCTGCGCCGCCACCGGCGACACGAATAGTACTAAAGAAAGAAACAGCCAACGCAGCATGATCAACTCAATTGCGGGCGGCGACGAAATCCGCTTTGCCGGCATCGACGGCTAACGTCTTCTCGAGCGAAACATAGTGAAAGCGCTGGTGGGCGCGCCCGGCATGCAGCGAGATCCCGATCGTGTAGGCCTTGCCAGCCACGATATCCTTATGCGGAGCGCCCGCGCTCATCTTGCGGCTGAAGATGACGGTCCACTTGGTGCCGGCCTCAGTCGCCTCGACTGTCACGGCCGGTGTCGCATTTTCCGCGCGTTTCTCGAGGATCGTGCCGTCTACGGCGACGGCGGGCTTTCCCGGATTGAGGCGCGCCTGCCAGTATTCGAGATAGCCGCCCTCGGCGCGGATTTTGTCCAATTCCGCCGCCGGCTTGATGTCCGCCCCGCCCTTGCGGGACAGGGAGACCCGCGAACGCGAGAGGTACTTCGTGGTCTCGATCGCTCCGCCGCTCGGCATCCGGGTCAAGTTATCGTGACACGTTGCCCAGCACCCGGCGCGCGTCGCTTCGGGCACCTTTCCATCATCGATCATCACTGCGACCTTAGTCGCGAATTCCTTGTCCATTCCGGCATCCGGTTGCTGGCCCGCGTCAAATTCGACGCGCACATAGATGCGGTCGCCGTCGTGCGCCGTCTTCACGTTCGCCATGATGAAGCCGGGCTTCCCGGCGATTGGCGTCGGCTCGGTGCTCTTGTCGCCCACCAATAGCTTGCCCGATGCCCTTTCCTCGCCCTCGTGACATCCCGCGCAATTTTTCCCTTCGCGGAACTTGCCGGCGCCGCTGTGATCGGATTGTGTCAACAACATCTCCCACGACATCTGTGCCGGGTAGAACAATACGACGTCCTTGCCGCTCGCTTTATTCCAGTCGACGGCGTGCGCGTTCAGCGGAAGCAACAGGGCCACGGCCGTGGCCGCCGTTCTCAAGATTCCAGATGACATCGCGTGATTCCTCAGCCTAGTGTTCGCGTATGGGGAGAGAGGGGCATATGAGCACACCAGACACTCCGGTCAAGTCCTACGGCCGTGTTGCCGTCGCATTGCATTGGATCGTCGCCGCATGTCTCCTGTGCTCGGTGATCATGGGTCTCTTCATCGGCAATGTTGAAGAGAGCGAGACCACCGAACAGGTGCTTGCAGTCCACAAGTCCTTCGGCATCACGATCTTCATGCTTATGCTCGTGCGCCTTCTGTGGCGCCTCACCCATCCGGCGCCGCCGCTGCCGGCGAGCATGCCCGCCTATCAGCGCGTCGCAGCCGGACTGACGCACGCGTTGATCTACATCACCCTGCTGGCCATGCCGATCGCCGGATACATCGCGGTTGCCGCGCGCGGGCGCGAAACCAGGTTCTTCGGCCTGTTCGAAGTTCCGCAATGGGCGCCGCTCAGCCGCCTGCTGTCGCAAAACGCGACGACCGTGCACGTCTACGGCCAGTTCCTTGTCTATGCCCTGCTTGCTGCTCATATCGGCGCCGCTCTCTACCATCGCTTTGTGATCAAGGATGACGTGCTCGCGCGTATGTTGCCCCGGCGCACTCCGGAAACGAACGGGCCACGCGCGCCGCCGATTTGAAGTTCCCACATCGTATGCTTGACCTCTGCACTGGGAACTTCAAATCGATCGCGGCGCGAGATTAAAAATGTTTTGGTGCCCAGACGTATCCGAAGTTCGCAGCGCAGGACTTTCGATCGCACAGGCGAACTTCGGACACTGGGCACCAGCGACGGTTTGAACCGCGCCTGAGGCTCGTAACTTGGCGCCGCATCCGTGGTGGGCCGGACCGGCGACATAGAGGGACGGTCTAGTAGGTTACGCCGCCGCCCGGCAGACCACCGCCATCGCCGCCGGACACGGCCAGCTTATTCACCGCGCATGCGGTGGTCAGGTTGATCGAAACACCCAGCGTATTGTTGACAACCGTCTGGCCCAGAACAACCGCCGGCGGCGCGCCGGACGGATCGGTCACGATGAGGTTGGCGCGGATCTGGGTCTCGGTCGGATTGAACCCGATCGTGCTTTGGATCTGCGACCAGGGAATGGTGTAGGAGGCGTTGGCGCGCGTCTGGAAATCCATCTGTCCCAGGAGCGTCCCAGAAGCCTCGTCGCGGACGAAGAACCGGTACGTCACCGCCGCATTCGCGTAGTTGTGAAGCTCGACATTCGCTGGAAATCCGGCGGTAGCCAAGCGCGAGGTGTGAATGCTGTTGAGCGGTACCTGGCTCGAGGATTCTCTGACCACGTCCTGGATGGTGTATCTGCACACTGACGCATTGTCGAAGAACTTTGTGACGTCGTCGTAGGTGACGTGCTGATACCCGGCCAACGCCTGCGGGCTCTGGATGTAGAACGAAAACTGGGCGTCGGCGGCGTTGCGCGTGACCGCATTGGCCGCAACCAGGATGCTCGACATCGACAATTGAATAGCCGCCGCCGTCGGTACGGTGTAGCTGGCCGTGCCGTATTCGGTCGCCGTGCCGGACCCGACGACCTTGATCGTAAACGACGCGTCGCCGGCGCCGGCGTTGAAAAGGCGGAGATACGACAGGAAGGGCGGGGTCACGTAAAGCGGCGCGACCACGGCGTAGAGGGTGCCGTTCACGGCCTGCGGACGTTCACGGTCCGAGTTGCTCGCCTGCGGCAGCTGGCCCGAAAGAAACCTTTCCGAGTCCATGACCGGGACAAGGTTGTCGCCCGCCAGAGCCGCCATGCTCGCCCCGGCACAGAGCACTGCCGTGAGCATTTTCAGACCGGTACGCATCTTATGGCCTCCCTAAAATGAAATTCCCCTGAGATCGCAGCCACACAGCCGCTCCCTTCCGAGACGCTGGGGTAGGCTCGGTTATTCCGTTGCGAGTCAAAAAATGGGGCTCCTGGGCCGGGCTACCTTCCTCATATATGGACCTAATTGATGACCCCACCGCCATCCCCGCCCAAACCGGTTGGCCGGTTGACGGC
>CAMDOZ010000050.1 GCA_945903705.1 Fidelibacterota bacterium | reverse complement strand
TCGAAATCGAGCCGAGGTGCGTCCGATTCCACTTCACCCGCTGGGTGCGCCATGATTGTCCCCGATCCAACGACATAAGTTGCTGATACCTATGTCTGAATCGATGGCAGCATCCTTGCAACCTCAATGTTCATCCGGGGAATGCGGGTATATATCCGTTCGGTGTCCGAACAAGAAGCAAATTGCTTCCAGGAATTGAACCGCTATACAACGCCTCTACGTTGAGAACGCTGCATGCAACGGCAGGAAATTTTGTGTGCTGACGAACCCCAACCGGCGATGGCGGCGCTAGGCCCGCGCCGTAAACCTGATCGGGTATGATGTTGGATCCCTTTCGTATTTTGCGCCCGGCTCTGCATCGGATGGACAACGAGCGCGCGCATCGGCTCGCGCTTTTGGGATTAAGGTCGCGGCTCGCTACCGTTTTCTATCGCTCCCCAGTAGAAGACCCCGTCTTGCAACAGACGGTGTGGAATAGAACTTTTCCAAATCCGATAGGATTAGCGGCGGGCTTCGACAAGAACGCCGTCGCGTTCGAGGCGGCACTCGATCTCGGTTTTGGCTTCGTCGAGGTGGGCGGCGTCACGCCGCTTCCGCAAAAAGGCAATCCGCGCCCGCGGCTCTTCCGTCTCGAAGCCGATCGCGGCGTCATCAATCGCATGGGCTTCAACAATGATGGGCTCAACGTCGTTGAAGCACGCCTCAGACGCCGTTCGGGACGCGGTATCGTCGGCGTAAATCTGGGAAAGAATAAAGATCAGACCGATCCCACCGCGGACTACGCAACGCTGGCAGGCGCGCTGGCGCGATACTCCGACTTCTTGGTGATCAACGTCTCGTCGCCCAATACACCGGGTCTGCGCGCGCTGCAAAGCGCCGAACCGCTTGTCGCGATCATCCGTGCCACACGCGGCGTCATGCCTTCGGAAGGGGCGCCCCCGCTGCTCATCAAAATCGCGCCCGATCTCGCGGCTGACGATCTCAAAGAAGCGGTGAAAGCGGCACGCGCCGAGAAACTCGACGGAATTGTCGTGTCGAACACCACGCTCGTCCGGCCGGCATCCTTGCAGGCTCCACAGCGGACCGAGACGGGTGGCCTCAGCGGCGCGCCGCTGTTCGAGCTTTCCACCCGCGTTCTGGCCGAGGTCTACAAGCTTACCGAGGGAACCATTCCCCTCATCGGTGTCGGAGGTATTGGCAGCGGCGCCGACGCCTACGCCAAGATTCGCGCCGGCGCGTCGCTCGTGCAGCTCTATTCGGCCCTTGTGTTCGAGGGCCCCGGCCTCGTGAACACGATCAAACAGGATCTTGCGAAGCTCTTGAAGCGCGACGGCTTTTCTTCAGTTGCCGCCGCGGTCGGGGCCGATCACAGATGAGTTTGCGCGCCATTTCCAACCTTCGCGACGTCGCGAACGACTTTGACGGATTCATTCTCGACCTATGGGGACTGGTTCACGACGGCGAGCGGCCTTATCCGCCCTCCGCCGAGACGCTGCGCGCTCTCAAGGTCGCCGGGAAGAAGACTCTTCTGCTCTCCAACGCGCCGCGTCGCGCTTACGCGCTGGTTGAAGCCATGACGAAGATGGGAATAGGCCGCGAACTCTACGGCGAGGTCCTTTCCTCCGGCGAGGCGACGCGCGAGGCGCTCATCAAGCGTGACGATCCTTTCTTCGCCGCCTTAGGCCGTAAGGTCTATCACCTCGGACCGGAGCGCGATCGCAGCGTGTTCGAAGACACCGGCCTTACCATTGTGTCCGATCTCGCCGACGCCGACTTCATCGTCAACACCGGCCCCATCAGCCTCGATGAGAAAGTCGACGACTATCTCGCGGTGCTGGAGCCCGCCGCGCGCCGTGCCCTTCCGATGGTCTGCGCCAATCCGGATTTTGTCGTCATCCGTGCAGGCCGGCCCATTGTCTGCGCCGGCGCGATCGCGGCGCGCTACACCGAGATGGGCGGTAAGGTGGCTTTGCGCGGTAAACCGGATCCCTCGATTTATCATCTCGCCGTCGAACAGCTCGGTGTGGCCGACAAGGCCCGCGTCGCCGTCGTCGGCGATGCCCTCGAAACCGATGTCAAAGGTGCCCGCGCATCCGGCCTCGCGTCCATCTGGTGCACCGGCGGCATTCATGCCGCAGCGCTCGGCGTGAGCTACGGCGTCGCGGCCGACCCCGTGAAGGCCGAAGCCCTCGCGCGCCATGAAGGGCAGATGCCGACCTTCATGATTCCGGGATTTATCTGGTAGGGCTAGACGACGCGACGCGCAGACCCTCTCCCGCTTAGCGGGCGCGGGGATAGCTCCGATCGCTGTAACAATCCCGCGCTCTAGCCACATCGCAGGTGCAAACGCGGGAGGGTGAGGGTGAGTCAAAAGGAGGCGCTTGTGCCCGGGTCGCGCTCTAACCCCCACGCGATCGCTTAAACGACACCAGCCAAAGCAGCGCGTACGTCGCTGCGGCGTTGATCAGCAGCATCTCGAGCCCAATCCGGTACGTTTCGAAGATCGAGGCCTGCGCGGCGTCGAGCAAGAGACACAAGGCTGGAGCGCCCACGGCCGCCACTGCGATCAGGGGACCTTGCGCCGGGCGGCGGGCGAGAAGGGCATAGGCCGCTAGTCCGAACAACGGCCCATAGGTGTAGGCCGCGATCCTCAGCATCAATCCGATCATGCTCGGATCGTCGATCCAGCGGAACGCCACCGTCAGAGCCACGAACACGGCGGCGAACGCCAAGTGGATGCGCGTGCGCAGGCGCATGCGCGTCGCTTCGTCCAGGTCTTTGCGGCGCTCGAAGCGTAAGACGTCGTTGCAGGCCGACGATGTCAGCGCCGTCAGCGCGCCGTCGGCGCTGGGGAACAGCGCCGAGATCAAGGCGATGACGAACACCAATTGCAATCCCACCGGCAAATACCCCATCACCACGGCCGGGAACAAGCGGTCGCCACGCGCCTCGAGCCCGACGTGCTGGGCGAAGATCGTCATCAGGGCTCCCAGAGATAAGAACGCCGTTACCACCAGCAGCATGGCGATCCCCGTCACCATCATGTTGAGCTGTGACTGGCCGAGGGTGCGGACCGAGATGTTCTTCTGCATCTGTTCCTGATCCATCCCCGTCATCGCGATCCCGATGGCGGCGCCGGCCAGGAGTTGTTTGAGCCAGAAGTCGCGGGCGTCCGGTTCCGTGCCCCATACGCGTGTCAGGTCGGCCGCGTCGGCGCGCGCCCAAATCTCCGCGAAGGAGAAGGGAAGCGCCTGCGAGACAAAGACGATGCAGGCCGCGAGCCCGAACAGCATGCCGGCGGTCTGAAGGGTGTCGGTCCAGACAATGGTCTTCACGCCGCCGCGCCATGTGTAGAGCAGGATCATGCCGATGATCACGAAGGTGCTGACTGCGAACGGAACGCCCAAGGCGTCGAAGCTGATGTCTTGGAGGATACGGATGACCAGATAAAGCCGCGCCGTCGCGCCCAAGGTGCGCGAAACAATGAAAAAGATGGCCGCGGTCTGCCAGCCCCAGTTTCCCAGGCGCTCATCAAGCCAGGCGTAGATCGAGACATTGCCCAGGCGGTAGTAGAGCGGCAGCAGGGTGAAAGCGACGATCACATACCCGAGCGTCTGGCCCAGCACGACCTGCAGATAGGCGAACCCGTCGTTGCCCACCGAGCCGGGCACGCTGACGAAGGTCAGGCCCGACAATGCTGTGCCGATCATTCCGAAGGCCACCAGCGGCCACGCGCTATTGCGGCTTCCGATAAAAAAGTCGGCATTGCGGGCGCCCCGGGACGTCCACCGCGCCACGGCATAGAGCAGCCCGAAATAGGCCAGCACGCTCAAAAGCAGGCTTTGCGGTGACACCTAACGGCCCCCATCCAATGGTGCACAGCCTACATTAAGCGGAAGGGTAAGGAACGGCTCAGAACAGTCTGAGCACCGCTTGTTCCGAGCGCTGGGCGATCGACAAGGAAATCGTGCCCAGCTGCTGGCGCGTCTGCAGCGACAGGAGGTTCGCCGATTCCTCGTTGAGATCGGCGTTCACAAGATCGGCGGCGCCGTCATCGAGCGTGTTGACGAGGGTGGTGGTGAAATCCAACCTGATCTGCAACAGCGCGGCATTGGTGCCGAAGCTCTCGGCGGCGGATCGTACGCTGACGAGCGCTTCGTCCAAGCCGCTGATCGCCGCGTTGATCGCCGTGATGGCCGCGGCGCCGGTCTGTCCCCAGACCTCAGTCGAGCCCAAGACGCCCGTCGCCTGCACGGCGTTTCCGACGATGGTTGCATAATCGGTTTCACTGACGCCGCTCACGACGAGTCGATTGATCGCCCCATTTTCGACGCGCTCGTTGAAAGTGACGGTGAGGTCGTCGGCGCCGCCCGTGAAGATTGGCGTCCCGCTCTTGAGCAGGTTGATGCCGTCGAAGCTCGAGTCCTCGGCCAGGTTGTCGACCTGGCTGCGCAGTTCGTTGAACTGACTGGCAAGCTTAGCGCGCGTCGTCGCGTCCGTCGCGGAAATGGCCGAGGTCGCGAGCGCGTCCATCTGTTGCAGCAAGGACTCGATGGCCTCAAGGCCTTGCGTCGCCGCCGCGACGACGCCGATCCCGCCGCTGATGGCGCCCTTGATGGAGGTCAAGTCGCCGGCCCGGGCGGAAAGGTTTCGCGCGGTGAAGAAGGCGAGCGCATCGTCCAGCGCGCTGTTGACCTTGAGGCCGGTCGCAAGACGCGTTTGCGTGATGTCGATCAGCGATTGCGTGCGCTGAAGCGACAGGATGTTGATGCGCGTGGCCGCACTGAGCGCGATGTCGCCCATGGAAACTCCGGCACGAAGAGACGAAATCACCCGATAGGACGCGGGCTACGAAACCTGCGGCGTGTTCTTCGCCTTGCTGCCGAACACCGGATCCCGGTGCGGACTAAGACTGTAGCCCGAGGCTGGGCCCCCTTCAAACCTCGGCCAGTCCAATGAATCCAATGGGTTTTCAAGGAGGTCGGGCCCCGATTGAAAGGAAGCCGGCTGGCTCAAAGCATCCCTAGTCGTTGAAGGGAAGGCCCTCTTTGGGCTCCGAGCCGATGCGCAAGATGTGGCCGTCCGGATCCTCGACGGCCATTTCATAGGCCCAGGAATAGTTGGTCGGCGGCTTCTTGATCCGCGCACCTTTGGCGGTGAACTCCGCGTGGAGCGGCACGATGTCTTCGGCGCCGATCCAAACATACGTCTTGGACGGGGCCGTCCCGTTCTCGGAAAGATAAATTCCGAAGCCATCGCGTAAGACCATCGCGAACTTGGCCTCCTCCGTCACCCAGTCGGCCTTCGTGAAGGCGAGTACGCGGACGTAGTAGTCGAGGCTCGCCTTGATATCGCGAACGATCAGAATGGGATTGAGGCACTCCAGCTTCGTGCTCATCTACATTCTCGCGCTGTGGCGGTTCTTACGGCTCGAACTGCTCGGCGACGATCCGCTCTTCGAGATTGTGCTCCGGATCGAACAGCACCTTCATCCCGATGGAGCGGTCCTCGCGCACGGTGACGTCGATAACGTCGCGCACTTCTTCGCGGTCGGCCACGGCGGACACCGGCCGCTTGTCCGCTTCCAGAAGCTCGAGCCGCACGGTGGCGGTTCTGGGAAGCAGGGCCCCGCGCCAGCGCCGCGGGCGGAACGCGCTGATGGGCGTCATGGCCAACACGTTGGCGTCCACCGGCAGCACGGGCCCATGGACGGAAAGATTGTAGGCGCTCGATCCCGCAGGCGTGCATACGAGAATGCCGTCGCAGATCAACTCGCTCATGCGTTCGCGGCCGTCCACATAGATGCGGATCTTCGCGGCCTGGCGTGTTTGGCGTAGGAGCGAGACTTCGTTGACCGCCAGGGCTTCAACCTTCTTGCCGTCGGCCGTGGTGGCGATCATGCGCAAGGGATTGAGCGTGAATTCGGCGGCGCGCCCGAGGCGTTCGACGAGGTCGTTTTCGTCGTAGCGGTTCATTAGGAATCCCACGGACCCGCGGTGCATGCCAAAGATTGGGACATGCACGTCCATATAGGCGTGCAAGGCCTCCAGCATGAAGCCGTCGCCGCCCAGGGCAACGATGACCTCGGCATCTTTTGGCGCGTGCTGGCCATAGCGCTTTGCCAGAGCCGCAAGGGACTCCTGGGCCGGCGCCGTGTCTGCCGCCACGAAAGCTACGCGGGAAAATTTCATGGATGAGCGCGCCCCAGCCCGTTGCCTTACCTAACCGCTATCCGCCCGCTCTTATCCGCCCGTCACGCTCATATGCCGCGCCACCGCCGGACGTTTGTGAGTTCGGTCGATGACGAAGTCATGGCCCTTGGGCTTGCGTGTGATCGCCTCGCGAATTGCCGCCGTCAAAAGCTCGTCGCTTTCGCTGGCCCGCAAGGGCGCGCGCAGGTCGGCGGCGTCTTCCTGGCCGAGGCACATGTAGAGCGTGCCGGTGCAGGTCAGGCGCACGCGGTTGCACGATTCACAGAAGTTATGGGTCATCGGCGTGATGAAGCCGACGCGGCCGCCGGTTTCCTTGACGCGGGTATAGCGCGCGGGCCCACCGGTCGTGTCGGGGATGGGATCCAACGTCCAGCGCTGCGCGAGCTTGGCGCGAACCAGCGAGAGCGGCAGGTACTGCGCGGTGCGGTCGCCGTCGATCTCGCCCATGGGCATGGTCTCGATGAACACGAGGTCAAACCCTTCCTGGCCGCACCAGGCGACGAAATCGTTGAACTCGTCTTCGTTCACGTCGCGCATGGCGACGATATTTATTTTGATCTTGAGGCCCGCGGCCTTCGCGGCGCGGATACCGTCCATCACCTGCGCGTGATTTCCCCAGCGGGTGATATCCTTGAAGCGCTGCGCGTCGAGGGAGTCGAGCGAGATGTTGATTCGCTTCACCCCGGCTTTGACCAGTTGCTCAGCGTAGGCCGGCAATTGCGTTCCGTTGGTGGTGAGCGTGAGTTCACTGAGCGCACCGGTCTTGAGATGACGCCCCAGATTATTGAAGAGCTCGATGATGTTCCTGCGTACTAAAGGCTCACCGCCGGTGATCCTCAGCTTGCGCACACCGATCTCCACGAACGCCGAGCAAAGGCGGTCCAGTTCCTCCAGCGAAAGAAGGTCCTTCTTCGGCAGGAAGGTCATGTTCTCCGACATGCAATAGACGCAGCGCAGATCGCACCGGTCCGTGACGGAGACGCGCAAATAACTGATGGAACGGCCAAACGGATCGATCATCGTGCTTCAGTATGGTCCTAAAACCGGTCTTTCTAGAGGCGCCTCGAGTCGTCGTCCACGACGACAAGCCGAACCACCGCCACGTTCAGTGTCAGTTTACCCGCATGTTCGAAGTTCGCCGTCACCTTTGTACCGACCGCCGATTGTACTTGACCCAGTCCCCACTCGGGCTGATCCGGGTTTCGTACAAGCATACCGGGCGAGAACTCCTCGTGCATGCAACAATTCCGCTATCTACCTGTTAAAACGGCGATATTTCTGTTTTAGTGGCTTTCGAGCCCGCTGTCTGCCCTGCTAAACTCGTTCCTTACGGGGGATTGAGGCGTGGGGGCTATGAACGAGACGGACCTGGAGCTGGCGCAGCTTCTGTGCACGCGCCTTTGCCATGACTTGGCGGGTCCCATTGGCGCGGTCGCAGCCGGCGTCGAACTCATCGGCGACGATCCTGCCATGGCCGACGCCGAAACCATCGGTCTCATTGGAGATAGTTCGAGCGCCGCCTCGCGCAAGCTCAGGTTTTTGCGCGCGGCCCTCGGCCTTGCGCAAAACACCGGCGGCGACCTTAAAGGTTTGCTCGACGGCTATGTCGCCGCGACGTCCGGTCCGGGCGCGCGCATCGAGGTCACCTGGCCGTCCGCCGCCGCGCTCGAGAAAGCCGGCCGCCTGTTCGGTCTCACATGGAATTCGGCGCTTCTCAATTTGTGTTTGCTCGCCCTTGAAGCGCAACCCGGCTGCCGCAGCCTCGACATCGCATTGGATACGTCGGCATCCTTGACCGTGACGCTCACGGCGCGCACGGCCAACGGCCGCGCGCCGAACGCGCGGGACGATCTGTGCGCCGCCGCGGTCGCGGAAAACGGCGCTGGTCTTACGGCAAAGACGGTGCAGGCCCATCTCACCGGCCGCATTGTCCGCGCCGTCGGCGGAACCATAAGGGTTTCACCGCTCAGCGACGGCATCTCGCTCGTCGCCCTCGTGCCGGCAGTGTCATGAAGCTGTGCCTGGTGGTCGATGATTCTCGCGTTATCCGCCGCGTCGCCGCAAAGATCGTCCAGGATCTCGGCTTCGACGTGGAAGAGGCCGAGAACGGCCGCAAGGCGCTCAACGCCTGCGCCATCCGCATGCCCGACGTCCTCCTGATCGACACCGAAATGCCCGAGCTGGGCGGCATTGCCACCGCTCAGGCCTTGAGGAAAATGCCGGGGGGCGACAAGGTCGTCGTCGTTTTCTGCGCTACCGAGAATGATCCTCACTTCATCCGCGCGGCTCTGGAAGCCGGCGGAAACGAGTACATCATGAAACCTTTCGACAGCGAGATCGTACGCAGCAAGTTCCTGCTGCTCGATCTGCTCGGATAAGAGCCGGCCATGGCCCCCGACGACTTCGAATATGCCGCGCGGCTGATGAAGGAACGGTCGGGCCTCGTGCTGACTCGTGACAAGGGCTATTTGCTTGAGAATCGCCTGATGCCCGTAGTGCGCCAGCATAAGTTCAAATCGTTCCATGAACTGGTTGCGGCCCTGCGCACGGGCGATGCCGCACTTCAATCCAGCGCCGTGGATGCGATGATGGCTAAGGATACGGCGTTCTTCCGCGACTGGAAGCCGTTCGTACATTTCGCCAAGGTCGTTCTCCCGAACATCACTCACGCACGGCGTGAGAAGAAGCTGTTCCGCGTCCTCTGCGCCGGAGTCTCAACCGGTCAGGAAGCCTATTCCGTTGCCATGACGATCCGCGACGCGGCCCAGCAGTTTTCCGGCTGGCGGGCCGAGATCATCGGCGTGGATCTCTCGCCGACGGCCATCGCCGCGGCGTCAAACGCGCACTACACCCAGTTCGACGTGCAGCGCGGACTTCCGATCAAGTCGCTCTTGCGCAGTTTCACCAAGGATGACGCCGGTTGGCAGCTCAACAGCGACGTGCGCGACATGGTGAAATTCCAGACCTGGAACCTTCTCACCGACATCTACCCGTTGGGCCGCTTCGACGTGATCTTGTGCCGCAACGTCATGGTCTATCTGGACCTGCAGGCGAAAATCGATCTTTTGCAAAAAATCAGCCGCAGCCTGGCCGATGACGGCGTCCTCTACCTCGGCACCCAGGAGCCGCTGACGGGCGTGTCGGCGGCCTTCCGTCCCGTCAACCGCGACCTCGGAATCTATGCGGTCCACCGCCTGGACAAGGTGGTGCTGAGCTCTCTCGCGGTGCCCCAAAAACATTGAACCCTCGCCCCCTTGTGGGCGCGGAATGATCTCACTCGCGGCTGACGGCGCACGTCTTCAGTCACACCGCAGGCGCAAACGCGGGGAGGGGCCCGACGCGTAGCGGCGGGAGGGTGAGGGGGTTCGTTGTTTCCCAAATAAAAAGGCGCAGGGAATACCCGCGCCTTTTCTAAGAAACAGAAATCGCTCTTACGCGTTCACAGCCTTCTTCAACGTCGTCTCCGCGCTTTCACTTTCGCGCAGGACATAGCCGCGGCCCCACACCGTCTCGATGTAGCTTTCGCCGCCGGTGGCGGTCGCCAGCTTCTTGCGGAGCTTGCAGATGAAGACGTCGATGATCTTGAGTTCCGGTTCATCCATCCCGCCGTAGAGATGATTGAGGAACTGCTCCTTCGTAAGGGTCGTGCCCTTGCGCAGGGCGAGCAGTTCCAGGATGCCGTATTCCTTGCCCGTCAGGTGAAGCGGCGCGTCGTCCACTTCCGCGGTGCGGGCTTCCAGATTCACCGTCAGACGGCCGACCTGGACCTTAGGCTGAGCGTGGCCCTTGGAGCGGCGGACGATCGCCTGGATACGGGCGATCAGTTCGTCGCGGTTGAAGGGTTTGGTCAGGTAGTCGTCGGCCCCGACCCCGAAACCCTGGACCTTCTTATCGGGCTCTTGCAGGCCCGAAAGGATCAGGACCGGGGTCGCGATCTTCGAGCTGCGGAGCTGACGGATAACGTCCATGCCGTCCATATCGGGCAGCATGAGATCTAGGATGATCAGGTCGTAATCGTAAATTTTGCCAAGATCGAGACCGTCCTCGCCGAGGTCGGTCGAGTCGATGACCCAGTCCTCTTTCTTGAGCATAGCTGTGATGGCTTGAGCGGTTGAGGGATCGTCCTCAACGAGAAGGATACGCATGATGTTGTGCCCCCGAGTAACCCCGCACACTACATTCCGGATAGGACATTAACACAGGTTAGGAACCTGTCTTACCGAAACATCCCGGCCGATGGCCCTTCTGGGCCCCCAAACGGCGGTGCAATGCCTTAACGGTCCCTCATTAACCTTTAGCAAAGGTTAACGCCAGCACGTCCGGCGGGCAATTTTTGCCTACTTTTTTGGAAGTTGTTAACGGCGGCGGGCTAGGTTTGCGGTTCGAACGTCGCAGCGGGACCGGGGACGAGGCTAAGTGGTTAATATTACATCGTTATTGAGCGAACTCGACCGCATCCCGACCCACCAGGTGTTCGGCAAGGTCGCCGCCGTCCAAGGACTTCTCATCGAGGTCTCCGGCGTTCAGAACAATCTTTCCGTAGGCGACCGCTGCAACGTCATCGCTCGCGACAATCGCAAAGTGGTCTGCGAAGTGGTTGGCTTCCGCAGCGGACGCGCGCTCGTCATGCCCTTCGGCGCGCTTGAAGGCATCGGACTCGGATGCCGCGCCGAAATCGCCGACGCGGCGCCCGCCATTCATCCCGACGACTCATGGCTCGGCCGCGTGATCAGTGCGATGGGCAAGCCCATCGACGGCGGCGGACCGCTCGCCATCGGACCGGTCGCCTATCCGATCAAGGCCGCGCCGCCGCCGGCGCACACGCGCAAACGCATCGGCAGCAAGCTCGATCTCGGCATTCGCGCGCTCAACACTTTTACCACCAGCTGCCACGGCCAGCGCATGGGAATCTTCGCGGGCTCCGGCGTCGGCAAGTCCACTGTGCTCTCCATGATGGCCCGCTACACCAATGCCGATGTCACCGTCGTCGGCCTGGTGGGCGAACGTTCGCGCGAAGCGCGCGAGTTCATCGAAGATGACTTGGGGCCTGAAGGTCTCGCGCGAAGCGTCGTGATCGTCGCGACATCCGACGAACCGCCGCTCAACCGGCGTCAGGCGGCTTACCTCACCATGGCGGTGGCGGAGTATTTCCGCGACCAGGGCAAGAACGTGCTGTGCCTTATGGATTCGGTCACGCGCTTTGCCATGGCTCAGCGCGAGATCAGCCTCTCCGCCGGCGAGCCGCCGGCCGCGAAGGGTTATACGCCGACGGTGTTCGCCGAATTGCCGAAGCTTCTCGAGCGCGCCGGTCCCGGCAAGCGCAAGTCCGGCAACATCACGGGGTTGTTCACTGTGTTGGTGGAAGGCGACGACCACAACGAACCGATCTCGGACGCGGTGCGCGGGATCCTCGACGGGCACATCGTGCTCGAGCGCCCCATCGCGGAGCGCGGGCGCTATCCGGCCATGAACATCTTACGCTCCATTTCCCGTACGATGCCGGGCTGTAACACCGACGAGCAGAACGCGCTTATCACGCGCGCGCGCAAATTCATTTCGTCCTACGAGGACATGGCCGAACTCATTCGCTTGGGGGCGTACCGCAGAGGCACCAATCCCGAAGTGGACGAGGCGATTTATTACTATCCACGGATCGAGGAGTTCCTGCGCCAAGGCAAGGAAGATCATACGGACCTCGACACCTGCTACAAATTGCTCGCCGAGGTCCTGAAGCCGCAGAGCGTCGCGGCGGAGGTCGCCGCCGAAGGCGCCTCGCCGCAACGCGCGGCTCCGGCCGGCGCCGGCCCACGTCCGGTCGGCGTGCGTGTGCGCCCGCCCGTGCGGTAATTCAGTAAATGGCGAAGAAAGATCTTCATAGCCTCATCAGACTCCGCAAGTGGGATGTCGATGAAAAACGACGCGCGCTCGGGACGCTCTTGCGTCACGAAGAGGCGGTCATCGCGCGGCAGAACGCGCACGAAGCGGAAATTCGCGCAGAATTGGAATTCGCGAACAACGCTCCGGTGGAACTTCGCGGCACTTTATCGGCCTATCTCGCACGCGCCGACGAAATGCGTGGACGCTTGGCCGAAGCCTTGAAGGAAGTGCAAGCCCGTGTGGCGCACGCGCAAAACGAACTGGCCGAAGCGTATCGCCGGTCGAAGACGCTGGAAGTCACCCAGGCCAATCGTGACAAGGCCGACGAGCTTGAAGAAAATCGGCTGGAGGAGATCGAACTTAACGAGGTCGGTCTCAATCTCTTCCGCCGGCGTGCGTTGGTGGAACCGGGTTAGTTCGCTTTCGCCGGGTTTGCCGCGCCGAAACCGCCCATGCTGTCCAAAGCGTCCGCCGGCACGTCCGGACTCACCTCGGTGACCGCAACGAAGCCCGCGGTTCCGTCCGAGGTCACGATGCGCAGCCACTGTCCGTCGGGTGCGGTTTCCGTCGCGAGCACCAGCGTTCCCATCTTAAGTACCGCTTCCAACTGATAGCCAGCGCCCGGGCCTGTGCGTACGGCTGTGCCTTCCTTGGTCACGCTGTAGACGCGCCCAACAACGTCGGTGGTCGTTGCGGGCGCCACCGGCGGCGCGGTGAGGCGGTCGTAGAACGACTTCGCCATCTCCGTGAGGGGCGCGGGTGTCGAGAACGAGACAAAGGTGCTTAAAGCCCCGACAATGATCGCGAGCGGCAGCACCTGCACCATCGGGGCCCAGCCCGGCTTTGACCAGCGGTCCTTGATCGCGCGCGTTGTTCCGCCGGTCGGTGCGGAAAGGGACGCTAGGAACTGCGCGACATCGCCGCGCACGTTTAACGCGTTGGCGAACGCGAGCGCCTGTTCGGCGGCGCTGCGCGCCAAGTCTGTCTCGCCGCGCGCGCGAAACGCGCGCGCCTGGCGCAGGAGCAGGCGGGCATTGCGGTCGGCGGGTTTGCTCCCGCCGCGCACATTGTTGACAATCGCTCTCACTGTTTCCTTTGGTCCATTCGGCCACGCCCACCATCCGGCGATCCAGGTCAGCAGCGAAGCTTTCACGGCGGCGCGGTCGGCGCAGGTCCGGCAGAAGATTCCTGAAACCGTGCGCTTCTGCACTTTTTTGACGCGGCCCCACACCAAGTCGAAAATGACATAGCGCGGCTGCGCGGTGATCTTGCCGCACTGGCAAACTGCGGGCTCGTCGAGGCTGGTTCTGGTCCGCGCGGGCGAAGGTTTGGGTTTCGGCGGCTCCGCCGCCCGCCGTGGCTCTGGCTTCGGCTCCGACTTTGCCTCCTGCCGCGCCTGCGCTTTCCGCCACTCCTTCTGGCCAACCTTCCAAGGCCGGTCGTAAGCCGCGCGCTTCTCCGGATCGCTCAAGGTGTCGTAGGCCTCGTGCAACCGGTGGAACTGCTTTGCGGCGATCGGTGAAGGATTGAAGTCCGGGTGCAGCCGCTTTGCCTTGGTGCGATAGGCCGACTTGATGGCGTCCGCGTCCGCATCCTCGGCTATGCCGAGGGCGACGTAGTAGCCCTTAGGATCGCGGGTCAGATTAGCCATGGGTGCAGCTTAAGCCCAAAGTCCCGGCTTATCAGGCAAATTCCCCACATTCAGCGGGTCGGCGAACTTCTTGGTGACCTGGAACGAGAGCCCACCTTTGAGGCCCATGGCCCCGTTGGCCTCGGTAAAGAGGCCCAGAAGGTCGCGGCGCATGTCGTCGGGTAGCGCTTCTTTCGTGCGCAGCACCATGTCGAAGGCCCGTATCTCATTCTTGAACATGCCGTCGAGCTGCATGGGGCCGAGGCGCGAGAGATTGACGTCGATGAGGAAGCGCGTACCGCCGCCCTTCTTTCCCTTCGTCTCGTCCGAATCTCCCTCGCCCTCGCGGCGCGTGATCAGGGCGACCCGATCGATCTCGCCGCCGGTATTCCAGGGAATAGGCAGGGCGCGCCACTCCGCGCCTGTGTCTCGCGCGCGCGTCGCAAGCTCGGCGACTTCACCTGAGAGCGTCGCCGCAAGCTGCGTGCCGCGCGGCCCGGTACGTTCCAGCGCGCGCAATGTTGCGTCGCCCGGCCACTGGCGGGCATCGCCGGAGCGCATGGCTTGCACGAACGAGATTACGGCTGCGGCCGTGCGCGGTCCGCCGTCGGGTATGGCTTGCGCCAACTGTTGCGCGGCGACCGGATCGCTTCGCTGAAGCACGCTCGCGGATTCCAGTAGCGTCGGCCATCCCGTGGCGAAGCCGGCCGGCCCTGTCAACGGCACCGCTGACGCGGGGAGTGGAAGCGGCAACGGTGCGCCGATCCGCGGCGGTGTCGTCCCGGTTACGTCGAAAACGATCTTGGTGCCGACAGGCAGATTGGCGCGGGTGTTGAGCTGGACCTGCCGGCCTTCGATCTCGACCACGGGAATTGAATCCACGTTCGCGATCACGGTGCCGGTGGTCGTCGCAAGCGGCGCCGCGGGCTGCACCACAGCCGGCGGCTGCGGCGCCGCCGCCGGAAGTCCTTGCGGGCCCGCGAGTATGAGTCCCGGTTGCGAAGGTGGTGATGGTGCGAGTGCCGGCGCGGTCGACGCGCTCGGCGGCGTGCTCGGCTGTGGGGCGGCCGGCGCCTGAGGTTGAAGAGCGGGCGCTTGCACGAGGGGAGGCGGAGGAGGGGCCGCGACCGGCGCGGCGCCGGGCAACTGCACGCTCACAATCTTGAGCGCGAGCTCGCTGCCGGCTCCGACCGGAAGGCTCGCAAGTGTGGTCTGTGGCGGGGCGGCTTGCACGGGTGGTTGGGCCGGAGTTTGAGCCGGCGGTGTCGCTCCCACCGCCGGGAGCGCAGGTGTGACGCTCGGCGGAGTTTCAATGACAGCGGGCGCCTGCGTGATGATCGCCGAGATCGTGCCGATCTGCACGAAAGGCGTCGGGCCGCTCGGTACCCAACTCATGCCGGGCGGCAAGGGTTGCGGTCCTGCGGGCAATTGTGGTTGCAGCAAAGGTGTCGCGGGTAAGGGCGTGATGACCGGCGCGACCGGCGTGCGGCTCTGCGCCAAGTATTGCGCCGCGGGCATGCCGTCGACCGTCGTGATGCGCACGGTTACTTGCTGCGGCGCCGTGCGGATGACTTCGAGATCAACCTGTGCCTTTTCCGCCAGGGGAATCGGCAGGCGCACCACGAGGTCACCGACGGCCGTATGAAGAATGACGGGCGTTGAGGCGGGCACGGGCGTAGCCGTCGGTGCGGCATTGGTCGCCGGAGGCGGAAGTGCAACGGCTTCGACGATCGTGCCGACCTGCAGCGCGGCAAGGGCGGACGGCGGCTGGGGAATCACAACCGTCATCGGTGCCGCCGCCGCGGCCAGCACTTGAGGCAATGCGACGTTCGGCGGCGGGACGGTGGTCATACGCTTGAAAAACTAGGGAGCGAGGAGCCGCTCGGCGATCGCCTCGACGTCCATGGCGGCTTCCGAGGAGGGCGAGCGGACCAAAATCGGGGTCTGATTGCGGATGCATTCTCTCACCCGCGCGTCGCGCCGAATGATGCCCGCGAGCGGCGGCGAGATTTTCAAGAACCCCTGGCACGCTTTGAAGAGGGTCTGGTAGGTGCGCTCGCCTTCACGTGTGGAGTTCGAGGCGTTCACTACAATGCGGATGTCCGTCTGCGGCCGTTCCATCGCCGTGATCTTGATGAAAGCGTAAGCATCCGTGAGCGAGGTCGGCTCGTCCGATGTGACGACCAGGATCGTGTCCGCGGCCTTGGCGAGCTGGCGCACCGACTTCTCCACGCCGGCGCCGAGGTCGAGCACCACGCGGTCGTAGCGGTTTGCGAGCAAGGCCAAGTCCTCGCCCAGGATCTGGAGCCGCGAGAGCGGGATATTGGCGAGCGTGCCGGAGCCCGAGCGGCCGGCGATCACGTCGAAACCGCCGGGTTCGTACTGCATCGCCGCCTGATTGAGCGCGAGCTTGCCCGCGATCACGCTGCCGAGGTCATACTGCGGCATGAGGCCGAGCTGGATGTCGATGTTCGCGAGGCCTAAGTCACCGTCGAACAGCAGTGTTCTTTGGGCGCGGCGGGCGAACGCGTGAGAGAGCGTGATGGAGAAGAACGTCTTGCCCACGCCGCCCTTGCCCGAGGCCACCGCCATCAACCGTCCGCGCTTCGCCGACGCGGCGCGCGGACCCGCGAGGCGCGGACCGGTCGTCTGTCCGGCGGGAGCGGGGCCGAGCGCGCTGCGCAGCCCGGCGGGTGGAACGGTCGAACTCATCTCTTAACCTCTGAACGGATGCCGGTGGGGCGCAGCACTTGCGCGGGCGGCTCTTCCACACGCGGCTGAAGCTCTTCTTCGGGCGGCAGGATAAGCCGCGCCATGGAAACGGGATTGACGGCGCACAACCCTGTGGCGACGTGAGGGTTGAGGCTCACTTCGCTGAACATGAGTTGGCCCGCGTCGGCGGCGGCGAGAATCGCGCCGAGGCGCCGGGTCATGTCGAGCCGTGTGGCGAGAAGGCGCGTGGCGCCCGAGGCGCCGAAGGCCTCACCGATGTCGGCGGCTTCGGAGGCGTCGCCCCCGGCGGCCAGCACAAGGATCGGTTCCACGTCAGAGGCACTCACCAGGTTCTTGAGATAGTCCATGTCGTGCTGACTGAAGGGATTGAGGCCGGGGCTGTCGATGAAGACCAAGTCGTAACGATTCATCATCTCGTTGACCGCCTGGCTCAGGCCTTCTGGCCCACGCACCTGGCGTAGCTCCACTTCGAGGATGCTCGTGAAGGCCTGCAACTGTTCGATAGCGCCGGCGCGGACGGTATCGGCGGTGATGACGCCGACCGGCCTCCCGGCAAGCCGCGCGCGCGCGGCAAGTTTCGAGGTGGTGATGGTCTTCCCCGAACCGGGCGGGCCCACCAGCATGAAGGGTCGCGGGCTCTTGCGCTCGGGCAGGGGCGCGAAATCGAAATGATCCTCGAGGGCGGTCGCGCAGGCCATGGTGGGCGAACCCACTTCGACCCCCATCGCCGCCTGCACCATTTTCTCCACAAGGCGCGCGGGCACGCCGTGATACTCGAGCGCCTCGCGGACTTTCTCCGCGAAGGGCGTCGTGTTCTTTCCGGAAAGGGCGCTTGCGATCGCCTCGTCGTCGGCGGGATCTTCGAGCGCCGCGGTGATGCGTACGCCTTGGCCGTCGGAGGACCGCTGGGTCGAGACGATGATGGCATCGTCCCCCAGTTCCTCACGCACCATGCGCATGGCTTCCGCCATGGTCGGCGCATTGTACGATTTAAGCCGCATCCGTTCCCCGTTCCGAAAGGCGCTGATCGCAGCGCGTTCCGGCCCCTACCAAACGCTAGATCTGACCGCCCGCCTTAAATCTGACCGACCGTCCGGATCTTCGCCTTCGGATGAATTTCATTCTGCGACATTACCACGGTCATCGGCCTGAAGCGGTCGATAATCGAGCGCACATAAGGCCGTACCGTCGGCGATCTCAGAAGCACCGGCGTTTCTCCTTGCATCGCAAAGCGCTCAAAGTTCTGACGCACGGCCGTGATGAACTCCTGCAGCTTAGACGGCGCCATGGAGAGCTGGCGATCGTCGCCTTGACCGGTGAGCGACTCGGCGAACTCCTGCTCCCATTCCGGCGACAGCGCCACCAACGGAATGACGCCCTGGTCGTCGACGTTCTTATCCGACAACTGGCGCGAGAGTCGGGCGCGCACGTGCTCCGAGATCATGAGCACATTGCGGGTGATGGCGCAGGCTTCCGAAATGCCTTCCAGGATCGTCGGAAGATCGCGAACGCTGATGCGCTCGTTGAGCAGGTTCTGCAGCACGCGCTGGATGCCGGCCACCGAGATTTGCGACGGCACGACTTCGGCGATCAGCTTCTGCTGTTCCTTGTCGAGTTCGTTCAAGAGCTTCTGTGACTCGGTGTAGGAGAGCAACTCGGCCATATTGTCGCGCACGACTTCGGTGAGGTGCGTGGTGATGACCGTGGGAGGATCCACGACGGTGTAGCCGCGGAAGAGGGCTTCTTCGCGGTTGGCCGGATCGATCCACAGCGCCGGCAGACCGAAGGTCGGCTCCTTGGTGCGTTCGCCCGGCAGCGAGATTTCTTCGCCGCGCGGATCCATGACCAGGAGCATGTTGGGGCGAAGGTCGCCTTTGCCCGCTTCGACTTCCTTGATGTAGACGGCGTAGGAGTTGGCGGGCAGCTGCATGTTGTCCTGGATGCGCACCGCGGGCATCACGAAGCCCATGTCGGTGGCAAGGGCGCGGCGTAGCGACTTGATCTGGTCGGTGAGGCGACGGTTCTCGTTGTTGATCAGCGACAGGAGGCCGTAACCGAGCTCGAGGCGGACCATGTCGATCTTCATGGCCTGGCTGATCGGCTCTTCCTGCACAGGGACTTCCTGCTTGGACTTCATGTCTTCGAGTTGCTTGACCTTCGTCTCCTGAGTCGCGTTCTGGAACGTGACGAAAGCCGCGATGCCGCCGGTGATGCCGGCGAGCAAGAGGAACGGCAACGCAGGCACGCCGGGCAGAACGGCCATGCAGACAGACAAGAAGCTGCTCATACCCATCGCTTTGGGATACTTGGTGAACTGGGTGGCGAGCGCGGTGTCCATGGCGCCCTTGATGCCGCCCTTGGAGACCATGAGACCGGCTGCGGTCGAGACGATTAGGCCCGGGATCTGGGTCACCAGGCCGTCACCGACCGTGAGGCGGGTATAGGTGTCGGCCGCTTCGCCGAAGGGCAGGCCGCGCTGGGCCATGCCGATGATCATGCCGCCGATGACGTTGATGGCGGTGATAATGAGGCCGGCGACGGCGTCGCCGCGCACGAACTTCGAGGCGCCGTCCATGGCGCCGAAGAAGTCGCTTTCCTTCTGCAGGTCTTCGCGGCGGGTTCTTGCTTCCTGCTCATCGATGAGGCCGGCGGACAAGTCGGCGTCGATCGCCATCTGCTTACCGGGCATCGCGTCCAAGGTGAAGCGCGCCGTCACTTCGGCGATACGCGTAGATCCTTTCGTGATCACCATGAAGTTCACGAGGGTGAGGATCGAGAAGACGATCACTCCGATGATGAAATTATCGCCCATGATGAACCCGCCGAAGGCCTGAATGACCTGGCCGGCGGCGTGGGTGCCTTCGTGGCCGTGGGTGAGGATCAGGCGCGTCGAGGCGAGGTTCAGGGCCAATCGTAGAAGCGTCGCGATCAGCAGCACCACGGGGAAGGAGTTGAACTCCATGGCCCGGCCGATGAACACGACGGTCATGAGGATCAGGACCGAGAGCGTAATGGAAAGAGCGAGCGAAATGTCGAGCAGCCACGGCGGCAGCGGCATGATCAGCACGACCATGATGAGCACGAGGCCCATGGCGAAGCCGAGATCGCCGCGGCGCAAGGACGCCCCGATGCGATCTCCCATATTTCCGAAAGTGAAATTCGGGAGCGCGGTGTTCTGCGAAACCGCGCCCGACGACGTCGGCGCGGGCACGTTCGCCCCACCTGGTTGCGCTGTCTCAGCCATTCTCACCCTCTCGACCCCGAGCCGCGCACCAACATTCTAGGCGGCGGCCTTCTAAAATCTGGGGGGCTAAGGCCTCTCGTGCTCCACAAGTCCCCGCACGAAAGGCCGCTAGCCCCCTAGCGCGTTAACATTCGCTCTTTTGTGGTTAACACCCGGTTTAAACGGGCAAATATTGCCTAGCAATTTGGGGTAGCAATTTGGGGTCAGACTCCATTTCTTTGATTTACTCTGACCCCAATTCGTGGGACATACATTCATAAGCCTTTCAGGGGGTTAGATGGCGCGTTTGGGCCGATATTTCGTCGCGGATCAGCCGCTGCACGTGATCCAGCGCGGCAACAATAAGAGCCGCATCTTCTTTACCCGCGACGACGCCACATTTTTCCTCGGCTGGCTGGGCGATGCCGCCGAACGCTATGGGCTTTCGATCCACGGCTACGTGCTCATGCCCAATCATCTTCACCTGCTCGCCTCGCCCCAGGATGCGATGAGCCTTCCGCGCACCATGCAGTCCGTTGGGCGGCGCTATGTGCGCTATCTCAACCAGCGCATCGAACGCTCCGGCACGCTCTGGGAGGGGCGCTACCGGGCCACCGTCGTCGATACCGACGCCTATTTCTTCCGCGTCGCCCGCTACGTCGAGCTGAACCCTGTGCGCGCCGCCATTTCGCCCGACGCCGGCTCCTACCGATGGTCGAGCCATCGCGCCAACGCGGGCGGCGTCGCCGATCCCTTGCTGACGCCGCACGCGCTCTATCTCTCACTCGGCCGCGACGCCTCCGAACGCGCCGGCGCCTATCGCGGGCTCTTTGCCGAGTCCCTCGGCGAGAGCGTTCTTACGAAAATTCGTGAGGCGACGAATCGCGGCTGGGCTCTCGGCGACGAGGCGTTCCAGGAGCGCATGTCCGCTGCCGGCGGCCGCAGAGCGAAGCCGCTTTCCAAAGGCCGCACGCGTGTGCAATCAGCGCCTTCGCCGCGCGAGCCCTCGCCGGATTTCCTCGCGGGCTAGCCCAGGGGCTCCGGCTTCTCCGCCATATCGATGTATTTCTGCAAAATCGCATCGACGTCGGGCACCGTTTGCGCCCAGGCCGAGCGTGGCAGCGTCGTGGCTCGGCCGCGCTGCAGAAGCCGCGCCGGCTGAGGAAGGCACAAACTCGTGAGTGAGACGCCGTGCTGGGCGAGCTCGAGCGCCGGGACAGCTTCGATCACGCGGCCTGGAAACGCGCGGCCGAGAACCTCGAGCGCGTTTTCGTCCGTCGACGCCTCGAACACCGGCACAAAGACCGCGCCGTTCGCCGCCAGGAAATTGGTGTAGCTCAGCACCGGCAGGTGCTCCGTGACCTTCACCGGCGGCACGTACAATTCGATCAGCGTCAACGGCCGGCCGGCCGCATCCTTGGACCTGGCGAGGGCCGCACGCGCGTACCGCAGTGTCTCCGCATAAGCATGACCGTCCGGCGCCGTCGACACCGCGACGATACCTGGTGCGAGGAATGCCGTGAGCGCGCGGACATCGGTGCACAAGGTGTCGGCCGCGAGCGCGTAGTCCACCCAGATGACCCGCGATGCGCCCAGCCATTTCTGCAGGATGGCAAAGCCTTCAAGCCGCGTGACGCCGGGATTGCGCGCCTGATCGAACACGCTCTCCGCCAATGCGATGACGGTGCCTTCGCCGTCGGTGATGAAGGCGCTGCTCTCCAGCGTGAGCGGTGTGCGGAAGCGCCGCACTTCGGTTAGGCCAAGCAGCTCATGGGCGAATGTTCCGTCCGCACCGGCTTCCGCGCGCCTGCCCCACCCGCTGAACCCCCAGTCCGCGGCGGCGCTGCCGCCTTTGCCGTCGACGAGGAAACACGGGCCGACGTCCCGAAGGCGCGGCGATCCCAGGCGCAGCTCCACGATCGTGACTCCACCGCACGCGGCGCGCGCGGCCGCTTCCTCTCCCGGGGCCACCACCAGTGACACCGGTTCATACCGCATGATTTTTTTGGCCAGGTCCGCCACGATTTTTTGAAGCTTCGCCTCTTGCGGCCACGGCAACCACATCTGCGCATGTCGCGCGTCATCGGCTGGAAAATAAAATCCGTCGTCGCTGGGGGTGGCGGTGGCGCCGAGCGGGGTGGTCATTGACAATCCTGGAGAAGAGACGAGGACCTTAACGCCTCGCACGCCGCAACGCTACGGCGCGCCGGAATCGGTCTGGAAACTTTTGGATTTGAAAGCAAGGCGCGGGATGCG
>CAMDOZ010000049.1 GCA_945903705.1 Fidelibacterota bacterium | reverse complement strand
CACTCGGCCTGGAACTTGGTGTGCGGGGTGATCGAGCCGGGGTGCGCCAAAACTTGGCCGCGCTCAACTTCCTCGCGCTTGGTCCCACGCAACAGACAGCCGACGTTATCGCCCGCCTCCCCCTGGTCCAAAAGCTTGCGGAACATCTCGACGCCGGTGCAGATCGTCTTGACCGTCGCCTTGATCCCGACGATTTCGATTTCGTCACCGACCTTCACGATGCCGCGCTCGACACGGCCCGTCACAACGGTGCCGCGGCCCGAGATCGAGAACACGTCTTCGATCGGCATCAGGAACGGCTTGTCCTTCGGGCGCGCAGGCTGCGGAATGCCCGTATCAACGGCCTTCATCAGCTCGAGGATCGCATCGTGACCAAGCTTCGGGTCCTTGCCTTCAAGAGCCGCCAGCGCGGAGCCACGCACGATCGGGACCTTGTCGCCCGGAAATTCGTACTTGGTCAGAAGTTCGCGGACTTCGAGTTCAACCAGGTCCAAGAGTTCCGCGTCGTCGACCATGTCGCACTTGTTCAGGAACACAACAATCGCCGGCACGCCGACCTGGCGAGCCAAGAGGATGTGTTCGCGCGTCTGCGGCATCGGGCCGTCAGCCGCCGACACAACCAGGATCGCGCCGTCCATCTGCGCCGCACCCGTGATCATATTCTTCACGTAGTCCGCGTGGCCCGGGCAATCGACGTGCGCGTAGTGGCGCGCATCCGTCGAGTATTCAACGTGCGCCGTCGAGATCGTGATCCCGCGCGCCTTCTCTTCGGGAGCCTTGTCGATTTGGTCGTACGCCGTAAACGTCGCACCGCCCTTCTCGGCCAGGATCTTCGTAATCGCGGCCGTCAAGCTCGTCTTGCCGTGGTCAACGTGACCAATCGTGCCGACGTTGCAGTGCGGCTTATTCCGTTGGAATTTCTCTTTACCCATGGTTTTCCCGTTTTCTTATTAGGCGTTTAGGCGATCTCGCTGGCACTGAAATCGTAGAACGGCCCCGAACAGTCAAGGGGCTTTCGGAACGAGGATTATCCGGGACCAATAGAAAAGGGCCGCTCCCCTAAGGAAGCGGCCCTTTTATCGGGTTTTTTGAGGGACGCTAGACGAGTTCGATCGCCACGGCGGTTGCTTCGCCGCCACCGATACAAAGGCTCGCCACCCCCTTCTTGCCGCCGCGATTCTGCAGGGCGGCAATGAGGGTCGCCATGATGCGGGCGCCGCTGGCGCCGATGGGATGGCCAAGGGCGCAGGCGCCGCCGTTCACATTCAGCTTCTCTTCCGGGATCGAAAGTTCGCGCTGGGCCGCCATCGCAACGACCGCAAAAGCCTCGTTCACTTCGAACAGGTCGACGTCTTCAACCTTCCAGCCGGCCTTCTTGAGGACCTTCTGCATCGCCGGGATCGGGGCGGTGGTGAACTTCGAGGGCTCATGGGCATGAGCGGCGTGGGCGACGAGTCTCGCAATGATAGGCATGCCCATTTTCTTCGCGATGCTTTCACGGGTCATCACCATGGCCGCCGCGCCATCGGAGATCGAAGAGGCGTTCGCGGCGGTGATGGTGCCGTCCTTGGCGAAGGCGGGCTTCAAGGTCGGGATCTTGTCGAGCTTCGCCTTGCCCGGCGCTTCGTCGATTTCGACCTTGGTCGCGCCGTCGCGGCCTTGGATCGTCACCGGCACGATTTCTTTTGCGAATGCTCCGCTCTTGATGGCGTCCTGGGCGCGGGTGAGCGACCGGATCGCGAACTTGTCCTGCTCTTCGCGGGTGAACTGATACTCGCGCGCCGTATCTTCGGCGAACACGCCCATCAGCTTGCCTTGGTCGTAAGCGTCTTCCAGGCCGTCGAGATACATGGAGTCCTTGATCACATCATGGCCGATGCGCGCGCCGCCGCGATGCTTGATCATGAGGTACGGGGCATTGGTCATGCTTTCCATGCCGCCGGCGACAATGATGTCGGACGTGCCGGCCGCAAGCGCGTCGTGCGCCATCATCGCAGCCTGCATGCCGCTGCCGCACATCTTATTGACGGTCGAAGCTTCCACCGATTTCGGGAGGCCAGCGCCAAGTGCGGCTTGGCGGGCCGGAGCCTGACCGAGTCCGGCCGGGAGGACGCAGCCCATGATGATCTGCTCGATCGATTCGGGCTTCAGACCCGCGCGCTCAACCGCGGCTCTCACGGCCGTCGCGCCGAGTTCGGTCGCCTTCACGGCGCCGAGCGAGCCTTGGAACCCACCCATGGGCGTGCGGGCATAAGAAACAATGACGATCGGATCTTTAGACATGCGTATTCTCCTTCAAATTATTGAGCATGACCTTTTCGGAAAACCGGTTCCCACTTTTCCGGGTCATGCTCTAAAGAGCGCGCGCGATAACCATGCGCTGTATATCTGATGTGCCTTCGTATATCTGGCAAACACGGACGTCGCGGTAAATCTTCGCGACCCCGAATTCTTCAAGATAGCCATAGCCGCCAAGGGTTTGGATGGAGCCCGAAACGACCGCTTCGGCGGTTTCGGACGCGACCAGCTTGGCCATGGAGGCTTCCTTGAGGCAAGGCGCCCCCGAGTCCTTGAGGCTCGCTGCGTGCAGAACGAGGTGGCGCGCCGCCTCGAGCTTGGCGGCGAGATCGGCCAGGCGAAAGCCCACGGCCTGATGTTCGATGATGAGCTTGCCCATAGACTTGCGTTCTTTCGCATATCCAATGGCGATCTCAAGAGCCCCTTGCGCCATGCCCACACATTGCGCGGCGATGCCGATGCGGCCGGCTTCCAGATTGGACAGCGCGATGCGGTAGCCCTGCCCCGGCTGGCCGAGCATGAGATCGTCTTCAACGAACATGTTCTCGAACCTGAGCGCGCAGGTATCCGACGCGCCTTGACCCAGCTTGTGTTCAACTTTGTCGACGAAGTAGCCCGGCCGGTCCGTCGGCACGAGGAAGGTCGATATACCCTTCTTTCCCGCTTCGGGATCGGTCACCGCGACGATAAGCGCGAGTTTGCCGATTTTCCCGGAGGTGATGAACTGCTTGGCGCCGTTCAGCACCCAGCCGTCGTTTCTTTGAGTCGCCCGGGTGGCGCGCGTGCGGATGGCGGACGCGTCCGAGCCCGCATCCGTTTCCGTCAAGGCGAAGGCGCCGATGGTCTTGCCGCCGATGAGGTCGGGCAGGAAGCGCTTCTTCTGTGAAGGAGTCCCGTCCTTGAGCAACGCCGAGACGATGAGGCTGTTCTGAATGGAGAGAATGGTGGAGAGCGCGCCGTCGGCGGCGGCAATCTCGATCAGCGCGAGCGCATAGGAGACGTAGTCCGCGCCTGCGCCGCCGTCTTCTTCCGGCGCAACCATGCCCATGAGACCGAGGTCGGCGAGCTCGCCGAAGAGTTCCGGAGGATACCCGCCGGCGGATTCGAAGGCCTGCGTGCGCGGGCGCAGCTTCTCCTGCGCATAGGCGCGGATGCTTGCCTGAATAGCCGCTTGGGTCTCCGACAGGATCATGAGAACTCGAGGCAGGCTTGGAACGATGAAGAGGGGAACGATGAAAAGGCCGGGATCGACCCGGCCTCCAAAGCCCATACTACGGAACTTCAACGCCGCCCCGCCAGCGGCACTCGCACACGCGAGCTATGCCCGCGCCGCAAGGCTAACCGCGCTTAAATCGCCTTTAGGTTCAGTTGCTTCCAGGAAGGCCCCGGTAGAAGGGCTACGAGCCGGCGCCCTGGCGGCCGAGCCGGCGCGGCGCTCCCACCAGGACCGGCTTCTCGCGCCAGACCTCGGGGAAGACGCGCTTCAGGTCGGCTAATTTCGGCATGTCGTGGAACATGATGTAGGGCTGCCGGGGGTTCTTCACCAAATAGTCCTGGTGATAATCCTCGGCCGGAAAGAACGCCTTGTTCATTTCGATCTTGGTCACCGGCGTGAAGTCGAACACTTCGGCTTGTTCGATTTGCGTGAGATAGGCGCGGGCAATGCGGGCCTGTTCATCATCTATCGGAAAGAGGGCCGAGCGGTATTGCGGCCCGACATCGGGACCCTGACGGTTGAGTTGCGTCGGATCGTGAACGATCGAGAAAAAAATCTGCAGCAGTTTGCCATAAGTGATCTTCGCGGGATCGTAGGTGATCTCGACGGCCTCCGCGTGGGCCGTCCGTCCGCTGCTCACGACGCCGTACTTGGCATTCGACTTCTCGCCGCCGGCGTAACCCGAGACGGCGTTGAGAACGCCTTCGGTCCTTTGATAGACCGCTTGGACGCCCCAGAAACACCCGCCTGCGAGAATGGCGACGGCCGACGTCTTCGCGCCGGCCGCTTCATCCAAAGTCGCCCGTGGAACCTGGCGCACGACCTCCGCGGCATCTCCGCGTGTGCCGAGAAGCGCGAGGCCGGTCACCAGCAATGATCGACGGGTGATCATGCCGGGAGTATAGCACAGTTAGGGTTGGCTTACCTTGCGGGAAAGCCCTGCTTGTAGGCCTCGGGCGGCACACGGCGCTTGCTCGCCTGCTCATAATCGTAGGCGTAGGAAATCAGCGTGGCTTCGGACCAGGGCGGGCCGACGAGCGAGAGCCCCACCGGCAATCCATCCACCAGGCCCATAGGCACGCTCATGTTGGGATATCCCGCGATGGCCGCGTTGCCGCTGATGGACGGCGGCGTCGTGCCTTTTGGCGTCGCGATATTCGATGAGCGCTCGGCAAGGGTCCGGTCGGCGATCAGGTAGGCGCCGGGTCCGGTGGTCACGCCGATGACCGCGGTGACGCCGAATTCCTTGAAGGCGCGGCCGTAGCCGTCGGGCCCTGCCCTGCGCTTCGCATAGTCCACCATGCGGATGTATTCGGCGTCCGTGCGGCCGCCCCGCGCCTGCGACATCTCGAGGGCTTCTTGATCGTGCATGTTCTCGCGCGGATCGATGCGGTTCACGACAATGATTTCGGCGAGGGTGCGCGCGATCTGACTTTCCGGCGCCGTCGCGAGATAGGCGGCGATGTCTTCCTTGAACTCGAAGGACATGATTCCCAGGGTCTCGGGACTCATGTCTTCGATGATGTCGGCCGGCAGCTCGACGACTTCGGCCCCTTGCTCGCGGATGACCTTGATCGCGTCCTCGAGCAGCCCTTGCGTGTAATCGTCGTATCCGCGCGTGCCGCGCACGACGCCGAGCTTCTGGCCTTTCAGTGCGTCGGCATTCAGAGCCTTGGTGTAATCGGCCTTATGCGCATCGGCTTCCGCCGACGCGGGATCGGCGGGGTCGGAGCCCACCATGGCCGTGAGGACCGTCGCAAGATCGGCGACCGTGCGGGCCATGGGGCCAGCGGTATCCATCGTCAGGCTCAAGGGCACAATGCCGCGGCGGGAAATCAGCGCGACCGTCGGGCGAATGCCGACCAAGCCGTTGACCGACGACGGGCTGACGATCGAGCCGGTGGTATCGGTGCCCACGGTGGCCGCGGCAAAGCTGGTGGCCGCGGCGATGCCCGATCCGGAGCTCGAACCCGCCGGCGAACGCGCGAGGTTATAAGGATTGTGCGGCGCATGCCCGACGGTGCTGCCGTTGAAGACCGCGACAGCGCGAAGACCTGCGAACTGGGAGAGATTTGTTTTGCCGAGTATGACGGCGCCAGCTTCGCGCAGGCGGCGCACGACATCGGCGTCCTGCGCGGGCAGATTCTTCTCGAGTACGAAAGATCCCGCCGTGGTCGGCGTGCCGACCACATCGATATTGTCCTTGAAGAGAATGGGGATGCCATCGAGCGGTCCCAGCGCTTTGCCGTCCTTGCGGCGCTGATCGGAGGCTTCCGCCTGGGGGAGAGCATCGGACATGATCGCGATCACGGAGCGCAGCGGCGCGTCGTACCTGTTGATACGGTCGATATAGGCGCGCGTGATCTCGACCGACGTCGTTTTGCCGGCGGCGAGGTCGGCCGCTATCTGGGTCAGCGGAGTTTCTTCGACCTGGTATGGGCCGGGAGGCTCGTCCTTGCCGCACGCCGCGAGCGTCAACCCTCCGATAACAGCCAAGCAGGAGAGCGTGCGACGGAGCATGGGACCTACTGAAGCGCCTGCGCGAGGTCGTTCTGGAGATCCTCGGCGTCCTCGATACCGACGGACAAGCGAATCAAGCCGTCCTTGATGCCGATTTTCTCGCGCACCTCTTTCGGGATCGAGGCGTGGGTCATGATCGCGGGATGCTCGATCAGGCTTTCGATGCCGCCGAGGCTTTCCGCGAGGGTGAAAATGCGCGTGCGCGACAGCGCCTGGCGGGCGTCTTCGAGGCCCGCCTTCATGAAAGCGGTGATCATTCCGCCGCCGCCGCGCATCTGTTTTTGCGCGAGTGCGTATTGGGGATGGCTCGGAAGGCCCGGATAGAGCACCCGCTCGATCTTGGGGTGCTTTTCCAGCCATGTTGCGATCTGGAGCGCATTCTTATTGTGACGCTCCATGCGGATGCCCAGGCTCTTGAGACCGCGGTGCATCAGGAAGCAATCGAACGGCCCCGAGATCGAACCGACGGAATTCTGAAGAAATCCGAGTTGCTCGACCAGGTCGGGTTGACTGGCGACGGCCACGCCGCCGATCACGTCGGAGTGACCGTTCAGGTACTTGGTCGCCGAGTGCACCACGATATCCGCGCCCAACTCGAGCGGGCGCTGGGTCCACGGCGAAGCAAAGGTGTTGTCGACGACGACGATCACATCCTGCTTGTGCGCCTCGGCCGCGATGGCCTGGATATCGGCCAGTTTCAGCAAGGGATTGGTGGGCGATTCGATCCAGACCATTTTCGTGTTGGCGCGGATGGCCGTCTTCAGCTTCGCGATATCGGTGAGGTCAACGTAGGAAACAGCCAGACCCGAAGAGCGTTTGCGCACGCGTTCCATCAGGCGGTAAGTGCCGCCGTAGAGATCGTCCATTGCGACAATGTGCGAGCCGGCATCGAGCAGCTCAAGCACCGTTCCAGCGGCGGCCATGCCCGACGCAAAGGCAAAACCTGCCTTGCCGCCCTCAAGCGCCGCAATTGCGCGTTCGAAAGCGTAGCGCGTGGGATTGTGGCTGCGGCCGTAATCGAAGCCCTTGTGCACGCCCGGAGATTCCTGCGCGTAGGTCGAGGTCGCGTAGATGGGGGTGATCACCGCATTGGTGGTCGGATCGAAATGCTGCCCGGCGTGAATCGCCCGCGTATCGAAACCCTTCAGCAGATGATCTTTGTTGGGATCGTTGCTCATGCCCGGCCCGTTCTCCTGCGCAGGTAGTTGAGGAAGTCCGCCGGCGTGATCAGGCCGAGAAACTCGCCCTTATCCATCACACAGACGGCGCGGGAGCTTTCAAACTTCGGAATGAGTTCATTGACCGGAGTTTTGACGTCCACGGTTTCAAATTCCCGTCGCATGACCTTTCCGACCGGCGTCGCAAAACCGGTCGTATCTCCCGTGACCCGCAAGAGCACGTCCGCCTCGTCCATGAGGCCGATCAGCTTGCGATCTTCCATCACCGGCACTTGGCTGATCTCGAACATGCGCATCTTCGCGTAGACCTGCTGCAAGGTATCGGTGGGTGCGGCCCAGACCACATCGCCGCGCATGTAGGGACGCGCAATCAGATCGCGCAGATCCTGGGTTTCCACGCGATCGGTGATCCCCTGGTCCTGCAGCCAATAGGGATTGTAGATCTTGGACAGATACTTATTGCCGCTGTCGCATACAAACGAGACGACGCGCTTCGGCTTCGTTTGCTCACGGCAATAGCGCAGCGCCGCGGCGATCAAGGTGCCCGAGGACGAGCCGCACAGAATGCCTTCCTTCTGCAGTACCTCCCGCGAGGTCGCAATCGATTCAGCATCGTCGATCGTGTAGGCGGCGCCGACGAGATCGAGATCGCAATTCTTCGGGATGAAGTCTTCGCCAATCCCTTCCACGAGCCAGCTTCCGGGCGTGATCATCTCGCCGGTATTCACGAGCGGCGCCAGGATCGACCCCTTCGGATCGGCGAGAACCATTTCCACGTGAGGTGCGGTGCGCTTGAAGAAATTCCCGATGCCGGTGAGTGTGCCGCCGCTGCCAACGCCGCACACGATGGCATCCAGGTTGCGGTCCATCTGCTGCCAGATCTCCGGGGCCGTGGTGCTTTCGTGCGCGACGGGGTTCGCGGGGTTTTCGAATTGATTGACGTAGAATCCGCCCGGCGTGCTGTCGGCGATGGCACGGGCTTTCTCCTGGTAGTACTCGGGATGCCCCTTCTGCACGTCCGAGCGCGTCAGGATGACCTGCGCGCCGAGGGCTTTCAGATGAAAGATTTTCTCCTGGCTCATCTTGTCGGGGATGACCAGGATGACTTTGTAGTTCTTCTGGCCGGCAACGAGAGCAAGGGCAAGGCCGGTATTTCCAGCCGTGGCTTCCACCAGCGTCCCGCCCGGCTTCAAGCGGCCATCGCGCTCCGCCGCTTCGATCATCGAGATTGCGATACGGTCCTTAATGGAGCCGCCGGGATTTTGGCTCTCCAGCTTCAGGTAGAGCTCACACTGCCCCACATCGAGATTGCGCACGCGCACAAGCGGCGTGTTGCCGATCAGGCCGAGAAGAGAATGCTGCGAGGGAATGTGGGTCATTAAATCGATCCCGGAACGGTTCCAAAGGGCAGCGCATAAGGCGCGCTGGCGTGCGGCGCAATATCATATATTGCACCACAGACCCGCAACCGCGTCTATTGGCCGCGATCAGCAAAAGTGGGAGGCCGGTTTTGCGGCCGATCGCGGCCAGATTCAAAGGATTTGAGTTCGATTCCTTCGGAATCGAACTCGTGGGCAAATAATTATCCCTAAACCGGGAGCGGACCAGCGACTTTCACCGTCAAATCCGGCAATCCGGCGATCATTCCGACCATGGTATCGCCCGCGACCACCGGACCGATGTTCTCCGGAGTGCCGGAGAAAACGACGTCGCCGGGGAAGAGCTCGTTCGCACGGGAAAGCTGTGCGATCTGCTCCGCCACGCTCCAGATCATATTGCTGAGGTCGGAATTCTGCTTCACCGCGCCGTTGACCGCGAGCGCGATACGGCCCTTCGTGAAATGGCCGGTTTGCTCGGCAAGGTGAATGGGTCCCATCGGGGCCGACTCATCAAAGCTCTTTCCGATTTCCCAGGGCTTCTGTTCTTCCTTCATTTTGTTCTGAAGATCGCGGCGCGTCATATCGAGGCCGACGCTGTAGCCGAGAACCAGATCCAGGGCCTTCTCGACAGGGATGTTGCGCCCCCCGCCTTTAAGGAAAGCGACGAGCTCGATCTCATAGTGGAAATTCTTGGTGAGCGTCGGGTATGCGATCGAACCGGTCGCACCCGGTTGAAAAACACGCACGGCATCCGCGGGCTTCTGGAAGAAGAACGGCGGCTCGCGGTTCGGGTCCGAACCCATTTCGCGCGCATGCGCCGCATAGTTGCGGCCGATGCAGTACACGCGACGCACCGGAAACACGGCGGCGTTGCCGACCACCGGAATGGTCATCTGAGGGACAGTGAACATTTGCTTGCCTACTGCTTGAGCTCCGCTGGCCGAACCGGCCGCACCTGCGAGAGTACCGAGGCAGGCTGCTCCGACCGCAACCGCCGTCCGCCGTGACATACGTTCAGCCATGGAAAACTCCCTCTCCTATTCGTGCCGGCTCATGGCCGAATCCTTGCCCGTGTCACGCATACCGACGTAGACCAGGAGCGAGGTCGCGATAATTCCGGTCAGATAATAGTAGAACCACTGTTCGTGGCCGATGGTCTTGAAGTAGAGCGCAACCGATTCCGCCGATCCGCCGAAGATCGAGACCGTCAGGGCGTAGGGCAATCCCACCCCGATGGCGCGCACCGCCGTCGGGAACAGCTCGGCCTTCACCACCGCGTTGATGGAGGTGTAGCCCGAGACGATGATCCAGGCGCAAGCGATCAGGAAGAAGGCCTGCCACGGGCCTGAGGCCGTCTGCAGCGTCGTCAGGATCGGAATGGTGAAAAGGGTTCCGCAGACGCCGAAGAAGATCAACAGCGGGCGACGGCCGATCTTGTCGGAGAGCGCCCCGTACAGCGGCTGCAGGCAGAGCGCGAAGATCAGAGAGCCCGCCGTGACCAGTGTGGTCTGCTCGTCGTTCAGCCCCACCGACAGCTTCAGATATTTCTGCATGTAGGTGGTGTAGGTGTAGAAGGCCGTCGTGCCGCCCATGGTCAGGCCGACCACGATCGCGATTTCCTTCGGATACTTCATCAGCTGGCGGATGCCGCCGATCTTCTTGCCGGTCCTGTCCGCCTCTTTCTTGGCCGCGACGAACTGTTCGGTCTCGTGCAGCTGCTTCTGCATGACTGCGGTGAAGATCGCGAGCGCGCCGCCGATGTAGAACGGAATGCGCCAGCCCCAGGCCCGGATTTCCTCAGGCGACAGGAACACCTTCTGAAGGATCAGAAGCACGAGGATGGCCGTCAGCTGGCCGCCGATAAGCGTCACATACTGGAAGCTCGAGAAGAAGCCGCGATGCTTCGGGTGCGCAACTTCGGAGAGATAGGTGGCGCTGGTGCCGTATTGGCCGCCGAGGGAGAGGCCTTGAATCACGCGCGCGACCGCGAGGATCACCGGGGCCCAGATGCCGATTTGCGCATAAGTCGGAGATACGGCGATGATCAGCGAGCCCATGCACATCAGAAGCACGGACGTGGTCAGCGCGTTGCGCCGGCCGTAACGGTCGGCGAAATGGCCGAACAGCCAGCCGCCGATGGGACGCACGATGAAGCCGAAGGCGAACAAGAGCGCCGCCTGAAGCTGCTGTACGACCGGGTCGGTGTTCGGGAAGAACGACGGCGCAAAATAGAGCGCAAAGGCCGCATAGGCATAGAAGTCGTACCACTCGACCAAGTTGCCTGCCGAGCCGAGGAAAATCATCTTCACTCGGCGCCTCATGTCGGCCGCGGTCATGTGGTCGGCGTTGGCAACCCCATTTGCGGTAATATCAGCTTGAGCCATAACCTACTCTTCCCCCCGAAACTTAAATTCGCTCGTCCGGACCGTACTTTGGGCCAAAGCCTCGGGCAAGCCGACTATTCGCGTGCCGTGCCCGCCTTGCCCGCCGTAAGGCCCGCGGGCGCCGGAGTCTCGGCCACCTGCTCATCCGGATGCATGATGAAGGCCTGGGCGAATTTCACGGCCCAGGCGGCGGAAATATGCGTGTTCTGGCCTGTCGCAGGATCGGGATAGGCGTCGGCATTGCGGCGCAGAGACCGGTACTGAGACGGCACAGGTTCGCCGCCGTAACTGCGGTGGTGACTCGACCAGAGCTGCCACAGGTTATGGTGCCAACGCTCCAGGTCCAGGTAACCGGCCATCAGGCCTTCCGCACCTTCCGACGTGAGACTTAGGCGCAGGCGCCAATCCTTCACGGCATTATACGGATAGCCACGCGATTGGGATTCCGGGAACGTGATGTTGGTCGGCATCGACGTGAGGACACCGCCCTCGATCTTGCCTTTCGTCTTGTAGATGAACTCCTTGCCCCACTTCGCGTCAACGCGCTGAGTTCCGCCCGAGGTGAAATTGCCGGCGGCATCTTGCGTCAAGGAATCCAAACCGCGATAGAGACTCACGGTCACGTCGGCGTCATTGGTGAGGTCGTCCACGTCCGTGACTTCGATGAGCCAGCGGTTGTAGTTGAACTTGCGCATATAGTCCTGAATGAAGTGCCGCGCCTGGCCCTCCGGTCCGCGGTAATTGTCGGTGCAGCCCACCACCCGATACATCTGATTGTCGATGCCGGTTTCCTTACCGTCTTCGCTCACGAAGTCGTTGTCATCCGTCTTGCCGTCAAGATTGAGGCCAAGGCCGACTTTGACGACCGGCTCGCGAAAAAACAGATCCGGTTCGGGCGTCGTATCGGGGAAGTGAATCTCCCCTTCCCGCGCGAGCTGCGTCTCGGCGAATTTTCCGCCATCGGGATAGAGCGCCTTGAACTGCTCGCGGGGGCCGACGTTCACGCCCTGCGGGCATTCTTTTTTTCCGTCCGGCGATTGCCACAAGGCGAAACTCTTGTGGGTGAGGACAAAACCGATGGTGCGGTCGCGGAGCGCGCCGTCGTCGGCCGTGGCGGATCCGGCAAGGCCCGCGATCAGCGCGAACGTCGAAGCGGCAATGAGATGTTTCATGACTGTTTCCTTCGCCTAACCGTGACTGCCGCCGAAGTCTTCGCGCACCCAGAAGGCGCGATAACCGTTCCGCAGTCCGAAATTTTCGCCCCAGGAATCGCATTCGATGTCGCCGGGCTTCTTGTCGCGCGCGCAGAGGTATACGGGCCGATCGCGATAAGCCCACACGCGGAGAGTCCCAGCCTGACCGGCCGCTGCCTTCTTCCCCGTCGCGGAATCAATCGAGATGATGGTCCACGCGGCGCTCGGGCTTTTCGCGTTCTCGCCCGCAAGCACATAGGGGAAATTCTGCATCGCGCGCTGCTGATCGCCCTTCCCGCTCACCGCGAGCCGAAAGGCTTGCGGCTGCGAGGGATGGCTGCAATCCTGCTGGTCCGGCGCGTCGTCGTTGCAGGCGTACACATAGATCGTCCGGCCCTTCTCATCACCCAGAACGGTGCCGACGCGATTGATGTGGCGGGTGAACTCCTTGGGAGCCATAGGCGCCTTCTGAGTCCAGACGTTGGACCAGCCGGGGATATCGCCGCCTTCCAGGCTGTGAGGGATCCGGTCCGAGGGCCGCGTGTAGAGCGGCTTGCCGCGGAAGATCCACTGCTTGACGCCCGGCGAGTTTTCGATGATCGCCCAGTCGGCTTGCGGCCGCACATGCTCGGGCGCCAGCACCGGCTGGAAGTCCTGGCGGCACTTGGCGTCACAGTTCGACTTGGTCGCCGTGTCCTTGTCCGAGACATAGACCGAGGCGTCATTGGCGGCCAAGGTCAGCTGGCGTCCGCTGTCGCTCATGTTGACCGCGAACTGCGGCGGAACATTCGTCGGCGGGGCAGCCGGTTGCCGGATCACACCGGTCGAGCGCGCATCGCCGCCCATGGTGCGTTTTGATCCGCCAAGGACGTCGCCCGGTTTCTGATCGAGAACGGACGTATAGAGTGCATAACCTTCATAGGCCCATTGCCGGCGGCCGTCCTTGCGGGTGACCACCGTGAACTTGCCGGTGTCTTTTGCATCCGCAGGAGCCCACAGACCCGGCCAAATCGCGAGGCAGCTCGGCCGCGTATCCGCTTCCGGCATTTCGAGCCCGCCCGGATAGGGACTCTGCAGTCCGCTGCTCAGTTTCTCGACTTTGTCGCCGCAGTTGGGCTCGCCTTTGCGGTCGCCGAGATCGCCGTTTCGCACCGCGTTCAACGGCCACACATAGATCGTCTTGCCGTTCGCATCGGCGAAGACGGGTCCCTCGAGCTCCGTCTGCATGACCTGGAACCCCGGCGGCAAGGGCTCGCGGACATAGTCCTCCAACTCGGCCTTGCCGCGCGCCTGCGCGAAGACCGCGCCTGCCGCCGCCACGACAGCCACAAAGCTGATAAGGCCGTGAATCTTTTTCATCGTCATACCCTTACGCCAGGATCTCGCCGACTTCTTTGTTGGTCTGGTTGCTCTTGGAACCCCAAGAGTCGACGTCGAGCCCCATGACCTTGAGGCAGGTGTAGCTGAGCGCCGTGCCCTGCCCGCCTTTATGGTCGATGTGCATGCCGGTCTTGATCTTCCCGCCGGCGCGCCCCGCCGTGAACGCAGGCATTTCTTCCAGCGAGTGGACGCGCGCGTAGCTCACGTCCGTATTCGCCATGATAAGTACGTTGTCGAGCAGCGTGCCGTCGCCTTCCTTGATCTTGGCGAAAGCCTCGACGAAGTAGGCCCAGTTCTCCATCGAGCGCTTGGTGAACCAGGAGGCGTTCGGCTGATAGCCGAGCTTCTCGTCGATGGATTCTTCGTGGGTGCAGGTGTGGTGGGGCTTCTCGTAGCCTTGCTTGGTGGAATTCGAATCCGACTTCGACATGCTCATATTGAACACGCGGGTCTGATCACAAGCGATGGCCATGACCATGAGGTCGGTCATCATGCGGTGGCGGGACGCCACGAGCAGGCTGTCCGTGCCCGGCGGCGGCTCTTCCTTCCACGCCTTTGCCGGCTGGCAGGCCGCGCGCGGCTCAGGCTTGACGAGCTGGTGGTTGAGCTGGTTTTCCAGGTGACGCAGCCCTGTGAAATATTGGTCGAGCCGCGCCTTGTCGTCGGCGCCGACCTTGCCATTCAGCACTTTGATCTGGTCCGTCACGGCCGAAAGGGCGCTCTTGCGCATCATGATGCGCGGATTGGGCGTGAAGGTCGCCGCATTCGGGTCCTGGAAGTCGGGGCCGAAGAGACGGGTGTAGAACGCAATCGGCGAGAACTCCGGCGGGTTCGGCGTGGTCGCGTTCTCGTAACTGATGACGTTGCGGATGTCGCCGGTGGCGGTGGCCGTCAGCGTCTTGAAACGCGTGGTGCGGCCGATGCGGTTGGCGAGCGTGGTGTCGAGGGACTCAAAGAGCGGAAGGTTTCCAACAACGGGCGCGCTACCCGTGCGGAACACGACCCAGCCCGTGTAGTGGCAGAAGAACGTCCCGTCCCGATAGGCCGTCATATTGGTGTGCACGTTGATGTGCTGCTTGACGTTCTTGAGGGCTTCGAGCTCTTCGGTCAGTTCGTAATTTTTTCCGGTTTGTGCGGGCACGAAAATCTTCTTCGTCATGCCGCAGCCCCAGAACCAGGTTCCGAAACGCACCGGCAAGGGCGTTCCATCGGCGAACGCATTACCGTTGCCATTCAGAAAACTGTCGAGCAGCGGCAATCCGACGGTGATTGCGCCACCGCCAAGCATTCCATTGAGGACACGACGTCTGTTGAGATCTGCCATGACGATTTCCCTAGTTTGCGCGGGCGGCTTGGACCGCGGGCGCGGCATCATTCACGTGCAAGAAGGACTGACTGAGCGCGATCCCTCGCAGCAGGCCCGGAAGCGTATAGCCTTCCTCGGCGAAGCGGGCGTCGAGGTAGGTCAGGAGCGGCCGGTCCGACGGTTCGGTCGGGCCGCCGGTGGCGTAGCTATAGGCGCGCTTCACAAGACAAGAGGTGAGGGAAGGATGGTCGTGCATCGCCTGCCCCAGGCCCGCGACATCCGTGAACGCTTTCCCGTCGAGCGAGCCGCTGGCGTCAATAGGTGAGCCCCGCTCGGTCTCGCGGTAGCGCCCCGAGCCGTCGAAATTCTCGAGGGCCAAGCCCATGGGATCGGTGATCTTGTGGCAGCCGGCGCACACGGGGTTTTCCAGGTGCGCGTTCACGCGGTCCCGCGCCGTGCGCAGGTTGGCCTTGGGATTCTCCACCGCCGAGAAGTCGACGTTCGCCGGCGGACGCGGCACCGGCTGACAGAGAAGAAGTTCGCGCAGCGCCTTGCCGCGCAAGGTGGCCGAGCTGCGACCCGGATGTGAATGCACCGCGAGGAAGCTGATGTGTGTGAGAATGCCTGCGCGCGGACTGCCGTCCGGAAACTCGTAGCGTGTCCAGTTTGGCGGTGTCGTCAGGCCATAGATCACCGCAAGTGCCGGCGAGATGAAGGTTGCACGCGTCGTATAGAGATCGCGATAGTCTTTCTTTTGGGTGACCAGGTGCTCGACCACGGTGCGGATCGTCTCCTCGCGCGCATCCGTCATCGCCTGGCCGGTGAATTTCGGATAGACGCTCGCGTCCTTCGAAAGGGCGTTGAAGTCGTCGAAACCGAACATGTCGTCGAAGAAGGCGCGCATGCCGGTTTCAAGGCGTACGCTGAGCAGCATCCGCTCCACCTGGCGGGCGCGACCCTTCTCGGTATGAAGCTCGCCGTTTTCCGCGGCTTTCAAGAGGCCATCGTCCGGAACCGCATTCCACAGGAACAAGGACAGTCTTGTCGCGAGCGAGGCGGCGTCCAGACGCTGCTTGCCCGGCGCGGCGGGATCGGGCTCCGATGTTTCGGTGACAAACAAGACGTTGGGACTCACCAGCATTGCCTCCAACGCGATGGCGAGCCCCGCGTAGAAGTCCTTGAGGCCGTCGGCGGAATTCACCGCTTCGGTGACGAAGGCGTTCAGTTCGGCTTCGGTCAAGGAACGCCGATTGAGAAGGCGCCCCTTCTCCTTGAGGAAGGCGGTGGCACAGGCGCGATCCGCCGCGGCCTCGGAGGCCGGCTTGCATGGGATAAGAAACGCGCGGTGCTTTTCGTCCACCGCCATCTGCGAAACGGTCAGCGCAGCCTTCTGGTATAATTCCAGCTGCTGCGTGGTGACGCCGCCGCGCGATGTCCCGAGAGCGATCAGGCCATCGGTACGCTGTGATGGCGGAAAAGTCGCCACCGGGCGGATGTCCGGTCCGAACACATAGGCGATGGTATTGAGGTACTGCGCCTCGGTGAGAATCCGCAGACGTTTCGTGGATCCATCGGTCGCGGGCTCGCTGACTTTCGAGACGGTGGTCGGGGTCGCCGCTTCATCGGGCGGCGCCGCGCACCCGAGCAGACCGGCAGCAGCCAAACCGATGAAGATGTTGCTTAGCCGACCAAAAAACCGCACGTCAAAACCTCCCTCGGACCCGCGCTCCACTCTAGCCGAATCGACGCCGGCCAAATAGCGCCGCGACGCCTAACCCGTTGACGGACCAAGGATCCGCAACGCTCTCGGATATTCTAACCTTTTCCGGGCCTTGAGGCCGCGGGCCCCTCAATTCTCGTCGGCGGCCGTGCCCGTCCGGCCGGGTCGCAACAGGCCGTACTTGGCCATTTTCTCGTTCAAGGTGCGCCGGGGAATGCTCAGGGTGTCGATCACCGCCGCAATGGACCCGCCGTGATCCCGGAGCGCCGCCTCGATCAGGCGCCGCTCGTACGCCGCGACCCGGTCCGCGAGCGCCTGCCCGCCCGCGACGTGCGTGGGTTCGGCATGGCGGAGGATATCCTGAACGGTCTGCCCTGCGGCCTTCAGGCCTAACCCGTAGCGTTCGGCAACCGCTTTCAACTCGCGTACATTGCCGGGCCACTGATGCATGAGCACGACCTCGATATCCGAGGCCGACAACGGCCTCGGCTTGGTGCCGGCGATAGCGGCCGCATTGGCAGCGTAATGTTCGAAAAGAAGGAGAATGTCGCCTTCCCGCGCCCGCAGCGGAGGCAGCGGGATTTCGGCGCCCATGAGCCGGTAATAGAGGTCCGCGCGGAAACGTCCGTTGCGGCTTTCAGCCTCGAGATTGCACTTGGTCGCGGAGATGACGCGGATGTCGATGGGAATGGTCTTATTCGATCCCACGCGCTCGATGGAGCGTTCCTGCAGCACACGCAAAAGCTTGCTCTGCAGCACGAGCGGCATGCTCTCGATCTCGTCCAAGAGCACGGTGCCGCCATGAGCGAATTCGAACTTTCCTTCGCGTACGCCGCGCGAGCCGGTGAAGGCGCCCGCTTCGTGGCCGAACAATTCACTCTCGAACAGCTCAGCCGGTACGGCCGCGCAATTCACGGCGACGAACGGCTTTCCGGCCCGCGGGCCGAGATCGTGCAGCGCCCGCGCCACCACTTCCTTGCCCGTTCCGGTCTCGCCGACGACGATGACGTCGCGATTATGCATCGCGAGTTCCGCGATCATATCGCGCACGCGGCCAATGGCCGTCGAGGTCCCGATCAGGCGCGCTTCCAGCCCTTCGCGGGCGGCAACACGGTCCGACAATTCGCGCAATTGCAGCTTCAATTTGCGCTGCTCGATGGCCCGCGTGATCACCGCGGTCAGGTGATCGGGCACATAGGGTTTCTGTAGAAAGTCGTAAGCACCGTCACGCATGGCGGCGACCGCAAGCTGGACATCCCCGTGCGCCGTAAGCAGAACAACCGGAACGTCCGGATCTATCTTGTGCACCTCGTGCATCAGATCCATGCCGGATTTCTGAGGCATTTTGAAATCGCTCAAGACCACCGTTGGCATTTTGCGGCGGACGGCGGCAATGGCGTCCTGCACGTTAGCGGCCGAGTCTACGCTGAGCCCGCCAAGACCCAGCCACTGGACGATGGAATTGCGGACCTGCTCTTCGTCGTCGACAACCAGGACGGTCGCGTTCATGCACTGAGCTCCGCCGGCGCGGCAACCCCTGCCGCGAGCGGCAAGGTGATGCGGAACGATGTTCCGACGTTAAGCTCGCTCTCCACCGTAATGTCGCCTCCCATATCCTTGACGATACCGTAGGAGATCGAGAGGCCGAGGCCCAGTCCCTCCCCAACATCCTTAGTCGTGTAGAACGGGTCGAACACCGAGCTCAACATGTCACGCGCGATTCCGCGCCCGGTGTCGGCGACCTCAAGCACCGCCGCGCCGCCGTCGGCGAAAAGCTCGACCGTCAGGTGCCGGTGAGAGTGATCGCGCATGGCGTCCAGGGCATTCGAAACCAAGTTGACCAACACCTGCTCGAGCCGGATTGTATTGGCGACGACATACACCGGCCTTTCGGGCAGAACGATCGTGAGCTGCACGTCATCCGCGGTGATGCGGTAGTCGATGAGTTTCAAGCCATAGCGAATCGCGGCCGTGAGGTCCGTCGACTGTTTCGCCACCGTTTCCTTACGCGCAAAGCTCTTGAGATGCTGGGTGAGTTCCCCCATGCGCTCGACAATGGAAGAAATAGTCGTGAGGTTGCTGGCGACACGATCCTTGTCGGCGCGGCCGAGAAACACCTGCGTGCTGGCCGCATAGGTGCGCAAAGCCGCGAGGGATTGATTGATCTCGTGGGCGACACCCGCCAGCGCCTGCCCCAGGCTCGCCATCTTGGTCGCGTGGATGAGGTTGTCCTGCGCGCGCCTGAGGTTCTGTTCGATACGGATGCGCTGGTCGATCTCGACGGAGAGCTGGGTGTTGGCGGCGGTCAGTTCGACGGTCCGCGCGGCGACCCGCTGTTCGAGCATGTTGTGCGCATTCAGTTTTGCGCGCGCCATCTGGCTCCGTTGATGGGTGACAAGAACGATCAGGAAGACGGCGACCACAGTGACGACAGCTCCGCCGGCGGCGATGGTCGCTTGAAGCTGCACGTTACGCATGTCGCTGAGGACGAACAGAGACCAGCCGTACTGGGAAAGTGTGCGGGAAAAGGCGACAAATTCGTGGCCGGTAACCGATCCGTCATCGACGTTCTCGACTGGAATCCCGTCGATCTCGCGCTCGCCGGACAGAAGCGGGCTCGCTCGCAAGACGGCTCCGCCGTACTGCTGTGTCTCGCGGAACATGCGCACCTGCGAGGCGGTCAGCGCCGTCATCGGCCGGTACTGCCATTCCGGATGGCTGGTCAGAAAAATCACCTTGTTGGCGTCGACCATCGCGACAACATCGTCGGCGCTTCTCCAGTCCTCCTGAAGGTGCAAAAGGTCGATCTTCACCACCGCGACACCGATCGTGCTGCCATCGGGGCCGGGAACGGCGTGCCAGAGGAAATATCCGGGCTGGCCGGTGGTGACGCCGACGGCGTAGTAGCGACCTTCGCCGGTGCTGAGGGCGTCCGTGAAATAAGGGCGGAAGGCGTAATTCTGGCCGACGAATGTGGTCTCCCGGTCGAAGTTACTGGCGGCGAGTGCCACGCCGTTGCGGTCGACGATGTACAAGTCGGCCGATCCCGCGGTTTCATTCAGCGCCTTGAGGTAGAGATTGGCCTCCCTGATCGCCTGCGGGTCAGAAGGATTGCGGTAGGCTTCGACGATGGGAGCCGCCTGCGAAAGGACGTCGGGAAGATAGCTGAAGCGACCCACCGTGTAGTCGAGAGTCCGTTCGAGTAGGCTCAAGCGGTCCTGAGCGATACTTCCGAGATTGCGCAAGGCCGCTCGCTCGGCGAGGAGATAGCTGAGCACGCCGGCGCCGATCAGCAAGGCCGCGCCGAGCGCACCCGCTGCCGTGCGGCGGGTCATGAGAGCGCGCAGAAAAGTCTTTCCGGACGTCATGCTCAGCCGATCTTAGTAACGGGTCACGCGGGTTCGAATCCGAATCCGCGTCGGCCATCCTGTCGAAGTGAAAATCGCTCCCAACGGCCCACCTGGCGGCGGCCGATCTCCCTCAAGACTAAATCATGCAAGCTATATGCCAGCCACACGCGGGCCGGGAACTCGCGCATAAAATACTGAATCTACACGCACCCTCCGCGCCCTCATTTTTCGCATCGGCGGAATCCGGCCTGCCGCCCGAAGTCCGTCGGCAAAAAGCCGCCGATCTCGCGACCTGCTTGGACGCACACATAATAAGGTGCACGCCCAAGCCCCGGGCCCTTAGGGGAACTGCGGCGGCGGTACGCGCTTCTTGGTGGCCTGCTCGAAGGCATAGCCGATCGCCAGCACGCGCGGCTCACCGCACTCCGGTCCAACGAAGCTCACGCCGAACGGACGGTCCCGCTCGCCGGTGGGCTTGCCGTCGGGGCCGTTGCCCGCATTCGTAACCATTCCATAGGGCACGACGAGACCCGGATAACCGGCGCGCGAGGCGAACTCCGCGCCACTCGCCCCCGGGAACAGCACGGCGTCCACCTTCTCGCCAACCAACAGCGTATCGATGCCTTGCGCTTTGCTCATTTCGAGACCGCGCGCGCGGTCCGCGTCGTAACGCGGCTTGTCCTTCACGAGGTCGACGGCATCGGAGCTATCGAGGCGCGATTGCTTGTAGCGAATGGTGTTCCATTCGACGTGAGCAAGATTCCATTCGCGCAGTTCCGTCAGGTTCTTGTAGGGCGCGTTGGGGCCCAGACTCGCGGCCCAGGCATTGAAGTCGCGTTTCATGCCGTAGTTGAAGATGGTCGAGCAGTTGTTGTTCACGCCCGGAACATTCGTCTGGCAGACAATGTGCAAGGCGAAGTTCTTGGTTGGGTCCTTTTCAAGGTAGGTCGGAAAGTCTTTCTCGACGATCTCGGCGCCGGCGGCCTTGATCGCGGCAATGGCCTCTTCCATGGACTGCAATTCGTCGGGGCGCAAACCCGGACGCTTTCCGCCGCCTGGAAGATCGAGCGGTGTGTAGATCGCCGCGCGGGATACGCCGATGCGGGCGCCTTTCAGCGCATTTGCGTCCAGGAACTGCGTGTAGTCGTTATTTGCCGGAGGCTGGCATTTCGTCGTCGCCGGATCATTGGGATCCGGCTGCTTGCTTTCCATGGCGCCGAGCATGATCGCGACGTCCGTGACCGCCTTCGCCATGGGACCCGACATATCCTGATCGAGACTCACAGGGATGATGCCCCATCGGCTGATGCGGCCCGTGGTCGCGCGGATGCCCGCAAGCATGTTTTGGTTCGTCGGGCTCATAACCGAGCCGCCGGTGTCGGTGCCTACACTTGCCGCCCACATGTTGACGGCAACGCCGATGCCCGAGCTCGAACCGCCCGTGTTCATCTCGGGCTCCAGGTCCGCTTGCATGCGGGGGTCGTAAGGATTGTAGCTCTGACCGACGAGCCCGTTGTAGCCGGACTCCATCTGGTTCGGCGGGCCGGCCATCCAATTGGCGAGCTCCGTCAAGGTCGACTTGGCGATGATGATGGCGCCCGCGGCCTTGAGGTTCGTGACCAAGGTCGCGTCGTAGGGCGGATAGTAACCCTTGAACGCGATGGAACCGCCGGTCGTCGGCATATCGGTCGATGTGTGGATATTGTCCTTCACGGCCACGGGAATGCCGTGCAGCGGTCCGCGCAGTTTGCCCGCCGCGCGCTCCTTATCCAGCTCGTCGGCCTGCACAAGCGCGTTGGGATTGACCGAGACCGCGGCGTGCAGGCGATGGTCGTACCTGGCGATGCGAATCAGGTATTGCTCGACGAGCTGGCGCGAGGTGACGCGTCCCTCGGCCATCGCCGTCCGCATGTCGGAGATCGACGCTTCGACGACACTGAACGGCGGTTTCGCTTCCACCTGCGGTGCCGGCTGATTGCACGAGGCAAGTGCGAGCGGCGCGACCAGCGCCGTGGTAGTGAGCAATGCGCGGAATGTCATGTGCGATCCCCTGTTATGGCCCCTAGGGGAGAAGCTTAACGCCAGGGATCGTGGCGTTTCTACAGGGAATGGGGGCTGAATTTGGAGCGGGTGAAGGGAATCGAACCCTCGTCGTAAGCTTGGAAGGCTT
>CAMDOZ010000048.1 GCA_945903705.1 Fidelibacterota bacterium | reverse complement strand
GTGAGTCCTGCTTGCATCTGCGCTTCGTACACGATCCCAATTTCGCGGACCTCGCCGCGCGCGAAGGCTCCCTCATCCTTGCGTCCATCGAGGTGAGCGATGTGAAAGCGTTGTTTGAGGAGTTTGAACGCCGGAAGGTCGATTTTCCGCAGAAGCTTATGAAACAGGAGTGGGGCGGTACCGATTTTCATGTGCGCGATCCCGACGGCAACGCGATCTCCTTCGTCCAATTTAGCGAGTAGCCCCCATGAAGAAAGCAGCACCGAAGGCAGCGAAAAAAAGCGGAACGGCCTCCGCCGCGAAGATGATCGACGCGCGGATCAAGGACTTGGGCGACTGGCGCGGCGAAACGCTGGCCCATATCCGCGCCCTCATCAAGGACGCCGACCCCGACGTGGTCGAGGAATGGAAGTGGGAGGTCCCGGTTTGGTCGCATGACGGAATCATTTGCACGGGCGAGACCTATAAGGCCGCTGTGAAACTCACCTTCGCCAAGGGTGCCGCGGTCAAAGACCCGAAGAAACTTTTCAACTCCAGCCTCGAAGGCAACACGCGCCGTGCGATCGATATCCGCCAGGGCGAGAAGATCGATGAAAAGGCCTTGAAGGCGCTCATTCGCGCCGCCGCGGCCGTCAACACATCGCCCGCTCCGAAGAAGCCGAAGAAGAAAGCATAGAGCTGTTGTCGGAGACCGCTCACACCTTCAAGGGTGCGCACGGCGACCGCATGGTCTTCCACGAGATGGGACCGGCGGACGGACGCCCCGTCATTCTGATCCACGGCCTGTTCTCCAATGCCCAAGTCAATTGGATCAAATACGGCCACGCGGGCAAACTCGCCGACACAGGCAGGCGCGTGATTATGCCCGACCTGCGCGCCCACGGGGAAAGCGCCCGCAGCCATGACAAGGCCGACTACCCGGCGGATATCCTTGCCGACGACAATCTCGGCCTCGTCGACCAGCTCGGTCTTGGGCCCGGTGACTATGATCTTGGTGGTTACTCCCTCGGCGCCCGGACGACGGCGCGGATGCTGGCGCGCGGGGCGAAACCCGGGAAGGCCATGATCGCAGGCATGGGGCTCGAAGGTCTGCTCGACCTCTCCAATAGGTCCGACTTCTTCCGGCGGGCGCTCGAGGGCGCGGGAACACACGAAAAGTTCTCGAGCGCATGGATGGCCGAAGCCTTCCTCAAGACGACCGGCGGCGATCCTAAAGCGCTGATTCACTTGGTGAGCAGCTTCCCCGCCGTCCCACGCGCGGCCCTTGAGAGCTTCGACATGCCGATCATGGTGCTTTCAGGGGCGCAGGACAGCGATAACGGCTCGGCCCGGGCGCTCGCCGAGGCGCTGCCGAACGCCACTTATGTGGAGGTCGCGGGAAACCACATGAGCGCGGTGACGCTTCCTGATCTCGGCGATGCCCTCGCGGGCTGGCTCACGCCTTAGGGACGCTGCGCCGGCCGGCCCGGCGGATCCAGCACACGCCCCGCCAGAGCTTGCGTCCGCTGCCCATCTTTTACGGCGGCAACTCCGTTGACGAAAACATGCTGAACGCCCGACGGATAAACGCTGGGTTCGGCCACCGTGGTGTTGTCCTTCAGGGTGGCCATGTCGAGGATCACGATATCGGCCTTCATTCCGGCCACGAGCTTTCCGCGGTCATGGATATTCAGGATTTCCGCGGGAAGCGACGTGCTCTTCCGGATCGCCTCCTCGAGTGAGTCGGCTTTCTGAACCTGCGACACATAGGCAAGGCGACGCGGATAGGTACCAAAATGGCGGCGGTTTGTTCCGACGTACTTCTTCGGCCCTACGGCCTCTTCGGGCAGGACGATCGATCCATCGGTGCCCGTCGCGGTCCACGGCTGGGCGTAGTAAGCCGCCACGTCGTTCTCATCGAGGCTCAGGGAACGCATCTTGATGCCGCCCGCCACACTCGGATCGCCCTCGGTCTGAAGCGCGATGGCGATCTGGGTCGCATCCATATTGCGCGCCTTCATGATCTCGGCGAGCCGCTTTCCGACGTAGGACTTGTCTTTGTAGTCGAGAACCACGACGTTTTCCGCGCCGCCCTTGAGGGCGACTTGCTGATCCACATCGAGGCGAAGATCGGCGAGCGCCCGCGGCCCTTCCGCGAGAACCTGCTTCAGCGCAACCGCATAGTCCTTCGGCGGAGGCGAACCTTCCTCCTCGCCCAGGGCCCAGGCGGGCAGCAGGATGAAGGTGCCGTCCGACCCCGTGCTGTCGAAGGAATAGACATCGATAAAGAGCTTGGCGCCGCGGTCGCGGGCCTTCTGAATCTCCGCGATCCACTTCTTAGCCTCGCCGCGATAGCCAGGACCCCAACCCTTCATGTGGGTGATGACGGTGACCGCGCCGGTCTCCTCGGCGGTGCGAAGGGTTTCTTTGAACGAATCCTCGAAGGTCGGCGCGGGCGTGCCTTTGTTGCGGCTCGGGTCGTACCACATGGGCGAAATGCCCTGGCTGCGCACGTGCGAGGTATAGACGCCGTGGTACTCGGGCAGCACCTTCGAAAGCTCGACCAGTTCGTCCGAGGTCGCCCAGCGCCCGGGTTCATACTCGACCCCGAGGGAAAGGCCGAACGACCCTTCCCGCTCGAGGCCGCGGCGGAGGATGTCTTTCATTTTCTCGATTTCAGCCGGCGTCGCAGTGCGTTCCGGCTTCGGCCCCAGGACCGTGGCGCGGATCGAGTTATGACCGTTGAAAAGGGCGACGTTCAGGCCGATGCCATTTTTCTCGTAACCCTGGCGCTGTTCGATCAGGGACGCGGGCTGCCGGCCATCGGGATTGATCGCCGCAGACGTAATTCCCTGACCGACGAAATTCTGGGCCGCGCGGCGCCGGACGTCTTTTGAATCCAGTCCGTTGTCGCCGGACGCATGCGAGTGCATATCGATAAAGCCGGGTGCCACGACCAGGCCCTGCGCCTTGATCTCGGTCTTTCCCTTCGACCCGGTGAGATTGCCCACGGCGGCGATCGTGTCGCCGTTGATGCCCACATCGGCCGTACGGCGCGGCGTACCGCTTCCGTCGATGACCGTGCCGCCGCGAATGAGAAGATCGAAATCGCGGGCGGTGGCCGCATTCGGAAACCCGCACGCCGCCATCGCCGCGACGATGCACAACCGCTCAATTTTTCTCCGACCCATGTGCCGTCTCCCGATTTTGAGAAAGAGATTAGTTACCAGCCCCGAAAGCGTGGCCATGTTGCGAGTGAAGTGCCGTCGGCCTGAAGAACACGATACGCGTCGAATTGTGCAGCTGTCGCGCAGGCATGGTTCGGCAGAATTCGCAGCAGCATGCCAATTGGAAGATCCGGCATGGGCGCATCGCTTCCCGGGCGGACGCTCACGATCCCATGCTCCTGATTGACCTGCGATACGATCAAGTGCGGAAAAGGCACGCCGTCGGCGTCACAAACGAGGCCGTAACCCTGGTCGACCGCCTGGCCCTGCGTTCCGCGATCGCGCGAAAGCGCCATCCATCCAGCGTCGACGATGACCCAATTCTTGGTGGGCTCGTGGCCGATGACCGTGGTCAATACCGATATAGCGATGTCATCGAGTGCGCAGACCCCGATGCCCGCCATGACAAGGTCGAAGAACACGAACACGCCCGCCCTCACCTCGGTCACGCCGGCCAGGTTTCGGGCGAAGTGCGCCGTGGGTGATGAGCCCACACTGACGACAGGACATGGCAATCCGGCGCTCCGCAACCGCTGGGCCGCGGTCACGACCGCCAGTCGCTCCTGTTCAGCGAAGGCTTCGAGCTCCGCATCGCCCTGCGCGCCATAGCTTCCGCCGCAATGGGTCATGACGCCGCGCAGGATCGCGCCGCCATCGACCAGCGCCCGGCCGATGGCTTCAATCTGGGGGTCGCCCGGCTTCACACCCGCGCGATGCCCGTCGCTGTCGATTTCGATGAGCGCCGGTATCGGCGCCGTGCGAGAGACCGCCGCCACGGCTTTGGCCTGATCGACCGAGTCGAGGATGACGGCGAGGTCGCCTCCTTGCGCGCGCAAGGACTGCACGCGCTCAAGCTTGTTGGGGGCGATGCCGACCGCGTAGAGAATGTCGGTCACGCCCGCGGCGAAAAGCTCCTCGGCTTCTTTGAGCGTCGAGACGGTCACCGGTCCGTTTCCGTTGGTAAGAACCCGGCGCGCGACATCGATCGATTTGGGAGTCTTTATATGCGGCCGCAAGGTGACACGATGCGGCGCCAACCGCTTTCTAAGCCGATCGATATTCCGTTGCATCCGGCGCTCGTCCAGCACCAGTGCGGGCGTCTCGCAGGTGGCAAGCAGGCCCGTACGCGCAAGCATAGTCTCAACAGCCCCCAGCCCTAGAAAACCCTTCAATCCGAGCCGGAAGTATAAGCATTAGGTGGATCGGTGCCAGTAGGCCTTTACCGGCTTTCGGCCGCATCTATGCGGCGAGCGGCTTTTCCCACACCACGAGAATGGATTTTCCGAATGAAAATGCGCTGGCCGGGTCGAGCACCCGCGACAGCGGCACCATCAGACTGTCCCAGAGCCAAATTTGACCGCGCGTCGGGAGCGACCTGTTGAGAAGGACTCGGCTCGCCAAAGACGCCGCAAGGCCGACGCTGTCCAGATACCGCGTACGGATGAGCCGCGCCTCGTACGGTGCAACGGCCTGGAGCGAATGCCGGTCATATCGGCGGTAGTGACCGATCGCTTTATCGAAAGGGCTGTACAGGGACTGATACGCCGGCGCTGTGACGACCAGGCGCCCGCCGGGCGCCAGTTTCTTCATTGCGCGGCTCAATTCGTCACCATCGCGCTCGACGTGCTCGAGAACATCGACATAGAGCACTGTGTCGAACGTCGCGTCTTCGACAACGTCGGAAAGCGTTCCTTCGACGACCTCACACGCCGCCGGCAAGGTCCTGTCCGCCTTCAGTCGGCGCGCCATGGAATGATCCGGCTCGAGGCAGACCCAACGCGCCTGCCCGGCGTAAAGCATGTGCGTATTCGATCCGATGCCGGCGCCAACCTCGAGCACGCGCGCGCCCAGAAACGGGCTGATCTGGCGGCCCAGATAGGCTTTCCAGTTCGTTGCGTGGGCGAAAAGCTCTAACTCGCCGCCAATATATTCTGCTGATCCCATCGTGCCTTCTCGAGAAGGACCGTCTCGTTCTTCACCAGAACGGCGGCCCCGGCCGCGGGCACGGTCTGAAAGGCCGATCTGCGGCTGACCAGGACCAGACAGGCGCCGCCGGAGATAATGACCAGTTGCACGAGCATGTTCGACAGCAAGAGCACCGTGTTTGTCGCCCAGCCCGGTATGGCGAGATCGGTGAAGATGCGCACCCCGACGACCGTAAGAATGCCGGCCAACAATGCCCCAACGGCGATCAGTGAGCCCACCAGAATGCGGGTCAGCGCGATCGCACTGAAGACCGAGACCGCGCCGAGGCCGTGCATCACCAGTGCAATGCCGTTCATGCAGCTTCTGCCGTCGTAACGATGGCCGCGCCGCGTCTCCACCCGGTGCACCGGCCCGCCCAGCTGCACGATGGTCGCGGCAATGTGGTTCCATGTGCCCGCGGAGTGGACAAGCCGCTCGAGCATGCCGGCATCGACGATGCAGAAGTTTCCGAAATCGATGGCCTTCCCCGTCAGGCACCTGAACACGAACTGATAGAGCTTGTAGAACAAGCCGAACATATATCCTTCCGAACGTTCGGCGCGTTGGGCGACGACAGCGCCGCCGCGCTGCAGCCTGAACGCCTCGATGAGGCGCGGGATATCCTCCGGCCGGTCTTCGCCGTCGGAATCAAGCATCATTACCGCGTCATAACCGCCTTGCTTATATGTTTGCGCCAGACCGACGGCGAGCGCGCGCTGGTGGCCTTGATTGGTGAAGGCGCGAAGGAGACCGACGCGCCTCAAGGTTTGGAGCGGTGCGAGCGCGGCCGGATCGGGGGCGCTGGTTGAGCCATCGTCGATCGCGACAATGTCGGCGGCGACGTTGAGGCCGGAAATGGCGAGATCGATCTCACGCACCAAGCGATAGAATGACGTCCAGTCGTTGTAGACCGGAATCAGAATACGCAGTTTCAGAGGCTCGGGCATTTCTCGTGATCCGCGATATCACCACGATCAATACGCTTGGGGTGGTAGAAAGGTCCCGGAGCATGCAAGTTTTGTGACGCGCCTAAATCTGCGGAGGAGAATTCCGAAGGCGTAATGCAACTTTTCCGTCTAGCGCCGCGTCAGCGCAGCGGCATGCAGAGGAGAGATCCGGTGACCCAACGCAACCGTTCCGTGCTCCCGGGGCAGATCAATCCTGGACCTGGGCCGGAGGCGGCCTTCGCGGATTCAAAGTCAGTGTGCCAGCCAAGTAGGGCGCGCTTCACCTCGGGTCCGGCGGCGGCTTCTGCGCTGCCAACGGTGCAGAGCGTGCCGTCATTCACGACCAGTTCCACCGTAAGCGGCAGGACCGCATCGCGCGCATACGCGGTCCACGGGCGGCCGCCATCTGCATCCGGTCGCGACGCGGCGACCGATCCGTAGCCCGCCACGTTACCGCGGCCGTCGACAACCATGAGCCACTTCGCGTCGCCCGCGGCGACCTGCCCTGACAACATGTATCCAGCAGGAACGCCCTCGACCGGCGACACGGCGGCAATCGCGCCCGGGCATGACCCGGACGAATGAGCCAAGCCCGCGGTCGCGATGGGCTGCCCCTTCAGGCGCGCCCACGGCTTCGCATAAAGAAGAGAGCGGGTCTCGGCATAGCGCCGATAGAGGTCCGGCAGCAGATCGGGGTGCAGGAAATTCGGCACCAGGTCCGACATCTCGGACATTCCGGCGGTTCCGGCTTGGCGGTTGTATGTGGCGTGGTGGCGTATCGGCTCGAGAAACCAAAATCCTGAAATGACGAAGACGGCGGCTACGGCGGCGAAGCCCGGCGCAACCCATCGCATGCGCAAATTCTTCGTCATCATCGCATCGGCGAAGACGGCAAGCCAGAAGTAGACGGTCACGATGTAGTAGCGAAGCGTATCCACCGGGAATGTCGGCGGATATTCAAGCCTGGCCGCGGCGGTGACCGCGGCGGATCCAAAGGCAAAACCCGCCATACCGATGAGAAACCAACGCTCCGGCGCGATTGCGGCAAGCAGCCCCCTCCTCCAATCGCGTAGTGCCGCGGCAAGGATGCAGACGGTAATGACGACGGCAGCCACACCAAACGCGAGAGCGATGGAAATGCGGACGCCGGGCGGCGGCACCGCGTCCGTCACCACGCCGACGGCCGCGCTGAACGCCATTCCGAAGGGCGCGCCGATATAGGCGAGGATAAAGCGCGCCATGGCGCCGAGGGAGGCGGCCTTTGCGACAGATCCGCCGAACTGCGAAACGCCGCTAAAGAGGAACGCATAGATCGCGACCGAACTCGCGAATACCCCGACGGTTACGAGCGGCAGCCGGCTCCATCCGAACCGTACGAAGCTGATGACCACCACGACGGCCGCCAGGATGAATCCGTAGGCGAAGGAGAAGCAGCTTTGAAAGAGGAGCAGGCCGATCAGCGCGGTCTTCGGCCAGCTAACGCTGGGCGCGTTTCCCTGGCCGTCCATCGCGCGAATGACAAGCACCAGCGCTCCCGCGCCGGCCGCCAGCGAGAGATACATGTGCAACTGGATAGGCCACACGAGGTTTTCGTAGTGACCCGGCCAAAACATGAGCACGCCGCCGAGCGCGAGCAGGGAGATCGTGCGCGCGTTCAGGCCTGCGGCGCGGCGCGCCCACACCAAAAAGCCGACAACGATAAGGTTGCAGCCGACAAGGGCGGCGAGCGTGATAAGGCCGGAGGATCCGGCGAGATAGTGGTCGACAATGAAAATGACGAGCGGGAAAGCCGGCCGATGCTCATTTGAGTAGAACGTGAACAGCGTGAGCGGGTTACTCTTGTCCCACAGGTACCGGATAAAGATCTCGACCGTGACGCCGTCGTAATTTGGGAAGAGATCGCGGTAGCGCCACATGACGCTGACCATCCAGATCACATAGGCCGCAGCAAGGAGCGCCGGAGCCCAAACGCGCGCGTGGTTTGCGATGCCGTTTGAGTTCATGTGCGCACTTCGTCACCACTTCGCCGATCGGCGGCGACGGCGGGGCCTCGGATGGAGGGCGGTTTAGCGCTCCGCAGCGCTTCGCGTGGCCCCGGGTTCCGGCTCTCGCAAGGCAACCGGTTCTTCCGAACGCTGGATGAACACTTGAGCCATGTTGATAGTGATCGCAGACGAGAGTGCGGTGTTCTCGCCGGTCTTCGGATCCGGATAGGCATCCGCGACGCGGCGCATCGCCCAATAGAATTCCGGCGCATCCAAACGGTCGTAGGCGAGATGGTGCGTCGCGTAACCATTGGTCCAGTCGAGAAGCGTGTTCACGTCGAAGTACCCACCGATGAGGCCATCGGCGCCCGTGGGCGTCAGCGTCAGACGCAGCCGCATATCGCGGATCTGCAGCGCTCGCGGGTGGTTTCCTTCGATCTGCCACGCCCAAGTTCCGTCTTTAACAGGATCGGTTGTGAGAACGCCGCCCTCGATCTTGCCGTGCAGCTTCTGGATCAGCATCTTGCCGTAGCGCATGTCGATCCGCTGCGAGCCGCCCGGCGCGGCCTTTTCGCCGGAGGCGTCGAGCAGGATCGGATCGCGCCCGCGCATGATCGTCACGTCCACGCTGGAATCGTCGGCGAGGCTATCCACGCCCGAGAGCTCGATCATCATGCGATTGTATTGAAACCTGCGGAGAAACTTGCTGGCGAAGAGCTGGACCTGGCCGTCGGGGCCACGAAAGCCGGTATTACAGCCGGTGACGCGATAGAAGGCATTGTCGATGCCCTTTTCACCTTCGGGGCTGGTGAAATCCTTCGGGCCAACTTTGCCATCGAGATTGAGGCCGAGCGCCGTGGTGCCCGAGGTTTCGATATAGGGGAACTGCGGCGGGTGCTCCGCCGGATAAGCGTTCGCCGCTTGGCGCTTCAGGATGGTTTGCTCCATCGTGCCGCCATTAGGCCAAAGCTGCTTGAAGATCTCGCGGGGTCCGTTCGGGTTGAGGCCCTGCGGACATTCCTTCTGGCCGTCGGGCGTCTGGTGCACGGCGAAGTGAGCATCCGCGACGACATAACCGATGCGGCCGTCCTTGAGCGTGCCGGCGTCGCTGGCCTGGGCGGCGAACCCGGCAGCCGCCATCACCGCGCCCACGGATACCGCGGAAAGGGCCTTCGAAAGAATGCTCATAAGTGCCTACCCTTCTTCGCTTGATCGCTTAACCACGGGCGCCGATATCGCGGAGCCAGAACGCCTGGTAGCCGTTCCAGCGGCCGTGCCACTCGCCGGTGTTGTTTCCGATGAAGTCGCCTGGCTCCCGGTCGCCGGCATAAGTATAAACGGGACGATCACGGTACGCCCAGACATTGATCGCACCCGGCTGGCTCGGTTGCGCTCGGCGGCCGGTGTTGGGATCGACCCAGACGGCCGACCACAAGCGAGAGTCACTTTTTGCGCCGGGGCTCACCACAACATAGGGCCACGTCTTCAAGCACTTTGCGACGTCGCTATTCCCACAAACAGCAAAGCGGTACTGCTGCGGACTTTCCAAGGTGTCGCAAGGCATCATGTCGGCAGAATCTTCGCCGCAGCGATAGATGTACACTGTCTTGCCGTGGCTGTCGGACAACACGTCGCCATTCATGGTGGCCTGGACCTTAAAGTCCTTAGGGGCCTGGGGCGTGAGCTGCGTGTAAACATTGTGCCAACCGGGTTCATCGCCGCCGTCAATCGCGCCCGGGCCCGGATCTCCCGAATATGTGTAGAGGGGCTGCTTGCGGAAGGCCCACTGACGCACGCCGGGCGCCCGCTCGACAATCGACCAATCGCCCTGCGCTTGTGCCGAATGCGCCGCGAGAATCGGCAGCCACGTAAGCGCGCACGCGTCGACACAATTGGACTTGTTCGGGCCGTCACGGTCCGACGCGTAGACCGAATAGCGCCCTTCGGTCAGCAGGATTCGGCCGCGGACCGTGGTTGATACGCGAAAGGCCGGCGGAATGGCGGGCGGAGGACCGACGGGTTCGCGTGCGGCCGGAGAGTCGCCGCGAAGCGCCGTCGTGCTGCCGCCGAGAACGTCGCCGGGTGCGCGATCGATGCTTGAGGTGTAGAGCGCGTGTTTGCCGTAGGCCCACTGCCTCTTGCCGTCGTCGCGCGTGATGATCGTCCAATCGCCGACCGGCTTCGCATCGTCACCGGCATAAACCGGCGGCCAGAAGGCAATGCAGCTCACGCGGGTTTCCGGATCCGGCAAATCGAGCCCCGGAGGATAGGGACTCATGAGGCCGGCGCTCTTAAGCACGACCTTGTCGCCACATACCGACTTATTTTCTGAATCACCCGCAAAGCCGCTGCGCATCGCTCTGCTCGGCCAGGTGTAGAGCGTGCGGCCCTTGGCGTCGGCGAATACCGGGCCTTCGAGCTCGTGAGCGATCACTTGGAAGCCGGGCGGCATGGGCACGCGCGCGTAGTCTTCCATGATGTGGGCGTCGGCGCGTGCGCGTTCGGCGGCGAAGGACGCCGTGCCCGGCCCGAGACCGACGAAAAGGAGGCTCGCCGAAATCACGGCCGCAGTGTTGAATTTCGTTTTCATGCCTGACGTCTACCTAAACCCTTGTCGGCCGCGGCTCTGGGTCACAGTATCGCTGAAATCGCACAGGAATTTCAGCGGCGTGACACCTTATTTTGTCGCATTGGGAACCACGCGAATGGAAGCTCAATCGTATTTAGAAAAACTGGTGCCCAGGTTAGCCCCTCTCAAGTGTAATCAATAGCTTAGACCAATCGTCACCCCTTTGGAGGTATTGCAACCGCGATGTCCCGCCCGCCCATCAACAATGTACGCGGCGCTCTTTGGATGCTGGCCGGCTCCATGTCTCTCGCGGCGACGGCGCTCTCCGTAAAATTCTTAGGGGGTGACCTTCCCTCTCCGGTCATCGTCTTTTGCCGCTCGATTTTCGGCATCCTCTTCATTCTTCCGTTTCTTGCCCGTCACGGGTTGCGAATTTTTGCGACCAAGCGTCCGCAATTGCACGTCCTTCGCGCGTTCGCCGCGGTCGGCAATCTCGGCCTCGGATTTTATGCCCTGAGTCACCTGCCGCTCGCGACCGCCACGTCGCTGTCGTTTACGCGGCCGCTGTTCATGATCCTCATCGCGGTCGTATTTTTGGGCGACGTGGTTCGCTGGCGGCGGGGGCTCGCCACCGCCATTGGGTTCGGTGGCGTGCTGATCATGCTGGGACCGACGGACATTGCGCTCAATATCGCCTCGCTTGCCGCACTCGCGGCTGCCGCGTCGGCGGCTGTTGCTTTCAGTGTGGTCGGCAAGCAATCGAACGAGGAGAGTCCTCTGACGATTCTGGCGTGGTTCGCGGTCGGCGTTTTTGTTGTGTCCTCTCCGCTCGCGGCAATCTTTTGGAAGACGCCTCATGGACTCCAGTGGGTCTTGCTGGCATCCGTCGGAGTATTCACCACGCTCGCCAATTACTGCATCACGCGAGCGTTTGCGGTTGGTGAGACGACGGCCATCGGGCCTGTCGACTACCTGCAACTGATCTTTGCAGCGGTCGCAGGTTACTTTCTGTTCGGCGAGGTGCCGACAATTTGGACGGCGCTCGGCTCGGTCGTGGTGGTGGCGGCAACCCTTTACATTATCTTGCGCGAGGCCCGCGTGAAGGCCGCCAAGACGACAATCCCGCCCTTGGTCGAGTAGAGCGGTTAGCGCCTAGGCTCTGTTGACAATGTGGACGATATCCACCGGCCCGCTCTTGATGTCGATCCGGGCGTCGGAGGCCGGCATCGGATACTTCAGGCCGGTCGCGCAGTTGAACAGAATCACCTTATCCGTCGGCGCGATCATTCCGCGCTCGGCGGCCGTACGGTAGGCGACATAGGTCGCCGCGCCCTCGGGACAGAGGAGAAACCCGTCGCGCCCGGCCACGTGGCTCACAGCCTTCAGGATATCGGCATCCTCCACCGCCATCGCGAAACCTTTGCTCTCGCGGATGGCGCGCAGCATCAGAAAATCGCCGATCGCGGCCGGGACGCGAATGCCCGAAGCGACGGTGTGCGCGTTCACCCAAGGTTCGGCGTGTTCGGTGCCCTGCTCGTAGGCGCGCACGATGGGCGCACAGGTGGTAGCCTGCACTGCGACCAGCCGCGGGAGCTTCCCGGTAATCCACCCGAGCTCCTTTAGTTCCTGCCATGCCTTCCACATGCCGATCAGGCCAGTGCCGCCGCCGGTGGGATAGAACACCACGTCGGGCAGCTCCCACTTGAACTGGATCGCCAGTTCCAGGCCCATGGTTTTCTTGCCTTCGATCCGGTAGGGCTCCTTCAACGTGGAAACGTCGAACCAGCCCAGGGTCTCCTTGCCGGCCATGATCATCTTCCCGGCCTCGTTGATGAGGCCGTTGAAGCGCCAGACCTTCGCTCCCTGCAGTGCTATCTCGCGCACGTTCACCTCCGGCGTGTCTTCGGGGCAGAAGCAGAAGCTCTCCATGCCGACGTGAGACGCGTAGGCGGCCATGGCCGCGCCCGCATTCCCATTGGTGGGGATGACGACGCGCTTGATACCGAACGCGTGCGCCATGGAGACGGCCATCACCAGACCGCGGGCTTTGAAGGAGCCCGTGGGCAGGCGGCCTTCGTCCTTCACCAAGGGTGCTGCGAATCCCTTCGGCCGGCTGGCCTCCGAGAGGGCCACCAGCGGCGTCTCGCCTTCACCAAGGTTGATGATGTCTTCCGGCCGCTTCAGCGGCAGCAATTCGTGCCAGCGCCACATATCCGCGGGGCGCGTTTGGAAGTCAGACCGCTTGACCTCCTTCTTCACCGCCGCGAGGTCATAGCGGACGAGCAAGGGTTTGCCGGCCTTGGACAGGTTCTGGGGAACGCTCATGTCGTAACGCTCGCCGGTCGCGCTGCATTCGAGGTGAGTTGCGTAAGAGTACTTTCTGCTCATGTCCGTCCTTGTTGTATCGAGCTCAGTGCTGCGTTATTTCGGCCCCGTCGCCAACCCTGCCTTACCCACGCTCATCGTCACGCCAACGATGAGGACGATGCCGATGCAAAGCAGGCCGGCGGTATACCAGGCGCCAGCATAGAAGTTGTGAGTGGAATCCCTCAAGACGCCGATGATGACCGGGCTGGTGATCGACGCGAGGTTGCCCACGCTTTGGGTCGCGGCCATGGCCACGGCCTGCGTGCGATGGGGAAAATGCTTGGTGCCCACGGTCCAGAAGATCGCCATGGCCGAGTAGCCGCCCAGAGCGCAAAGCGCTAGCCCTGCGAGCTTGGCGCCCGGCACGGACAACACCACCATCAGCGCCCAGCCCAATGCGGCCAAACCCATGACGCCGATGAGATGACCGACACGCTCCTTGGTGCGGTCGGAGTTCCAACTCACCAGTTGCATGCCGACGACCGCGAAGAGCGGCGGCACCGCTGTCAGCAGGCCGATCAACACGGTCTGAGACGCTTCCGCGCCCATCAATTCCTTGACGATCAGCGGCGTCCAGACGCCGATCGTATTGACGGTGGCGATGATGCAGAAGTAGGAGATCGCCAGCACGATCACGGGCGCGTTCAGGATGTCCTTCCAGGCGCGGTCGGTCGGCTTCTTGGGCTGCAGGCGCTCGCCGTCCAGACGGCGTTGCAAAGCTGCCTTCTCTTCGTCCGTCAGCCAGTGCGCGTCCGATGGCTGGCTCGGCAGCCATAGAAAGACGCAGATCCCCATCAGGATCGGCGGCAGGCCTTCCAGCAGGAAGAGCCAGCGCCATCCACTCAAGCCCAGCCAGCCATCGAGCGTCATGATGGCGCCGGACAATGGACCGCCGATCACGAGCGCCAGCGGCAACGATGCCAAGAACAAGGAAGTGGCTTTGGCGCGTTGAGCGATAGGGAACCAGCGGCTGAGAAAGAACAGTAACCCCGGCAGCAATCCCGCCTCGGCGATCCCGACGATGCCGCGAAGCGTATAGAGGCTATAGGGACCCACGGCGAACATGGTGCACGCCGAGGCAATTCCCCAGCCGATCATGATGGCCGGCAGCCAACGCCGGATTCCGTAGCGCATCAGGAGCAGGCTGCTTGGCACCTCGAATGCGGTGTACAGGACGAACAGGACGGTGTTGGCGATGCCGAAGGTGGTGGCGGTGAGGCCGAGTTCCTTGTTCATGGACAAGGCCGCAAACCCCACATTGACGCGGTCGATGTACGCGATGACGTAGATGAGCGTGCACCACGGCATGATGCGCCAGAACGCTTTTTGAATCGCGGTATCTGCCGGGTCGCGAGTCATGTCCGCACGCTCAGTCAGCTGAATTTTGAGACTTCATTGTCGCATTGAACGACCGCTCTTGTCTTGCGCTTGGCATAAACTGCGGACCACAATATTGGACGGCGTAAGCCCCCGCACCACCAGGAGCAATAAATGTCGTCAACACGGTCAATTGGTCGTCTCCAGATCCCGACGGTGCTGCACGACTTTCTCGTAAGGGAAGCGCTGCCGGGCACGGGGGTGACCGCAGAAGCCTTGTGGAACGGGCTCGAATCTCTGCTCGCCGAGTTCACGCCGCAAAATGGAGCTCTGCTGTCCTTTCGTGACCAGCTTCAAGCGAAGATCGATGACTGGTTTGTGTCGCGGCGCGGGCAACCATTCGACCGGGCCGCCCACATGGCGTTCCTGGCGGAGATTGGCTACCTTATCCCCGAAGGCCCCGCCTTTTCCATATCGACACAAGGCGTCGATGATGAAATCGCGAAAATTCCAGGCCCTCAACTCGTCGTGCCTGTCTCGAACGCAAGATACGCGCTGAATGCGGCAAATGCCCGGTGGGGCAGCCTCTACGACGCACTATACGGTTCCGACGCGATTGCCCGGCCGAGCGCTTCCCCGGCTGGCTACGACGCCGCTAGAGGCGGCGCGGTCATCGCTTACGCTCGCACGTTCCTCGATCAAGCAGCGCCGCTTGCAAAGGGATCGCACACGGACGTCGTGGGCTACACCGTGAAGGATGGGCAGCTCGTCGCCACTACGACGGCCGCCGGATCCGTTGGACTGCGCGACCAAAAGAATTTCGCGGGCTACGCGGGCGACGCTGCGAACCCGAGCGCCGTTCTCCTCGTGAACAACGGGCTCCATATCGAGATCAAGGTTGATCGGACGCATCCGATCGGCAAGACCGACGCGGCCGGAGTCGCCGATGTCGTTCTTGAGTCCGCCGTCACCTGCATCCAGGACCTCGAAGACTCTGTCGCGGCGGTCGATGCCGAGGACAAGGTGTCGGCCTACCGCAACTGGCTTGGCCTCATGAAGGGTACTCTTAGCGCGGAGTTTCCCAAGGGCGGGCGCACGGTGACCCGGCATCTGAATTCGGACCGCACGTTCACCTCGCCGCGCGGCGAGTCTCTCGCGCTTCCCGGCCGAAGCCTCTTGCTCGTGCGCAACGTGGGCCATTTGATGACTCTCCCGGACGTTCTCATCGACGGCAAGCCCGCGCCGGAAGGTTTGCTGGACGCGCTCGTCACGACGCTTTGCGCGATCCACGACCTGAAGCGCGCCTCGGACGCGAAAGTCGGAAATAGCCGAACGGGGTCGGTTTACATCGTGAAGCCCAAGATGCACGGGCCAGCCGAAGTCGCGTTTGCGTGCCAAACCTTTGACCGCGTCGAACAGATTCTGGGCCTTGCGAAGTTCACGGTCAAAATCGGCATCATGGATGAAGAGCGCCGCACGACCGTCAATCTGAAGGAGTGCATCCGCGCGGCCAAGGATCGCGTCGTCTTTATCAATACGGGCTTCCTCGACCGCACCGGGGACGAAATGCATACGTCCATGGAAGCCGGTCCGATGATCCGCAAGAGCGAAATGAAAAATGCGGCTTGGTTCACGGCTTACGAGCGCTGGAACGTGGACATTGGCCTCGCCTGCGGGCTTTCCGGCAAAGCGCAGGTCGGCAAAGGCATGTGGGCCATGCCGGACCTGATGAAGGCGATGCTGGAGACCAAAGGCGATCAGCTGAAAGCCGGCGCCAATGCGGCTTGGGTCCCTTCCCCGACCGCGGCGACGCTCCATGCCCTGCACTATCACCAGATCAAAGTATTCGACCGCCAGGCCGAACTGAAGGCGCGCCCGCGCGCCGCGATCGAAGACATTCTGACGGCTCCGATCGCCACCGGGCGCAACTTTTCGCCGGAGGAAATCCAGGAAGAGCTCGACAACAACGCCCAGGGCATCCTCGGGTATGTCGTACGCTGGATCGACCAGGGTGTCGGGTGTTCGAAGGTTCCCGACATCAAGAAGGTCGGACTCATGGAAGACCGCGCGACCTTGCGCATTTCGAGCCAGCACATCGCCAACTGGCTCCGTCACGGGATCTGTACGGCCGATCAGGTGTTAGACACATTTCGGAGGATGGCCGCGGTTGTCGACGGGCAGAACGCGGAAGATCCGATCTACGAACCCATGACGCCCAATTTCAACGACAGCATTGCCTACCGCGCGGCGTGCGATCTCGTGTTCAAGGGGCGCGAGCAGCCGAACGGCTATACCGAACCGCTCCTGCATCGCTATCGCCTACAAAAGAAGAGCGGAGCGCAAAGTCACTAGATTGCAAGCACGGCGGCGTTTTCTTTGACGTGCGCCGGAGAACCGGATTCGGGGATTGCGATAACCTTTCCGCTGCGAATGACCCAGGCCAGCGCAACCGCCGCAGCCGAGTGACCAAACTTAGAGCCGATCTCCGCCAGCTTCGGGTCGCGCACCAGGGAACTATTGGCGCCCCCGAGCGGAGAATAGGCCATCACCGGCATATTGTGCTGCTCGCACCACGGCAGCAGGTCTTGCTCCATCTCAGCGCGCTTGAGGTTGTAAAGAACCTGATTGGTTGCGCAGCGATGGCCGTCCGGAACGCGGAACAGAGCTTCCATTTGGTCGACGGTGAAGTTGGACACGCCCCAGCTTCGAATCTTTCCCGCCGCGCGCAGACTTTCGAATTTGGCGACAACGCCGGAGAGGCGGCTGGCGGCGACCGGCGCATGCAGTAAATAGAGATCGAGATAGTCGGTGCGGAGACGCGCGAGGCTCGCCCGGCACGCCCGCGCGATTCCATCGCCCGATGTGTGCTCGGGCTCTACCTTCGTGACCAGAAATACGCGGTCGCGCAGACCTTCAATCGCGCGACCGACGGACAGCTCGGATTCACCGTCATGTCCATAATTTTCGGACGTATCGATCACCGTCATGCCGAGCGCAATGCCCGTGCGCATCGCCTCTTCCTCAATACGCCGCGGACGCTTTCCCTGACCGAGATGCCAGGACCCCTGGCCGATGGCGGGGACCGACGTGCCATCTGGAAACTTTACGGTACGCACACGAGGCTTGGGCGCCTCGCCCGTACCAGGAACCTGTGCGGCGGCTTCGAGAGCAAGCATCGCACTTGAGACGGGCAACGAGACACCCAGGGCCGCGCAACGCGCACTGAATTGACGCCGGTTAAGTCCGTGCTTGTCCATCGTGTCCATCTCCTTCCGGGCAGACAATTGTAGCGATGGCTGCCGTCGGGTCAGATGCCGGTCGCAATACATTTTCTGGATACGACCCGCGCAAAAATCACGACGGATTTCGGCGGTGCGACGCTGCGGTCGAATTGTATCGGAGAAAGTGGTGCCCGGGGCCAGAGTTGAACTGGCGACACACGGATTTTCAGTCCGTTGCTCTACCAACTGAGCTACCCGGGCTTCGAGGCAGGACCCCTTGGAGAGCGCGCTTTATATTAGAAGCGGCTGCGGGTGTCCAGCCGCCGGTTTTGGCCGTAAGAACTTGAGCTTGAAGGGGTTTTCCCGTTCCCGGGCGCCCGGGCGCGCCTGCCTTACGGCTCCTCCTCGCCTTTTGGCGGGGCGTCGGTCGGGGGCTCGTCGGTCGCGACCCGGTAGCGCTCGGTAAACCAGGAGCCGAGATCGATCTCGGCGCAGCGCTGCGAACAGAACGGGCGGTACCGTGCCTGCACCGGCTGGCCGCACCGCGCACACTTCGCGGCGGTGACGCACACGGCCGGCGGTTTGTCGTCTGAAGGCGGTTCGGCGCTCATCGGTCAGTATGTCGTACCACGGGTCAGCGTCGTCAAGCCGGTCGTACGTCGATCTGATCGCGGCGGAAACCGGGGTCCGCGGCGATCTGGATTTCAGTCTTGGTGATGTCGCGCGCCTCGCTTACGGCGCGGGCCAGCGTTCCCTGGAGGAGTGCCGCCACGTCGGCGGAAACCTTGACCACCCACTGCGGCGCGCCGCTCTTCGCGGCCTCGCGCACAACCGCGCGCAGCGCGCGGTAAGCCGTGCTGGCCGCGCTGAGTTCGCCCTTGTCCATGAGCGCCTCGGCCAGCGAGAGGCCCATGCGCTGGCGCGTCATCTCGAGGAGACCGAGCGACGTCAGGCCGACGACCTGGGCCGGGATCGGATCGGCGGCGAGCGCCTTTGTAAGAATCCGCGGCAACGCCGTGCGCGCCTTGGTCGGGATGACATCGACGAGGATGTGGCCCGCGATATTGCGCCGGCGCAGTTCGAGTGCGAGGACATGCATGGCCTCGGCATTGGCGCGCGCCGGGTCCGATCCGCCGGAGTTAATATCGACGACGGTGAGCGCGCGGGTGGGCTCGATGATGATCGACCCGCCGGAGGGAAGCTTCACCTCGGGCCGCAGCGCGGCCTCGATCGCTTCATCGACACCGAAAGCGGCAAAGACGTCGGCATCTGCGGTATGCGATTCCACCGGCGCGTCGTCACCCAGCATCGCGCGCACCCGCGCCACTTCGCGCAAGGGCTGGCAGATGATGGCGCGGATGGAGGCCCCGTATCGCGCGAGCCAGTCGGCCACCGGCTCCGGCGCGGGCTCGGCGAGCAAGGGGAGCTTTGCGCTCGAGGTTATGCTGACCTTGACCGGCTTCAATTCCGCGCCCTTCCCCGGTCGCGGCGGCACCGCCACCGTCACCGCCACCGCGCTGCCCTCGGGCGGCTGTGATTTCACATAGAGCACGCCCGGCAACGCATCGCCGTAGTCCACGAAGACGGCGCCGAGACCGGGCACCGGTGCTTTGACCCGCCCGTGATAGACGGCGCCCGGCTGCACATCCGCATCGCGCCGGTGCGCGACCGCGAGCACGGTTTCTTCGGCCATCAGCGCGTATCGTGTTTCACCGGGCGAACGCGCCACGACGATTGTATCGGGTTGAGGACTGCGTGCGTCGGGCTCGGACATAAAGGTCAGCGCTCTTCGCAGGGGAAATAGCGGTTCTGCTCGTAGTCGAAGGCGATGGTCTTGATGGTGGTGCGCTGTTGTTCGCCGATGAGACCGGACATGCCCATGGTCGCGAGCTTCTTGGCGATCACGCGCTCGCCCAGCTTCTGCACGTCCGTCGGGATGATGGTCGAATAGCGCTGCAGCACCTTCACGCATTCGTCGCGGTAGGCGTCGCGGCCGACCATGGCCTTGTTAGCACCCTGAATGCGGTAGATCCCGAGCGGCACCGGCACGACATAGAGGTCGGTCTTCATCATGAAGCGCGCCCAGAGCTCGAAATCCCCGGCGAGTTTCAGGGCATGATCGAACGACGCGCCGACGGACTCCCACAGCGAGCGGCGCCAGAAGGTGCAGTCCTGCACAATCCATCCCGTAGACGGCAAACCCAGCGTGCGGATGTGCTCGCCGTTGAAGAAGCCCCAGTTGTCCACGCCCGCGAGGATCGTCGTTTTTACGACCGTTCCGTCGCGGCGCGCCTGCATGGGAAAGCGCGAGGTGATGAATTGCACTTCGGGAAGCTGGTCGAAGATGTCGAGCACGGTCTGGATCGCCCAGGGCGCCAGCTGATCGTCGGAGTTGAGCCAGCCCATATAGGCGGCGTTCGATTTGGCGAAGCCCTGTTCGATGGCATGGTACATGCCCTCGTCTTTCGCCGACTGCCAATGCGCGAGCTTTGCCTCGTAGCCCTTGATGATATCGACGGAATTGTCCGTCGAACCGCCGTCCATGACGACGTAATCGACGCGCTCGAAACCCTTGGCGTTCACGATGGAACGCATGCAGTCGTCGAGATAGGCGCCGTAATTGAAGTTGGTGGTGACCATGCACAAGCGGTTCATGGCGTCACCGGAACATCCCTTCGAGGCGCAGGTACTTGTAGCGCAAGCGCAGCCGCGTCATGTGCGCCCAGGGCGGCAAATCGCCGGCAAGATCCGCGATCAGGAGTGCGCCGGCCGGGCTTGTGAACCGCACCCCCTCGGGCCCCAGCTCGGCGTTGGCCCACACCAAACGCCGTCCGTTCTCGCTTAGGAGATCGACGCTGTGGTGACCGCTGTTGCTGTCGAAGGCCACGCGGAACTGATCGATGACGACGGCCGCACGCGCCGGCGGAAATCGGAGCTGCAGGCGTTGAAAAACGTCGGCGCTCACGGGCTTGAGGGTGACCGTGGCTTCGCCGCGTCCGAAGGTGTTCACCGTCAAGAGGACGCTGCCTTCGCGCTGCGTGTCGAAACCCAAGCCGAGGTCGGGTGTGATGGCAATGGCGCCAAGAGCGGGGCCGGAGGTGAGATGGTCCGCTTCGTAGGTCTTGCGCTGACCGCCCGCGTATACTTCGGCGAAAAATGGCGAAGCCGCGACAAACGCGGCGCCCGGCCAATAAACATGTTGGCGCTTCATGTCCTGCAGAGCGGCCCAACCTTGGTACTCGATGGCGTCCGGATTGAGGAGCATATCGCGGAGCGAACGCACGTCCTCGAGATCGAAGTTCGCCTCGTGCTCCCAGGTACCGACCGTATCGGATTCCTTGGCTGTGGGATGGAGAAGTGAAGCCTGGATGATGCGCTCGATTTGCGCCTTGAGCTCCGGCTGTTCGGCGGGCGTATCGTCCAAGCTGCCGAGCAGCGTGTTGATCTCCGACACCCCGGCCAGGATCCCGGCTTGCAGCGCTTCCATCTGCGCGAGCTGTTCCGCGCCGCGGCGGTTCGGGAGCAGGACCGGGCGGCCCTCCTCGTCATAGTCCGAAAGGCTGCCTTCGGGACACATGCAGGCGTGCTCCAGCACGTCCGGCGTGCGCGAGAGGAGGGTGCCCGTGAAACCGCTGTATCCGTCCGTGTTCAGGTAGGCGCGGATGTCGGCGCCCTCTCGCGTGTTGTGAAGGCCCTTATCGTTGATCGCGAGATAGAGACCGGTGAGGGTCCCTGAGAATCCTTCACGCTTCAGGATGCGGCCGAGAACCGACTGAATCGTCGCGGCATAGCCGAGGTCCATCACGATGAATGGCTTCTTGGGGTCGAGAACCGCCTGAAGGCCCTTCAGAAGGTTGCGCCGCAGCCGCGCCGCGTGGATCACGACCTTGTCTTTGAGACGCAAGTTCGCCGCGATCGCGCTCGCAAACTGCATGAGGCCATCGGGATGGTCGAAATCGACAGCGACGTTCACGGCCTGGAGATCGGCCATCGTTAGGCCGAGGTTCGCTATGCATTCTTCCTGCGAGCGGCCCGGTGCGAGGGAAATTGCGTCCGGCAGGAAGCGCATGCCGTCTTCGTATACAGCCGCGCGGATGACGGCACGGCGGGAGAGCCACAGCTCGCGCACTTCGGCCTTGAGGCCGAGATCCGCCGCCGTTTGCATCACCACGCGGCCGAGGAAACGGCCTTCACGCATCACTCCGTAGACGGTCTCGCCCTTGCTCTGGGCCAAAACCCAGCGCGCATAGCCCGCAAACACCGGGGCAAGCACGGCAGCGCCATAACTCCAGTAGAAGCGATGGTCCTCGGCGAGATCGGCCGGCGCGCGGTGAAATAGGCGCCCGCGAGCCCCGGTGAGGCCGAAATCCCCTCGCGCGCCGAGGAGTTGAGCGCGGAGCGCAAGACCGCTCGTGAATTCGTCGGTCTGAACGCGCGGTGCGAACGCCCACTTGTCGTAGTGCACGGTCGCCATGCCACGATGACGGCCGGGGTGAATGTCGGCTTCCAAATTGTCGCCCACGTGGGCGTAAGCGGCCGGCGGGACGCCACCTTCCACCAAGAGGGCGTCTTTGAGAACGGTGTCAAACAGGTCGCGATATTTCGGCCGGCCGGCCTCGCAGGAGACGTAGAGCCGGTCCACTAGCGCCTTGTCCGTGAAACCGGCGGCGGCGAGAAGCTCCCAGATTTCGCCGGCGGTGAAATAGGTGTCCGAGACGAAAAAGACCTTGGCCCCCGACGCCTTGGCAAAACGCACGAGGCCGGCGAGGTCCTGGTCGAGCAGGAGATGCGACTTCTCGCAGGCGAGTTCGGCGGCGATGCGGGCCTTGGCGTCGAAGCCGGCGGCGAACAGCGAGTCCGGCAGACCTGCGTAAACGTCGGCGAGCAGGATCTCGCGGTAGCCGGTGATGGCTTCGGCCTTCTCGCGGGCCGCGCGCTGGGCCGCGTAACGTAATTCAGCGAATTGCACGGGCGAAACGTGAGAGGCGAGCTTGCCCTGCTCCGCGAGTGTCCGCCCCAGGATCAAGAACAGGTCCTCGGGTTCCGGCACCCGGCGCCAGAC
>CAMDOZ010000047.1 GCA_945903705.1 Fidelibacterota bacterium | reverse complement strand
GCATGGAATCGATGCCGAACTTCGCCTTCATCTGCGGGTTCACGAAGCGCCAGCCGATGGTGGTGTCGAAAATCTGCGCTTCGCGGCTGAAGGCCGAACCGGCCTTCGGCATCACGAAGGGCGCGCGCGTCATGCTCTCGACGCCGCCGGCGATCATCAGATCCGCTTCGCCGGTCTTGATCGCACGCGCGGCCATGGCCACCGCATCGAGACCCGAGCCGCACAGGCGGTTGATGGTTGTGCCCGGCACCGCATCGCCGATGCCCGACAACAACGCCGCCATGCGCGCGACATTGCGATTGTCTTCGCCCGCCTGGTTCGCGCATCCCAGCACGACGTCGTCCACCGAAGCCCAATCCACCTGGGGATTTCGGTCCTTCAGAGCCGCCAACACCTTGGCCGCCAGATCATCGGGGCGCACGCTTGCGAGACTTCCGCCGAAGCGCCCGATGGGTGTGCGGATGCCGTCACAAATGAAAGCTTCAGCCATTCGGTATCACTCCTCGACTATCTTCCCGCCGACAACGCGGGACTGTCCTTGAAACTGCGCGACCACGCGGCCGTCGCCGCCTTTGACGGTGATCGCATACACGCCGCTGCGGCCTATCAGCGCAACTTCGCGGGCTTCGGCTTCCAGCCGCTCGCCGTTTTTCACCGGCGAGGTGAATACGATCGAAGCGCTCTGCGCGACCGCCGCCTGGTTATGCGAATTGCAGGCGTAAGCAAACGCCGTGTCGGCGAGCGCGAAAATCAGTCCGCCGTGGGCGATCATGTGAGAGTTCAGCATGTCCTCGCGCACGGTCATCGAAATCTTGCTGTAGCCAACGTCGGCGTCCTCGACCCGGATACCCCAATAGGGCCCAGTGCCTTCGCCTTTCAACATAATGTCGGCGATGCGCCGAGCCAGCGTGCGGACGTCAGACATGGTCATTTTTGCTTTGTGAAAGAAGCAGACAGGCTATGCAATTTCCGCTTATTTAAGCCATCAAAATCGCCTTGCCAATAATAATCCGACCGGTCATTCTGCGAATTCAACGGAGGGCGCGCCATGCAAGCTGAGACCATCATTTTCGAGATCAAGGATGGTGTTGCGCGTCTCACCCTCAACCGGCCCGACCGCCTCAACAGCTTCACCGTGCAGATGCACAAGGAAGTGGCGGCGGCTCTGACGGAGGTCGAAACCAATAAGGCCGCGCGCGTGCTAGTGCTGACCGGCGCCGGTCGTGGTTTCTGCGCGGGCCAGGACTTGAACGACCGGGCGGTTGCGCCGGGATCCGAACCCGTCGATCTCGGTCACTCGGTCGAGATGTATTATGGGCCGCTGATCAAGCGACTTTCGAATCTGCGCATGCCGGTGATCTGCGCCGTGAATGGCGTTGCCGCCGGCGCCGGCGCCAACATCGCGGTCGCCTGCGATATCGTCATCGCCGCGCGCAGCGCGAAGTTCATCGAATCTTTCGCGAATATCGGTCTCATTCCCGATTCCGGCGGCACCTGGCATCTCGCGAAGCACGTCGGCCAGGCCCGCGCCCTTGGCATGGCGCTCACGGGCGAGCCGATCCCAGCGGAGACCGCGGCGAACTGGGGCCTCATCTGGAAGTGTGTCGATGACGACAAGCTCGCCGAAGAGGTCGACGCCCTCGCGACCAAGTTCGCGCAAGGCCCGACGCGCGGGCTCGCGGCGACCAAGGCCGCCATCCGTGCGGCTTGGTTGAAGGATCTCAATACTGAACTAGATATCGAGCGCGACCTCATGCGCGAGCTTGGCCGCAGCGCCGACTACCTCGAAGGCGTCTCCGCCTTCATGGAAAAACGTAAGCCGAAGTTCACCGGCGCTTAGTTTTCGACTTTCAGCGCGCTGTTTACCGGCGCGCTCAACCAAGGCCTTTAGGACGAACCATATGTCGATGATCCGCCTTCAGAATTATTCCGCCGAGAAATGGATTTCCGGCGAGGGCAAGATGTCGCCCATCTTCTCCGCCGTGAGCGGCGAACAGATGGCCGAGACCGGCTCGGGCGGAATCGACTTCAAGAAGATGACGGACTACGCCCGCAAAGTGGGCGGCCCGGCCTTACGCAAGATGACCTTCCACGAGCGCGCGTTCGCGCTGAAGGCGCTCGCGAATGCCATCATGACGCGCAAGGAAGAGCTCTACGAACTCTCTTACTCCTCCGGCGCCACACGGACCGACAGCTGGATCGATATTGAGGGCGGCGCGGGCACCCTATTCAGCTTCAGCTCTAAAGGTCGCCGCGAACTTCCGAACACGCACATCCTTCTGGACGGCGATCCGGAAATTCTTGGCAAAGCAGGCACCTTCATGGGCCAGCACGTCTATACGTCGCTGCAGGGCGTGGCCGTGCACATCAACGCCTTCAATTTCCCGATTTGGGGCATGCTCGAAAAACTGGGCCCGACGCTGCTTGCCGGGGTCCCTGCGATCGTGAAGCCGGGCTCTTCGACCGCCTATCTCGCCGAAGCCTGTTTCCGCATCATGATTGAAGCCAAGGCCTTCCCCGAAGGCGCGCTCCAGTTCATCGCCGGCTCCGCGGGCGATCTCCTCGATCACCTCACCTGCCAGGACGCCGTGTCCTTCACGGGCTCCGCCGGCACCTCGATGAAGCTGCAGTCTCATCCGGTGATCGCGCGTGAGTCCGTGCGTTTCGTGGCCGAGCGTGACTCGCTCAATGCTTCGATCCTCGGTCCCGATGCGAAGCCCGACACGCCTGAATTCGATCTCTTTGTGAAAGAGGTCGTGAAGGAAATGACGGTGAAATGCGGCCAGAAGTGCACGGCCATTCGCCGCGCCATGGTGCCCGCCAACCTCATGGACGACGTGCAGAAGGCCATCTCGGCGCGTCTCGACAAAACCGTCATCGGCGATCCGCGCCTCGAAGGGGTCCGTATGGGCGCGCTCGCGAGCCAGGACCAGCTGAAAGATGTGCGCGCGAAAGTCGCCGAACTTTCCAAGGTCGCGCAGATCGTCTACGGCGATCCGAACAGCGTGAAGGTGCAGGGCGAGGGGACCTCGAAGGGCGCCTTCATGTCGCCGATCCTTCTGCGCACCGATGATCCGTGGAAGTCCGCCGCCGTGCACGACGTCGAAGCCTTTGGCCCGGTATCTACCTTGATGCCCTACAAGGATTTCGACGACGCGATCGCTTTGGCCAATCGCGGCATGGGCTCGCTCGCCATTTCCGTATTCACGCATGATCCCATGGTTGCGCGTGAAGCGGTGCTCGGCGCCGGCGCCTATCACGGACGTATGGTCTTTATCGACCGCGACTGCGCCAAGGAATCCACCGGCCATGGCTCGCCCCTTCCGGTTCTTGTCCACGGCGGCCCAGGGCGCGCCGGTGGTGGCGAGGAAATGGGCGGCATGCGCGGTATCAAGCATTACATGCAGCGCTCGGCGCTTCAGGGCAGCCCGACGATCCTCGCGGGTCTCGTCGGCAGCTATCTGCCGGGTGCTGCGCAAACGCCCGCCACACGCCATCCGTTCCGCCTGAAGTTCGGCGAACTCGCCCCCGGCTACACCATCAAGACGCCGGCGCGCGAAATCACCATCAAAGACATCGAACATTTCGCCGAATTCACCGGCGACAAGTTCTATGCCCACATGGACGAGGAAGCGGCGAAGGCGAACCCCTTCTTCCCGGGCCGCGTGGCCCATGGCTATCTGCTTCTCTCCTTCGCCGCCGGTTTGTTCGTCGATCCGGCGCCGGGCCCCGTGCTCGCGAACTACGGCCTCGATCACCTGCGCTTCGTCAAACCTGTCCAGGCGGGCGAGAGCATCCGCGTTACCCTTACCGTGAAATCGAAGACCACGCGCAAGGAGGAATACGGTGAAGTGCGGTGGTTTGTGCAGGTCCACAATCAGGCGGACGAGCTGGTCGCCAGCTACGACCTCCTGACCATGAACGCGATGTGAAACATAGGCGGGGTCGATTGCAGTGACAATGGATCCCGCGCCCACACTCTCCGCGCTACGCGCGCTTCAGCTTGAACGCCTGAAAGATTCGATTGCCCGCGCTTATGCGGGCAATCCCGCCTACCGCGCCAAGTTCGACGCCGCCGGCGTTTCGCCCGCAACGATCACGTCGCTCGACGACCTGGCGAAATTCCCCTTCACCACCAAGGCGGACTTGCGCGCCGCTTATCCGTTCGGGTTCCTCGCGGTTCCACGAACCGACCTCGTGCGCATTCATGCTTCATCGGGAACGACGGGCAAACCCACCGTCGTCGGGTATACGCAGCGCGATATCGACACCTGGGCCGATCTGATCGCGCGTTCCATCTACGCTGCTGGCGGCCGCCCGGGCATGAAGGTTCACATTGCCTACGGCTACGGGCTCTTCACCGGCGGTCTAGGTTGCCATTACGGCGCCGAACGCCTGGGGTGCACCGTGATCCCCATGTCCGGCGGACAGACGGAACGTCAGGTGCAGCTCATCGCCGATTTTGCGCCCGAGATCATCATGGTGACGCCGAGCTATATGCTCGCGATCCTCGACGAGTTCCATCGCCAGGGGATCGATCCGCGGGCGTCCTCGATCAAGATCGGCATCTTCGGTGCCGAACCCTGGGGCGAAGGCATGCGAAAAGAGATCGAGGATGCCTTCGACCTCACCGCTGTCGACATCTACGGTATTTCAGAAGTCATAGGTCCGGGTGTCGCGCAGGAATACGCCGACACCAAGGACGGCCCGACCATCTGGGAAGATCACTTTTACCCTGAGATCATCGATCCCGAGACCGGCGCGCCGAAGCCGGATGGCGAGGAAGGAGAACTCGTTTTCACCTCACTCACCAAGGAAGCGATGCCCGTGATCCGCTATCGCACGCGCGATCTCACGCGGCTTTTGCCTGGCCAAGGCCGCGCGATGCGGCGCATGGCCCGTATTCGCGCCCGCACCGACGACATGCTTATTATCCGGGGCGTGAACGTGTTCCCGAGCCAGATCGAAGAACAGGTCATGAAGTGCCCGCACCTTGCGCCGCACTACCTGATCGAAGTCGCCCGGCCCGGGCGCACCGACGAGATGACCGTGATGGTCGAGCGTCGCCCGGACGCGAGCGACGCGGCCTGCGCCGCGGATATGGCGGCGCTGACGGCCCGCGTGAAAGACATTATTGGCATTAGTATCGCGGTCGATCTAAAACCCGCGGGTTCCCTCGACCGGTCGCAAGGCAAAGCCAAACGCGTCGTCGACCGGCGCCCCAAGCTTTGAGTTCGGAGTCATCGATGTCCGTCGTGCGCGAAAATCGCGAGAGCTGCCTGATCCTGTGGATCGACAACCCGCCCGTGAATGCGCTATCGCAAGAAGTGCGTGCGGCGATCCTCGCCGGCGTCACGGCAGCCGCGTCCGACGCGAAGGTCCAGGGTATCGTGATCGCATGCAAAGGCCGCACCTTCATCGCCGGCGCCGACGTGAAGGAATTCGGCGCGCCGCCGACGGAACCGTTCCTTCCTGACGTGACCGCCGCTATCGAAAATTCACCTAAGACTGTCGTTGCCGCCATTCACGGCCAGGCCTTGGGCGGCGGGCTCGAGATCGCGCTCGCCTGTCACTATCGCGTCGCAGCCAAGGGCGCGAAGCTCGGGCTGCCCGAAGTGACCCTCGGCCTCGTTCCCGGTGCGGGCGGCACACAACGACTTCCGCGGCTCATCGATCCGATCGTTGCCGCGGAGATGATCACCTCCGGTAAACCCGTCGACGCAGCGCGCGCTCAGGCTTCAGGCCTCGTCGATGCAATCGCCGAGGATCACGTTGCCGAAGCCGTGAAATTTGCGACGACAAAATCCGTCGCTGGCCGCCGATTGTCCGAACGCGCGTTTCAGCTCGATGCGGAGAAATTCGAGGCCCTCGCAGCCGCGACCCGTAAGCAAGCCAAAGGCGCAACCGCGCCCGGCGCTGCCATCGATCTCATCCGCCGCACCGCCGGCAAAAGCTTTGTCGAAGGAATGCGTGAGGAGCGCGCTCTCTTCCTTCACCTCAGGTCAACCGACGAAGCCAGGGCGCTGCGCCACATCTTCTTCGCCGAGCGCGCCTCGTCCAAAGCGCCCGACGATATCGGCGACGTGAAGCCCGCCGACATCAAGGCCGTCGGCGTGATCGGAGCCGGCACCATGGGCACCGGCATCGCCATGACCTTCCTCGATGCCGGGCTGAAGGTCCGCATGCTCGAGATGAGCGATGAGGCGCTGTCCAAGGGACTCGCGCGTATCCAGTCCAGCTATCAGGACTCCATGACCAAGGGCCGCATCACCGAAGCCCAGCGCGATCAGCGCGTCGGCGCCGTCAGCGGCAGCACGGACTACGCGTCGCTCTCCGACTGCGATCTCATCATCGAAGCCGTTTTCGAATCCATGGACGTGAAGAAAACGGTGTTCAAGCAACTGGATGCCGTCGCCAAACCGGGCGCCATCCTTGCCACCAACACCTCCTATCTCGATATCGACGAAATCGCAGCATCGATCTCGCGGCCCGACGCGGTTGTGGGCCTGCACTACTTCAGCCCTGCAAATATCATGAAACTCCTCGAGGTCGTGCGCGCGAAGCGGACAAGTCCCATGGCGCTTGTGACGGCGCTCGCCGTGGCCAAGACCACCAACAAGATTCCCGTCGTTGCCGGCGTCTGTCCGGGCTTCATCGGCAATCGCATGCTGCGCGCTTACGTGCGTGAGGCAGGATTGCTGCTTCTCGAAGGAGCGACACCCGAACAGGTCGATAAGGCCCTCACGAATTTCGGCATGGCCATGGGCCCCTTTGGCGTCGCCGATCTTTCGGGCATCGATATCGGCTACAAGGCGCGCAAGGAGATGGCGCCGGGCAGTTTCGAGCCCATGGCCGTCACCGTGCATGACAAGCTGGTGGAAGCCGGCCATCTTGGCCAAAAGTCAGGCTCCGGTTTTTACACCTACACCGGCGGTGCAAAGGCGCCGAATCCCGCCGCTCTTACCTTCGTCGAAGAAGCCCGATCCAAGGCGGGACGTGCCGCGCGTGCGATCTCCGACGCCGAAATCGTCGAGCGCACGATGCTGGCGCTGGTGAACGAAGGGTATTGGATCGTCGAAGAAGGTGTCGCGCGCAGCCTCGACGATATCGATGTGGTTTATGTGAACGGCTACGGATTCCCGCGTCATCGCGGGGGTCCCATGTGCTACGCCCGCCAACTCGGTCTCGGGAATGTCGTGAAATCCGTCACCGGATTCGGCGAGGGGTCTTACGGGAAATGGTGGCCGATCTCGCCTGCGCTCGCGAAGGCTGCGGCGGCCTCTTAAGGGCCGCACGCCCCAAAAATAATTGTCCGTCCGGACGGTCGCCGCCCCCAAAAGTTATTTATTTCAATAACTTAAGGTGCGGCTCCGGGAAATACCCGAACTCCCGTCGCGCGCCTATCTGAGTTATATTCTCGCCAGAGATTGCCGCGACGCGCGGCAGCGACCGGGAGGATTTTGCGATGAAGCGTGGTGTTACGAGTCTTGCGGCGATGGCCGTTGCGATGGGACTGACGACGGCGACGAGCGCGGTCGAGACCGCCGCCAAAGGCGAGCCGACGCTCCGCGATCGTACGATCGGTTACGTGCTCACCAGCCGCAAATGGAACGTCACCCAGACGCCCGACGGCAAGCTCGAATGCCCGAACGGACTCAACGACGGCAATCGCGAACAGTTCACGATCCTCTATCCGGTCGATGGTCCGACCAAGCCTCTCCTCAAGGACAGCCAGCTCGAGCGCGAAGGTCAGATCTGGCATCCCGAAAACACCGAAGAGCGGTTCGTCTTCCGTGAAGCGGGCGGCAAGGTCGCTGACGGTTTCGACCTCGACGGCAAGACCGACGCCAACGACTTCACCAGCCCCGACGGCGCGAAGGGCATCGACAACCAGATGCACCGCGCACTCGGCTGCATCGCCGGCTGGCGTGGTCCGGACGGCGCGCAGATGCACTTCGAGAACGTCTACATGCAGCGGTACAACCAGAACCGCCTGCTCCTGGAAATCACCGAGGTCGACGATCTCGTCAACGATCCGGATGTGACGCTCACCACGTATCGCGGCATGGACGAACTCATGACCGATGCGTCCGGCATGGCGTATATCGCCGGCGGAACGCAGCGCGTCGATATGCGCTGGGGTAAACAGTTCATCCAGCAGTTCAAGGGCAAGATCGTCGACGGCGTGCTGACGACGGACTCGCACGACCTCATCATTCCCTATTCGATGACCTTCGACACCTCGACCATCCTCCCCATGCAGGATGTGCGCTTCCGCCTGAAGCTCACGCCCACCAGCGCCGACGGCGTCATGGCGGGCTATACCGACGTGGATGCGTGGGTTAAGCGCCTCGTCTTGAGCTGGAGCACGCACCACCTCAGCTACGGCCAGGTGTCCGCGCCGTCTCTGTATCGCGCGATGCGCCGCCTTGCCGACGCGAAACCCGATCCGAAGTCCGGCCAGAACACCGCCATTTCGGGCACGACGGAACTCAAGTTCCGCCAGGCGTACCTCATTCATCCAAGCCAGCAAGTCGCCTCTACCGATGGGGCGGTGACGCCCGCGACGACCGCATCGCGCGAATAACCTTCGCGAGCGTTCGATACGATCAAAGCGCGACCCGCGAAACCGGGTCGCGCTTTTTGCTTATATGGAGCGTAAGAGGCCACCATCGCAGGCGATGGCCTGGCCGGTGATATAAGCCGCGGCGTCCGAAGCAAGGAACGCAGCCAGCGCCGCGACCTCTTCCGGCTTGCCCAAGCGCCGCGCCGGAATCTGATCCGCGAGCTTCGCCTGGTCGAACCCCGCCTCGACGATCCGTTCCGTCAGAGCGAAGCCGGGCATGATCGCGTTCAGCGTTACGCCGTCGGCCGCGACTTCTCGGCTCAACGTGTTGATGAGGCCGTGCAGACCCGGGCGCATGACGTTGGAAATGGCGATTGTCGGGATCGGCTCTCGCGCCGTGACCGACGTCACGATCATGATGCGGCCCCACTTCTGCGCCCGCATCTGGGGCAGCGCCTCGCGAATGGACTGGATCGCGCTGATGACGAGACCCTCGAAGCCTGCGCGCCAGGCCTTGTCGTCCAGAGTGTCGAAGGTGCCTGCCGGCGGCCCACCGGTGTTCACCACCAGGACATCGAGCCCGCCGAGGCCATCTCGCGCCGCGCGCACCACCTCGGCTCCGGCGCCATCCACGGAGAGATCGCCGGCAAACGCTCGCGCGCCGAGGTCCTTCGCGGTGGCATGAAGCCGGGCACCTTCGCGGGCGCAAACGCCGACTTTCGCACCCTCGGCGGCGAAGGCGGCCGCAATGGCGCGGCCCAATCCACGTGAGGCGCCCATCACCAGGGCGCGGCGGTTTCTAAGTCCCAAGTCCATGCGAAATCCTCTCCGGTCGAGCGACCATATATAAGCAAGCGCCCGGGTCGGAAGTATTCAAATTGCGGCCCCTTCGTTTTTGGCAGAATCCTCCGGCAGGATTTCAATATTTGGCAAATCCAGCCCCAACCCCCGGTCCCTCCCTCGCGCATTCACAAGATTCCGTTCGAGGGCTTCCCCTAGACTAATTAAACGGGCGCCTGTGCCGTTGCGCCAAGGGGAGGAACCATGACTTTCACGTCGCTGTCAGTACTGATCGCGTCCGGGCTTACGCTCGCACTGAGAAACGCCGCGGCTGCGGCCGACGGATGCAACGCTATCGGCAAGGCGCAGTTCGCCTGCGTCTCGGGAAACGCGGAAGACCTCGTCGCCATTCCCGGGTCCGATTGGATCGTGATCTCGGGCGTCATGCGCGCGGTGAACGTAAAAGACCATACCGAGGCCAGCCTGTTCACGACGGAAAATAAACACGACAAGAAACTCTACGGCGCGTGTCCCGGTCCGCTCAGCGGCCAAGAGATGGACGAGAAGAAAATCCGCGCCCATGGCCTCAACATCCGCGAAGGAAAGGGCGGACTCCACACCTTGTACGTCGTGCACCATGGCTCACGGGAATCCATCGAGCTCTTCGAGATCAATGCGAACGGCAAAGCGCCGACGGCGGCCTGGCTAGGCTGCGTCATGGCGCCGCCCGACGCGGGCTTCAATGGCCTGGCGATCCTGCCCGACAACGGCATGGCGGTGACGAGCTTCACCCGCCGCAGCATGGGCGGATTTCGCGGCGAAAAGGGCAAGATGACGCGCGAGCGGCTCACCAAGGGCGAAAACGTCAGCGAGATCTGGGAATGGATGCCCGGTAAGGAGTGGGTCATCATTCCCGGCTCCGAAGGACCCGGCCTCAACGGCGTCGAAGCGTCGAAGGATGGCAAGTATCTCTATGCCAGCGCCTGGGCCACGGGCGAGATCATCCGTTACACCCGCGGGCAAACGCCGCCCGAGAAGAAAGTCATCGCGAAGGTCGATTTCCATGCGGACAATATCCGTTGGCAGCCGGATGGCGCGCTGGTGACGGCGGGTCAAACCGGAACCGTCGACGAAGTGCTCGACGAGTGCCTCGCCAACCAACGCTGCACCAAGACCGCGTCCAGTGCCGCGATAATTGACCCGGTCAGCGGGAGAGTGCGAGAGGTTGTGACCCGCTACCCGTCGAACGGTGATTTCGATCTCGCGACAGCCGCGCTTATCGCAAACAACGAAATGTGGGTCGGAAGCATCGGCCGCGGCGCCCGCATCGGCCGCTTTCCCTTGCAGTAATGCGCAGAATTTCTATGGTGGCCCGGACCCGCTGAACCGGAAGGAAGTTCCCCGTGTTTAATCAAACCGAAGTCGACCGCCTCGCGGCCGAGATCTTTTCCCAGCACGAGCACCGCGAACACTTTCGTCCAATCCCTGATCGGATTCCGACGGTCGCGGATGCGCATGACGTGCAGGAAGCTTATGTCGGCCTTCTGTTGAAAAAGTATGGAACGACGGTCGGTGGCTATAAGGTTGCGCTTACTTCCAAGCAAACACGCGATTGGTTGAAGGTGTACGAGCCTTGCGCCGGACAGGTGCTGGCGACGCGGATCTACCGTTCGCCGCATACCGTGCGTCTTACTGACTTCGTTCGCTTTTCCGCCGAACCGGAGGTCTGCGCAATTCTTGACAAGGATATGAGTGGGCCCTGCACGGCCGCCGATGTGCGACGGAACCTGCGTTCGCTGCATTGTGCGTTCGAGCTTGTCGAAGACCGCAGCGCCGACATGACAAAGATGGATGCGAAATCGCTCGCCTCCGACAACAGTTGGAACGCCGGCATCGTCATCGGACCTCCGGCTTCCAAGGACATCAATCTCACCAATCTCCGCGGCGCATTGAAGATCAACGGCGGCATAACGCATCAGGGCACGACAACCGAAACCATGGGCGGCGACCCGCTTGAATCTGTCGCATGGCTCGTCGGCCATCTCGGAAAACGCGGAAGGCCTTTGAAGGCCGGCGAGCCGGTGATGACCGGCTCGATCACCCAGAGCCAATTCCTCGGCGCGGGAATTTCCGCTGAATTTGCGATGGACGGCATGCCGCCGGTCCAACTGAAAATCGTCTAGGGCCATGCCGAAAGCCATTGTGGTCCGCCAGTACGGCGGGCCTGAGGAACTGAAGCTCGAAGACGTCATGCTCGCAGCCGCCGGACCGGGTCAGGTCAGGCTTCGCCAGGGCGCGGTCGGGGTCAATTTTCACGATATCTATGTCCGCAGCGGGCTCTACAAGACGTTGGGGCTGCCCGGCGTTCCTGGCGTGGAGGCCGCGGGGATCATTGAAGCTGTCGGTCCGGATGTGCACGGTTTTGCACCTGGCGACCGCGCGGCTTACGTGACGCAGACCTACGGCGCCTATGCCGACACGCGCCTCATCGACGCCAAACATCTCATCAAAGTCCCGGACGGGATCGACGACAGGACCCTCGCGGCCTCGCTGGTCAAGGGTCTTACGGCGCTGATGCTGGTCGCCAAGCTCCGGCCGTTGACCCCGCGCGACACCTGCCTCATCTACGCCGCCGCGGGCGGCGTTGGACTCCTGCTTTGTCAGATGGCGAGGCGCATCGGCGCGCGCGTCATCGGCGTTGTCGGCAGTAAGGACAAAGTCGAACGCGCCCGCAGCGCCGGATGTGACGATGTTATCGTCCGCACGCAGGAAGACGTCGCAACGCAGGTCATGTCGCTCACCAAGGGGCGGGGTGTCGACATCGTCTATGACTCCGTGGGCGCTGACACCTTCGAAGCTTCGCTCAACGTCCTGGCTCTGCGTGGCCACCTCGTGAATTTCGGGCAGTCCTCGGGTCCTGTTGCGCCCTTCGCGCCGGCCCGCCTTGCCGCCAAGTCCAACGCCGTCTGGCGCCCGATCCTCTTTCACTACCTCGTCGACCCCGCCGAACGTCAGGCCTTGGCGGACGAATACTTTGCAGTCCTGCGGACCGGCGAGATGAAAGTTGAAAGCGGCGCCGCCTTTAGCCTAGCCGACGCGTCCGAAGCTCACCGCGCGCTGGAAAGCGGCGCCACCACCGGATCCATCGTTCTCCTGCCCTAGGGTGAGCCGCGAGAGGCCCGAATAGGATTTTGGCGAAAACCGCCAAGGAACCTTCAAATTTTGGCAAAACCGGTCCCGCGCTCCATCCTGCCCGGGTGCATTCACAAAAAACCGTTCTGGCGCTTCACATAGGATTTGTAACAGGACCTTCCCGCGCCGGGAAAACGCGGAAAGGTTTGCCAATACGCCGCGGTCCGAGGGGTTCCGCTGCGGATTGACCGCCAACCAAATGGGGGAAGATCCATGCGATTCGTCGACCGAGTTCCTGCTCACACGCTCCGCGTCCGTGCGCACCTTGCAACGGCGGTAAGCGCGATTGCCATGATCGCGGCGATGCCGCTTGCTTACGCCGCGGAAGCTCCGGCGACTCAGGCCGCGCAAGCAACCATCGACGAAATCACGGTCACGGGTACGCGCGTCGTGCGCGACGGCTACGAAGCGCCAACGCCGGTCTCGGTGCTGGGCGCCGACGAGCTCAATCTCGCCGGCCGCAACAATCTCGCTGAAACCGTTTCGCGCCTGCCAAGCTTCTCCAACAGCATCCTTCCGCGCGGCCGTTCCGCGACTCTGAACGTCACCGGAACCACCGGAGTCAGCAACTTGAACCTGCGCGGCATGGGCGCCTTCCGCTCCCTCGTCCTCCTCGATGGCGCGCGCGTCGTCGGCGCAAATCTCTCGGGCGACAACGGAAGTTCGGTCGACATCGGCATCATGCCCGACGGCCTCATAAGTCGTGTCGACGTCGTCACCGGGGGCGCCTCGGCGGCCTACGGCTCCGACGCGCTCTCCGGCGTTATCAACTTCGTGCTCGATCGCGAGTTCACCGGAATCAAGGGTAATGTCGAAGGTGGCATCTCGACCTATGGCGACGGCGGCAACTACAAAGTCAATCTTTCGGCCGGTGTACCCTTCGCCGGCGATCGCGGACACCTCCTCATCTCGGGTCAGTATGCCCACGACAACGGCATTCACGGCGCGCCGCGCGATTGGCGCCTGAAGCACAACGCCGCCGTCATCAACAACCCGGCCTATACCGCCACCAACGGCCAACCCCGCCTTCTGGACGCGAGAGACTTCGGTCTCGCCCTCGCCGCTCCCGGCGGCCTGATCACCGCGGGCCCTCTGAAGGGAATCACCTTCGGTCCGGGCGGCAATCCGTTTCAGCTGCGATACGGCCCGATCGTCAGCGGGTCCTACATGCTCGGCGGCGACTGGCAATACACGCGCATGGATCAGCACACCGACCTTGCCTTCAAGATGTCGCGTCCGGGTCTGTTTACGCGCGTCGGCTATGACCTCGCCGACAGCGTGAACATCTACGCGCTCTACCAGTTCTCGCAAATCGAAGGCTATTCGGAAGACGTGCGAAGCTGGAACTTCGCCAACCTCACCGTCCGCAACGACAATCCCTACATTCCAGCCGCTGTCGCGGCACAGATGACGGCGCTCGCTCTCACCAACTTCCAGCTGGGCACCACGAACGAAGATGTGGGACCGATGATCCAGAATAATATCTCCACTTTGCGCCGCTGGGTCGTGGGAGCGGAAGGCAACTTCGATGCCTTCGACAGCAGCTGGTCCTGGGAGGCCTATTACCAAAGCAGCGCCACTCACATTTCGTCGAACAACTTCACCATTCACAACGCGCGTCTCGGCCGCGCGCTGGACGCCGTGCGCAATGCGAACGGCTCGATCGTTTGCCGCGTCAATACCGACGCCGTGACCACCAACGACGACCCGTCGTGCGTGCCCTATAACGGCATGGGGATTGGCGTAAATACGGACGCCGCCCTGAAGTATGTTACCGGCTGGTCTCACGGCCATCTGAGACTGAGCCAGGACGTGGCCGCGCTCAGCACGAATGGCGAGCCGTTCGAGCTGTGGGCAGGCCCCGTGTCGCTGGCACTCGGCATCGAGCACCGCATCGAGGAGGTGACCGGCGTCCCGAATCCTGACGATGAAATCAATTCCTGGTTCGCGGGGAACTACAAGGCCAGCTTCGGCACCTTCAATGTGACCGAAGGATTCATCGAAACCGTTGTCCCGCTGGCGAAGGACGCGGCATGGGCCCAGGCGTTCGATCTCAATGCCTCGGCGCGGTTCACGAGCTATTCGACGTCCGGCTATGTGACGACGTGGAAGGTTGGTGCGACCTGAACACCGGTCGAAGATATTCGCTTCCGCGCCACCCGGTCGCGCGATATTCGCGCCCCCAACCTCGGCGAGCTCTTCAACGCCGGCCGCGTCAACACCGGAACCCTCCTGGATCCGCGTAACGGCCAGACGCTTTCGATCTTCACCACGACGTCCGGCAACGTGAATCTCAATCCCGAGATCGCCAACACGACCGGGGTCGGCGCGGTCTACGCACCGACATGGCTCGAGGGCTTCACCGCCTCCGTCGATTTCTACAACATCGAGATCGAAGGCGCGATCACCAGCCTCGGAGCCCAGCAATACGTCGATCGCTGCTTCGCCGGCGACGCTTATCTCTGCACCTTCGTGACTCGCGATCCGACTACACAAGCGCTGACGCACGTCTCGATCCTGCCCGCGAATGTTCTTTCGCAAACCGCGCGGGGCTTCGACATCGAAGCAACCTACAGGTTACCTCTGGCCGCGCTGTCCGACAGCATGGACGGGGATCTGACCTTGCGCTTCATGGGCACACGCTCGCTCAGGATGACGACCATCGACGTTCTCGGTCAGACCATCGAAGGCTCGGGCGTGAACGCCGAAGGCATGGGCACGGCGCCGTCTTCGGGCTTCTGGATGCCGAAGTTCAAGGCCAACATATCGGCGACCTACAGTTTGGATCCGTTTACGGCGTCGCTCACCATGCGCCACACGAGTGCCGGCGTTTATAACCGTCAGTTTGTGGAATGCTCCACCGGCTGCCCGGCCGCGACGGCCTTGAACCCGACCATCGACAACAACGACATCCCCGGCGCCAGCTACTTCGATCTCGCGCTCAGCTACAGGATCGACGGAGAACGTCTGGAAGCCTTCGCCTCTATCGAAAATATGATGGACAAGGATCCGCCGCAGGTCGGCGGCTCTTTGGGCGGCGCCTTCTTCACCGGGTCCGGCGCGCTCACGGTGTACGACATCATGGGCCGGCTGTTTCACGCCGGCGTGCGGTTCAGATACTGATCGGCCGCAGCGCTTGAAAGAAGGGGGAAGCAGTGCGCTTCCCCTTTTTTTCTTTTCACCCGATCGGCAGAGCCGTGGTCGACTTGATCTCGTCGAGGCAGAAGCTGGACTCGACCGAGGCGACGTATTCCAGATTTCTGACGCGCAATTTCAGGAAGCGTTCGAACGACGCGACATCGGCTACGGCCACGCGCAACAGATAGTCGATCGGTCCCGTGACCACATAACACTGCATCACCTCCGGCCAGCGCGCGACTTCCTTGGAGAACATGGTTGCGGCTTCCGAGTACGGCTGCTTGCTCAGCTTCACCGCGACGAACACGCTGATCGGAAGACCGACGGCTTCTTTGTCGAGGATCGCGACATAGCGTGCGATGGTCCCCGAGCTCTCAAGCTGGCGCATCCGCCGCAGGCAGGGCGATGCGGACAGCCCAACCCGGTCCGCGAGCTCGGACACGCGCAAGCGGCCCTCCTTCTGCAGCACCGACAGGATCTTCTTATCGATAGCGTCTAGTTGCTGGATCGCAGCCATCTTCTCCCCCAGATCGATAAAAACGGCCAAGTATTCTCAAAAATAGGGCAGAAACCGCCCGTAGGTTCAAGCGGGTGGGTGCAAACCGTCGCGGTTTAGGTTGGGGATCGAGGAGCCGTTGCCAAAAGGCCACAGCGTGGACTTAGAGCGCTGGATTCAAAGCCGAAGGCCTTTCGATGGCTTCGCGCTGGTTTAAGGTAGGGCCGTCGGAAATGGCCGGGAAGGTCCTCGGGATGCGCCGCATCCCTTTGGTTGAGCCATTTCGCAAAGTCATAACCCTAGGAGGGGAATCCAATGACCGTCATGCATTGTTCAGTGAGACCGCGCCTGCGCGCGAGCGTTGCCGCCGTCGCGCTGGTTGCCGCCGCCTCCTACAGCAGCGTCTCACATGCGCAGGCCACCGCGGCTGCGGCCAACCAAGCCGCCGCCGAGATCGATGAGGTGGTGATCACCGGCTCGCGCATCGTGCGCGACGGATACGAAGCGCCGACTCCTGTCTCCGTCCTTGGAATGGACGAGCTGAATGCGATGGCGGTGACCAACATCGCCGATGCGGTGAACCGCCTCCCGGCCTTCGGCGCCGGAGTCACGTCGCGCAATGCCTCCACCTCGGTCAGCTCCGGCACCGGCGGCGTGAATCAGCTTAACCTGCGCGGCCTGGGTGCGACCCGCACCCTCGTGCTGCTCGATGGCAAGCGCATGGTCGGCGCAACCCTCGCCGGCTTCGACAACAACGGCTCGGCCGTCGACATCAACGCGTTTCCGAACGGCCTCGTCAGCCGCGTCGATGTGGTGACCGGCGGCGCTTCGGCCGTCTACGGCTCCGACGCTCTCGCTGGTGTCGTGAATTTCGTGCTCGACAAGGAATTCACCGGGGTCAAAGGCTCTATTGATACTGGCATCACGACCTACGGCGACAACGAGCAATATAAAGTCGATATTGCGGCCGGTGTTCCCTTCGCGGGCGGCCGCGGCCACCTCCTGATCAGCGGTGAACACGCCTACGAACACGGGGTTGGAAACAATCCGCGCACGTGGGCCGAGACTAGTTACACCATCATGAACAATCCCAACTACAACGGGACCAACGGCGAGCCGCAGATTCTCGCGGCCACTCAGACCGGCCTTTCGAACGCGACCCGCGGCGGCCTGATCATCTCCTGCGCCGGCTTTGCGGGAAACAGCTGCCCCTTGCGCGGCACGCAGTTCCTCGAAGGCGGCGCCCCGGCGCCGTTCGTCTTCGGCGCGCTGATCAGCGGCAGCGTCATGTCCGGCGGCGACTGGCGGACATCGCGCATCGACATCGATCCGATGCTGGCGATCCGCCTCGAGCGCGAAGGCGCGTTCGCGCGCCTCAGCTACGACGTCACCGACGGCATCACGGCCTTCGGCGAATTTTCGTGGTCCTTCGCCCACGCCAACAATTTTCAATCGGTTCCAAACTTTGTCCTTGGGGGCATCCCCATCAACTCCGACAATCCGTTCATTCCGGCGTCGACGCGCGCCACGATGGCCTCGCTCGCCATCACCCAATTCACCATGGGATCGACCAACGGCGACATGCCGAACCTGCAGGCGGTGAACGACCGCACCGTGCGCCGCTTTGTCGCCGGATTGGAAGGCACCATCGACGCCGCCTCGACGACCTGGGCGTGGGACGCCTCAGCGACGCGAAGCACCTCCCACCAGTCCATTCGCGCCCCTGGGAACCGCATCCCGGTGCGTTACCTCCGCGCGATCGATTCCATCCGCGATGCCAACGGCCGCATCGTTTGCCGTGTGAACGCCGACGCCGTCACCACGAACGACGATCCGTTGTGCGTTCCCTATAACCCGATGGGCATCGGCGTAAACCAGGACAATCCCTACGTTTACGGCACGGGCTACATGATCACGATCATGGAGCAGGAGGTTTACGCCCTGAACTTCAGCGGCGAGCCTTTCTCCACCTGGGCCGGCCCCGTGTCGCTGGCGCTCGGCGGCGAACACCGCCGTGAGAAAGTCGACGGCCTTGCCAGCGCGCTGGACGAAGTCGACGGCTTCTTCGCCGGTAACTTCCATGCCAGCACTGGCGCGTTCAACGTGACGGAAGGCTTTCTCGAAACCGTCGTCCCGCTTGCAAAGGATGCGGCTTGGGCTCAGTCGTTCGATTTGAACGCCGCGGTCCGCTTTACCGACTACTCGACATCGGGCTTCGTCACCACCTGGAAGGTGGGCGCCACCTTCTCGCCCATCGACGATTTCACGCTGCGCGTTACCCGGTCGCGTGACATCCGCGCGCCGAACCTCGGGGATCTTTTCAACAAGGGACGCTCCGGTACGGGGACGGTGGTCGATCCGCGCAACGGCGCGAGCTCGTTCATCGTCACGGCCGTCCGCGGTAACCCGCTATTGAACCCGGAAAAAGCGGACACGACCGGGATCGGCGCCGTCTTTACGCCGACGTTCATCACCGGGTTCGCCGCGTCGGTCGACTACTACTCGATCAACATCAAGGACGCGATCGCGGCCCTCTCCACCCAACAGTATGTCGACCGCTGCCACAACGGCCAGGCGCCGCAGCTCTGTTCATTCATCACCCGCGACGGCGCCGGCAATATCACCTTCGTCGCGGTGCAGCCGGCAAACATCCTGTCGCAGAAGACCCGCGGCATGGACATCGAGGCGTCGTACACGCTTCCCCTGGCTAGCGTCAGCGACGGCCTCGACGGAGAGCTGAGCTTCCGCGGTCTTGCCACCCGTGTCTTCCAGATGGACACCATCGATACGATCGCGACCACCGACGGCGTTGGCGTGCAGGCAAATGGTGGTGCGATCGGTCTCGGCAGCGCCCTGGCGGCGCCGAAGTTCCGCTATATGGCCTCGGCCCGGTACACCAATGGCCCGATGTCGGGAACGGTGACGATGCGTGGGTTTGGTTCGGGGGTGTACAACAACTCGTTCGTCGAGTGCCGTAACCAATGCCCCGTTGCCACGGCAACTAATCCCACCATCAACAACAACTTCGTTCCTGCGATCAAATACTTCGACGTCGGCGCCAACTACAAATTCATGGATGACGCAGTCGAGGCCTACTTCGTCGCCGAGAACATCCTCAACACCGACCCGCCGTTCGTCGCTGGCGATCGCGGCAACGGATTTTATAACGGGCAAGGCAACAGCACCTTCTACGACCGCCTTGGCCGCACGTTCCGGGTCGGGGCGCGCTTCCGCTACTAAGCGTCAAGCCGGAGGGAGAGCGAGAAAGAGGCGGGGCGAAAGCTCCGCCTTTTTCATTAGGTCGAGCGCTCTTCGCGGGGCGGACAACTTGGATGGTTCGCTGGAGTCATCGCGCAACCATGGTATGCGCAGCTGATAAGTGCATTGCAGAATCTTCATCAAAAAACTTCCGCCGATAACAACACGGCACACGCCAAGGCTTTGCGCGCGCGGATTTTCGGCTTGCTGCGCAAACGTCTTGTTAAGACAAAGGTGTGGGCTGCGGGGCATTGTCGAAAACGCTAGACCACATCGGGGGGCAAAACTCTCCCGCATGTGCGCTTCTCGCGTCTTCGCCTGTCCCTGATTAGGGCCGCCGACCGGCGGTGTTATAGGTAGGAGATGGGGCGTGACTGGGGTCAATCGTAGAAACGCACTTGGTATCGGTGCGGCGGGTATCGCCGCGCTCAATTTCGGCTCTTTCCAGGCACGGGCTGCAGACGGCTTGCTGAAGGCGGTCGTTACGATCGGCGGCCGCTCTCACGAGTTCCGCGAGGAAGCCGGTCAGGATCTTGGCGACTACACCTCGATGAGCGGTCATTTCACGCAGCGCTGCGTGCGCAGCGAAGTAACGGACTTTCCGCTGACTGTTTTCTTCCGCCCGGATAGGAACAGCGACCGTGTCGAGGTGGTCTTCGAGCTCGGCCGCGTCTTCAGCGCATCGCCCGCCAATCTCGGCGCCTATACGGTTGTGATTTCACGCGGCGATCAGATCCTCACGCGGATCGACGTGCCCGAGCACTACTGGTTCTCGCGCTGGCGCTGGCAGTCGATGCCGCGCCCGATTGTGGCGGATATCGACAAGCTGATGCGGTACGGCTTGCTTCCGATCTTTGATCGCGAGACGACGGGAAGCGGCCAGGCGGCCAGTCTCAATCTCATGCCGCTTCCGAGCGGCGACTACGTAGACCTCTCCATCGTCGGCGAGTTTACCTCCGGCAACTACGCAAACGCCGGTAAGCTCCTCATGAAATCGGACACCTACCGCGAGCTCACCTCCGGCGCCGGAAATGCAACGGCGAATCTCACCGTTTCCGGGACAACTTATTCGGTGATGAGCCTTGCGGGCGTGCAAGCCTATATGCCGAAGACCGGCGAACGCGACGATATCGGGCCGGTGACAGAGTCGCAGGCCAAATACATCACGACGTCCGATCAAGGTGCGCTCGAGTTATTGCTATCTCAGGCCGAAGCGGCAGGCACCGTACCGTGGCATATCCGCGACGAGCGCCAGAACGGTCCGTTCGACTTTCGTGCTTATCCGAACGCGACGTGGTACGCGGGTAACAGCGGGGGATCGCCTTATGTCCGCAGCACCCAAACGCCGATTGCCATCGACAGCGCGCACCAGCCTGCTTTGGCCTATGTGCCGTATCTTCTGACCGAGGATGCCTACTTCCTTGAGGAGCTGCAGTTTCAGGCAACGTGGAATTGGGGTTCGCTGCCGGTCGACTACCGCCCTTCGGGCGCGCAGCCGCGTCTGATGGCCTGGAACCTACGCACGCTCGCTCAGGTCACGCGTGTGGCTCAGACCATTACACCGGCCTGGCTGCTTCCGCACAGCTATTGGAATGAACGGCTCACGCAAATGCGTCAGTGGTTTGAGACGAACTATGTCTACAGCCCGCGCCCCGAACGCCAGATCTTCCGCTCGGCGGGAACGCTCGACGACGGCCGCGGGGAGACGTTGGCGCCGGAAGGGACTTGGGTCGATCCGTGGCAGGATGAATTCCTCGCCACCGTCTTGGGCTGGGTGGTTTACATGGGGTTCTCGGATTGGAAGCCTGCGTTCCTATGGTCCGTCGGCGGAACGATCGCCCGCACCAACGGGGTCAGCGGCTGGGTCCGCGCTCATGCCACGCCTTACCGCATGATCCTGCGCCGCGCAAAGACGGCGCCGGTCGCGACCTCCTGGGCCGAGGCGTGGGAGCTCACGAAGAGTGTCGCTCAAAAGAGCTACGCCGACGCGAATACGTGGGTGGACAGCGATATGACCTATCTCACCTATAGCCGTGGCGCCCTGGCCTACGCCGTAAACCTCGGCGTGGTCGCGGCCGCCGAGCCGCTGCGGTGGACAACGGAGCAGCTCAAAAACCGCGGATGGAAGCTGGCGGCGAAATGGCGTCTCGGAAGCGAGCTTTAGGGAGCTACATCGCCGCCGCGGCCGCCGGCTTGAACCGCCGCAATGCCACAAAACAGACTGCTGCGAACAGCAGCAACACGGCCGTCTGGGCGATCAAGAACGGCGGCTCGGTTTGCGTGGGCGCCAGGACATGGACCGCCTCAATCTTGAGAAACGCCTGGACGATCGCGACGAAGACGTTGAGATACAGCGAAAGAACCGCGGTCGTGATATAGGCGCCGCGCCACCGGCCGCGCAGATCGAATTTGTAGAGCGCGAGGATCGCGATTGTCAGTGCCACCAGCGAGATCGCACCGATGATGTGGGGCGGTCCAATCGCCACAAAGGGAAACATGAAGCCCGTGACGCTGGTAGCCACCGTGGTTGCCAGGAAGCCGGCAGTCCACTTCGGCATGGTCTGACTCTTCATCATCCCAATGACGATAATGAGTCCGGTTGCGATTCCCAGAAAACTGATGATGACGTGAAACAGCGTAAATGTGGCGATCGACATGCCAAGGATCATGGGTGCCCCCTACGGCTTCATGAACGGCGCGCGGGCCATTTTAAGCCCTTAGAACGGGCCCGGATATAAGTAGACGCTCTCGCGGGCCCAAACATTCCATTGGCGTCCTTCAGCACCGATATTTGGCGGTCGTAAGCCTTCGGCCGCCCTCTTTCGGCGCTGCGATCTCTCCCAAACCCCGGAGAATAAGGTGTATTCTAAGACCTGTCGCGTGGTGGTCACTCCAGACAGCGAGGTCCTTCCGTGTACTTCTGCAAACGAATGGCTCTGGGTCTTGCAGCGTGTCTTGCGCTCACCGGGTGTGCGCAGCAGGCCGGTCCATGGAAAGGCTCGGTCGAGTACTCGCTGAGCACGGGGCTGCGCGCGGTCAATGCGCAGCCGGCTTATGACGCGGGCTTTACCGGCCGCGGGGTCATGGTGGCGCTCATCGACTGCGGCCTCGACAAGAAGCGCAAAGAGCTCGGCCGCAATCTTTCGCCGCTCTCCACCGATCTCAACCCCGGCCGTAAGATTTTTATCGCCGATCGCCATGGCGACGAAGTCGCCGGCCCCCTCGGCTCTATGCTGAACGGCCAGGGTCTCGCGGGCGTCGCATATAATGCGACCGTGCTTTCGGTCCGCGCCGACTTCGACGGTGGTTGGAAGGGTCAGTGCGGGTTCTATCCAAAAGACATCGCCCGGGCGCTCGACTACGCCGTGGAAAAGGGTGCGCGTGTGGCCGTGCTGCCGTTCCGCGCCGACAGGAGGTTCGGGCCGAAATTCGAAGCTTCGCTCCAGCGTGCGATTGACGCCGGCGTCGCCATCGT
>CAMDOZ010000046.1 GCA_945903705.1 Fidelibacterota bacterium | reverse complement strand
TGTTCTACGGCAACCGCGCCAGCCACACGATCATGTTCCTTGAGGAACTCGCGAACCTCAAGGACCGCTACATGTCCCGGTTCCAGCTCTACCACTTCCTCGATGAGGAAGACGGTGAGGTCGAGCTCTTCAACGGACGGATGGATCTTGCGAAGACGACCGAGGCCCTGACGCTTCTGGTGGGCGACCTTCCGCTCGACGCGGTGTTCATCTGCGGACCGGGCCCGATGATGACGGCGGCTGAAGCAGCCGCGAAGGCGCACGGGATCAACCCCGACAAGATCCTGATCGAACGGTTCACGGCGGATGGACTCCCCGCTCCGCCGCAGGATCCTTCGGTCGCGGCGCTGGAACGAAAGGCACAAGGCTCGAAAGTGCAGGTGCGCATCGACGGCCGCCTGCGCACGCTCGCTTACGATGCGGCGAAGGGCAGTATCCTTGAGAACGCCCGCGCGGCCGGTATGCCGGCGCCGTTTGCCTGCAAAGCCGGCGTCTGCGCCACCTGCAAGGCCAAGGTCGTAGAAGGCGAAGTGAAGATGAAGACAAACTATGGTTTGTCGCCGGAAGACTTGGCGCAGGGTTTCGTACTCACCTGCCAGTCGTTCCCCGTGTCCGATAAAGTCGTTTTGGACTACGACGTTTAGCGACGAGTCTTCTTCGGCAACGTCGGTAGCGTCTTCAGTCCGCCGATGATCAAGTCTCCCATCAGCTCCGAAATGGAATCCACCGACGCCGGTCCCTTGGGATCGAACCAGGTGTGGGTCCAGTTGAGCATGCCGTAGAAGAGCATGGCGGCGGGGCGTAGCATTTCGGGACGGGTCTTGAGCTGCGGTTGGATATCGGCGACCAAGTCGACAACGAGTTGGATCAATCTGCGCTGACGTCCGACGATGATGTCCCTGCGGTTAGGCGGCAGATGATAGAGCTCGTTGATGAGAACCTTGTGACGGGCGGCCGCGCCCACATAGAGATGCATGAAGGCGTGGATCAGCGCCCGTAACTTGTCCGCCGGGGCTGTATCCATGGCCGCGATGCCTGAAGCGGCATTGCTCAGGGTTTTGATATGGGAATCCATCGCCTCGAACAGGATGTCTTCCTTCGAGGGGAAGTAATGATAGATGAGCGACTTGGATGTCTTGCAGGCGCTGGCGAGATCCGCGACGGACGCGCCAAGGAAGCCTTTCTCGGCATACAGTTGCAACGCGCGTTCAATGATGAACTCGCGCCGGTCATTGAAGTCTGACGCCTGCGTCCTGGCCATATAGAAGGTGTCCCCTAGCCGGGATTCGTAGGCCATCTGCCCTGCGGGGGCAACCTTTACGTAAGAAAATTACGAGGAGCGTTTGAGGTCCGCGAGCGGCGCATAACCACCGGTGCGCTTGGGCCGGTCCGGCTCGGGCGCGGGCAGCGGCGCGCATTCGCGGACCGTCGCACGGCTCTGTTTGGCGAGGGTCTGGTATTCGATCGTGCCCTGTACTTTCCACTCGATCTCCTGATCCGTGAGGGGACGTAAGATCTTCGCGGGGATTCCGGCGACGAGCATGCGCGGCGGAATCTCGAAGCTCGCCTTCACAAAGCTCGCGGCCGCGACGAAGGCGTATTCGCCGACGATGGCGCGGTCCATCACCACGGCGTTCATGCCGACGAGCGCGTTTCGACGCACGATGCATCCGTGCAGGATCGCACCGTGGCCGATATGGCCGTTCACTTCCACACGCGCTTCCGCACCGGGGAAGGAATGCATGACGCAGTTATCCTGGATGTTCGAGCCGTCTTCGAGCGTCACAGTGCCGAAATCGCCGCGCAAGGACGCGCCGGGGCCGACATAGACGCCGGCGCCGATGATCACGTCACCGATCAGAACGGCCGTCGGATGGACGTAGGCCGTGGGATCGACGACGGGAATGAAATTCTCGAAGGAATAGATCGGCATTTCAGTTTGGATCGTTCCAAGTTTCGATGACCTCGACCCACTTCTTGAGGAAGGTGTTGGTCTGGAAACCGTCGATCACGCGGTGATCGATGGTGAGCGACACGTAGGCCATAGGACGGATGGCGATTGTATCCTGTCCGTCGAGCTCGCGCACCACCACCCGCTTTTCCAGCTTGCCGATCCCGAGAATGGCCGACTGGGGTTGGTTGATGATGACGGGGGTCCCGATCAGGCTTCCGGAAACGCCGTGGTTGGAGATGGTGAAGGTGCCGCCCGTGACGTCGGCCCGCTGCAGCTTGCCGGTGCGGGCGCGGTTGGTGAGATCAGCCAGCGACCGGGAAAAACCCATGAGGGAAAGGGTCTGCGCCTTATGAATCACCGGCACGACCAGGCCCTCGTCACCGAGCGCGGTCCCGACACCGATATTGATATCATCGAAGATCTCGACGGCGTCCGCATGCCAGCGGGAATTGATGACCGGCACGGCCTGCAGCGCGCGCACGCTGGCCGCGACGAAGTACGCCGTATAGGTGAGATTGGCGGCATCGGGGCCGCCCTTGGCCTTACGCTTGGCGCGGTCGGCGATGATGGCGCTGAAGTCCACCTCGAAGACGGCGGTGACGTGCGGCGCGGTGGCGACGCTTTGGACCATATGCTCCGCGATGGCCCGGCGGATGTTGGTGTGCGGAATAAGCCGGCCGCCGGCGGTCGGCGTGCCTTGCGGCTTCGGGGCCGGCGCCGATGCGGCAGCGGCGGGCCGGGCGGGCGCCGCCTTCGCGCCGCCCTTCTCGACATACGCAAGCACATCGGTGTGGGTGACCCGTCCGCCGCGGCCGGTGCCGGGGATGTTCTTCGGATCGACATTGTGTTCGGCGAGCAAGCGGCGCACCGCCGGCGAGAGACCGAGGGCTGCGCCGGTGCCGACCGAGGGGCCGCGCTCCCGCGGCGTTTGCGGCGCGGGCGGACCCTTGGCGATGGGACCAGCGGGCGCGGCAGCCTTCGCCGCCGGCGCGGCGCCGGAGGACACGCGTCCGATCAACGCGCCGGGTTCGATGTCCGAGCCGATCTCGATTGGCAGATGCTCGAGGTTGCCGGCCACGGGCGCGACGATCTCCATCGTCACCTTGTCGGTCTCGAGCTCGGCAACCGGCTCGTCGGCCTTCACGTCGCTGCCGGCGGGCTTGAGCCACTTCTTGAACTTGAAGCGCGTGCCTTCGGTCTGTTCAGACGGAACGATGATGTCTGTCATGGCGCGCCCCTAAAATGTCACGAGATCGACGATGGTGTCGCGAATCTGCTCGACACCGGGCACGGCCGCCTGAAGAAGCGCGGGCGCATAGGGGCTGGCGATATCCGGCATCGCAAGGCGTTCAGGCGGCGCATCGAGATCCATGAAACAGTCGCGGCTGACGGTGGCGATGATTTCCGCGCCAAAACCGGCGGTGATGTTGTCTTCGTGCACGACCAGGCAGCGTTTGGTCTTGCGCACGGACGCGAGCACCGCCTCCTTGTCCCAGGGCATCAAGGTGCGCAAGTCGATGACATCGGCCGTATAGCCCGAGGTCTTCGCGGCCTCTTCGCAACGCTCCACCATGGCGCCCCAGGCGACGAGGGTAATGTGATCGCCGGTCATGGTCTGCGTCGCCTTGCCGAACGGAACGACGTAATCGTCGCCGGGATAGGGGCGCCGCGACCAGGCATTGTCCAGCAGGTTGCGATGTTCGAAGAACACCGTGGGGTCATTGCCGCGCAGCGCCGCGCGTAAGAGACCCACCGCGTCTTCGGCGTTCGAGGGAACGGCAACCCTCCAACCGACCGCGTGCACCCACTGCACTTCGTTGGTCTGGCTATGCCATGGATCGCCGCACTTGGAGAAACCGCCGGCCATGCGCACCACCATGGGTGCTGCGAAGCGGTTGCCGGTGCGCCAGCGCAAGGTGCCGCAGTCGTTCAACTGTTCGACCGCGGGCTCGGCGTATTTACGGAACTGGATTTCAGGAACCGGAAGCAGGCCCGCCATGGCCATGCCGACGGCGCGGCCGATGATTCCTTCTTCGGAGAGGCTGGTGTCGAACACCCGCTGGTCGCCGAATTTTTCCTGGAGGCCCATGGTGACGGCGTGCACGCCACCTTTGGGGCCCACGTCCTCGCCGAACAGCACCATCTTCGGATTGGTGGCGAGTTCCAGCTCGAGGGTACGGCGGATGGCCGTGACCATGTTGATGCGCGGGCCTTGCGAGTTCGCTATCTCACTGACCGCTGGAAACTTATGCCCGGCCGGAAGCAAGCCGCCCACCTTCTGAACGACAGGTGCGCCGTTTTCGTCGCTCTCCGTGAAGACGTTGCGGCACAGATCCTTGGGATCGAGCATGGGGCGCTTGGTCGCAACGTCCAGCGCCGCTTCCACGTCACGGCTGGCTTCGGCTTCGAGCTGCGCCCACTTCGCTTCGCTCAAAATCTTCGGCACGAGATAGGCGCGCAGCTTCAGGATCGGATCGCGCGTCTTTTCTTCCGCGATGCGCGCGGCGCCCTTGTACGCCTGGGTGTCCTGCCCGGAATGGCCGGCCAGGCGTGGTACGGTAAGACGAAGGAGTGCAGGTCCGTTACGGTCGCGCACATGGTTCGTCGCTTCGTTGACAAGGCGTACGGCTTCTTCGGGATCGGTGCCGTCGCCGCTAAAGATGGTGAGGTTGCGGAAGCTCGCGAGATTGGCGGCGATATTGGCGCCCGGCGTCTGGAACGTCGACGGCACCGAGATGCCGTAGCCGTTGTCCTCGATGTAGAACAGCATCGGGAGCTTAAGGGTGGTCGCGATGGTGAGCGAGGCCCAGAAGCCGTTGGTGGCGACCGATGCTTCACCGCCCAGAACGAGCGCAATGGCATTGCCGACTTCGGGGCTCTTGAGGATGTTGCGATAATATTCGATCGCCTGCGCCCAGCCGGCGGTTGGCGTGTACTGCGTGCCGACGCCGCCCGCCATGGGCAGGCCTTTGGCGCCGCCCGGGTTCGGAAAGTTAAACACCGCGCCGACGTCGCGGCCGTCGCTATAACCGCCGACTTTCATCAGCGATGCGGACAGCGCTTCTTCGAGCGGGAGGCCGAGGCCGAGGAGAAGCGGGCGCGAGCGGTAGTAACCGGCGGCGGCGTCGTAGGCGTGGGTGAGGCGCTGGGAAAGAATCACTTGCGCGAGATCATGGCCGCGGGCGGAGAACTGGTAGAACATCTTCCGGTCCGGCAGCAGCTTCTGTTCTTCGAGATCATCCAGCCGGCGCGAGACGAACACGGTCTTCGCCACCTTCTCCCAATCCACCGCCGCAGTCAGATTGTGATCGGCGGGTTGGACGCTGGCGGTCGAAGCCTTGGCCATGGCGGAGGTCTCCCAAAACGCTTTGCTGTCAGGAGTTTAGCTGCAGGCGAGAAGCCGATCTCGGCGAAATCGTGAGCAATTTCAGGAGAATAGTTGTATAATCTCTCCTATAGGGCCATTTTGGGGTGATTTTCACTATGCTAGAGCTTGATGACGCCGATATCCGCATCCTCAAGCTCCTACAGACCGAAGGCCGAATCGCGGTCGTGGACCTCGCCGAACGGGTGAACCTTTCGGCCACCGCCTGCCACAAGCGGATCAACAAATTGGAAGAAGCCGGTGTGATCGCGAGCTACGGCGCGAATGTCTCGCTGCGCGCCATCGGCTATCGCGTCGAAGCCTTCGTCGCCGTCAGCATCGACCGCCAGGCGAAGGTGACGGCCGACAGCTTCAAAGAGGCGATCGAAAAGCTCGACGGTCTACGGGCTTGGTATCTGCTGTCGGGCGACACGGATTTTCTGCTGCACGTGATCGCGCCGGATCTCGACGCCTACACGCGCGGCGTCTTGAACCAGATCATGACCCTGCCGGGCGCCAATGCCGTGCGCACGTCCTTCGTCCTCGACAAGATGGTCTCGACTGCGCCGTTGGTGCCCGCCGTGGAGACTTAGCCGAGCGGCAGCGCGGTCGTCATTTTCACTTCGGAGATGCTGACGAAGGTCGAGGCTTCCCGCACACCGGGGATGCACGAGAGTTTCTTGAAGTAGAAGTCCTCGTAGCTGCGAAGGTCGGGCGTCACGACGCGCAAGAGAAAGTCGAAGGCCCCGAGCAGCACGTGGCACTCAAGGACCTCCGGCATGATCTTCATGCGCTCGACGAATTCCTTGATGTACTGCGGATCGTGCTGGAGGACATTCACCTTCACGAAGAACTGCGCCCGCATGTCGAGCTTGGTGCGATCGAGAATGGCGATTGTCTTCTTGATATATCCGTCGCCCGTCAGGCGCTTCATGCGGTGCCCACAGGTGGAGGCGGAGATCCCGACGACCTGAGCCAGCTCCGCCGATGAACGAGAGGCGTCCTCTTGGAGCGCACCGAGAATTTTGAGATCGATCTTGTCGAGCTTTGTCGCCATAGCGACCTAGTAACCGCGGACGAGATCGACCGTCGGCGACGGAATGATGCCGGCCTCCAATTGCGCGAGGCGCCGGAAGACATCAGGAACGATCGTCGCCGGGTTTGAGTCGGCCGCCACGTGCGGCGTAATGAGCACGTTGGACATGCTCCAGAGCGGGCTATCGGCGGCCAGCGGTTCGGGCGTGAACACGTCGAGCACCGCGCCATCGAGGACGCCCGACTGAAGGGCTTCAACCACGTCCGCTTGCGCGACCGTCTCGCCGCGGCCGGCGTTGACGAAGAATTTTTCGCGAGACCGGCCCTTCCCCAACTTCGCGAAGACGTCGCGATTGATCAGGCCCGTCGTGTCCGCCGTCCGGGGCAGGAGATTCACGAGGATATCGATCTCTTCGAGGAACTTTGGCAAAGCATCATTGCCGGCATGAACCGGAAACGGAAACGCCCTGCGCGGCGTGCGCGCCCAGCCCGTCACCTGGTACCCGATCATCTGCAGAGCACGGCCCGATGCCTCGCCCATCACGCCGGTGCCCATGATGCCCACGCGCACTTCGGAGGCCGCCGATTGATCGGGTGGATCCCAGATGCGCTGTTTCTGATGCTGGATGTAGAGCGGGATGCGACGATGAAGGAAGAGACAGGCGAAGGTCACGTACTCCGCCATGCGCGCCGTGAGATCCGGATCGATCACGCGATAGACCGGAAAATCCGTCCGCCCCTTCAGCGGCTGAAGGTGGTCAACGCCGGCGCCGAGCGAGAAGACGGCCTTTGGGTTGGGAAACTCCGCGTAGAGCTTCGGATCGGCTTTCCAGGATGCGAGGACGTAGGGCGCCTTTGGTACGAACGCGCCATCCTGCGGCCAGAAGTGGACGGGCCGCCCTCCCGCGCCCGCTTTGAACAGCGAACGCCAGGACGCGGGATCCCACGGCCCTACCGCAACAATGACGGCGAAGGGGCTCAGATGAGACCTTCCGCCTTCATGGCCGCTTGCGTATGCGGGCGCGCCTGTACGCGCGCCTGGAAGGCCTGCAACTTCGGCCACGGCTTGAGATCGATGCCGGTGAAGTTACTCCAGTTGACCACGACGAACACATAGGCGTCGGCGATGGTGAACTTCTCGCCGGTAAGATAGGAGCGTCCGTCGCCCAAGTGCTTCTCGAGGAAATCGAAGCGTGCGGCGAGCTTTTCCTTCAGCTGCTTCTTCTGCTCTTCGCTCGTGGCGGGATTGAAGAGCGGGCTGAAGGTCTTGTGAATTTCACTGGTGTTGTAAGTAAGCCATTCATTGACCCGGAACCGTTCGAGCGTGCCCGCCTTGGGCGCGACCGTGTCAGGCTTATTGTCCGCAAGATACTGGAGGATGGCGGCATTCTCGGTGAGGATTTCGCCGCTCGCGATCCGCAGCGCCGGGACATAGCCTTTCGGCGTGATCGTCAGGTAGTCGCCGCCGTCTTCCATCTTCTTGGTCTTGGTCGAGACCTTCACAAGTTTGGGGATCTCGCCCTGCTCGAGGAGAACGATGTGTACTGCGAGCGAGCAGGCGGCGGGGGCGTAGTAGAGCTGGTATGTCACGAAGCGGACTCCTTGGTTCAGAGATTGGTGAGCTCGGCCATGAGAGCCGGCACATTGTGGTGTTTAAGGTTCGGCGCGGACTGTCCGCACCAAACCGAGACGAGATCGGTGCGGCCTTGCGCGCGAGCGGCGGCCTTCAGTCGGTTGAGAAACCACACTTGGATTGGATAGGGCGCGACGTTGGTCGGCATCTCGTCGGCGAGCCGATTGCGGATACCGCGGGCAAGCCGGCCTGAATAGGTGCGCGTCAGCACGGTTTTTATAGTGCGGTCGCTGAAAAGTGCTGCGCGATGTTCGGGGCTTGCGCCGGATTCATCGCAGGCAAGGAAGGCGGTGCCGACCTGGACGCCTTGGGCTCCAAGCATGAGCGCGGCTTTCACGCCGCGGGCATCGACAATGCCACCCGCGGCGATGACGGGGACTTTGACGCGGGGTGCTACAATCTGTGTGAGCGAGAATGTTCCCATAAGGGAGTCTTCGGACGACTCCATGAACGACACCCGGTGACCGCCGGCCTCGAGACCGGTGACGACAATGGCGTCGACGCCCGCTTCATCCAATGCAACGGCCTCGGGGATGGTGGTGGCCGTACCGACAGTGAGGATGCCGCGCTTCTTGCAGCGGCCGAGCTGATCCGGGGTCGGGATTCCGAAGACAAAGCTGAACACCGCGGGTGCCGCTTCAATCATCGCCTCGAACTGATCCTCGTAAGGCGCATGGAGGCGTTGCGGGCGTTCGGGCTTCGCGACACCGAGCTCGCGATAGTAGGGCTCGAACAAAGGCCATAGCCGCTCGAAGGCCGCTTCATCGAGATTTTCGCCGCCCAGATCTGCGACGGAAACCCAGAGATTGAGATTGAAGGGCCGGCTGGTGCGGCCGCGAATGTCGGCGGCGAGCTTGAGAATGTCTTCGGGCGCGAGGTGCTCGATTCCGTAGGACCCCAAGGCGCCGAGATTGGAAACCGATGCGGCGAGCAGCGGCGAAGACAAACCGCCGCCGAACGGGCCTTGTACGATGGCGTGGTCGAGTCCGAGACGGCGGGCTGCTTCTGTCGTCATGGCGCGCTCCTGTCAGGCGACAGCTACGCCATGTGATGGCCGTTGTAAACGGGACTTAAGGGCTCAGCGTAAGGTCGCCCTTCACGGCGGCGCGAAAGATGCGTTCGCAGTCGGCGGCCGTGACGGGCCGTGGGTTGCTTCCCGCGGAGGGATCCGCGGCCGCCGCGGCCCCGATGGCCTCGGCCTTGTCTTCGCCGACGCCGAGTTCGCGCAGTGTCGCCGGAACTTTCAAGCGCCGGCGGAAGTCGACGACCCAGGCTAAGAAGCCGCCATGGGATTGATCGCCGAGGTCGAGCGCACGAGCAATAGCGCCGACGCGGCCCGATATCGCTTCCTTATTGAAGACGATAACGTAGGGAAGAATCACGGCATTGGTCATGCCGTGATGCGTGTCGTAGGTGGCGCCCACGGGATGCGCGAGGGCGTGCACCGCGCCGAGGCCCTTCTGAAAAGCCGTCGCGCCCATGCTGGCGGCCGCGAGCATCATGGCGCGGGCTTCGATGTCGGCGCCGTTTTCCGCCGCGCGCGGGAGATAGTCTTTCACCAGGCGCATGCCTTCGAGCGCGATGCCGTCCGCGAGGGGATGAAACCCGGGCGCGCAGTAGGCCTCGAAGCAGTGGACGAAGGCGTCCATGCCGGTGGCGACGGTGACGTGCGGCGGCAAGCCAACCGTCAGCTCGGGGTCCGAGATGACCACGCGCGGCATCATTTTTGGGTGGAAGATGATTTTCTTCTCGTGAGATTCGGTATGGGTGATGACCGAGGCGCGGCCCACCTCGGAGCCGGTCCCCGCGGTGGTGGGGATTGCAACGACCGGCGCGATGGCATCCGCGTCGGCGCGCGTCCACCAATCGCCGATATCCTCGAAGTCCCACACCGGGCGTTTTTGTCCGGCCATGAAAGCGATGAGCTTGCCGACATCAAGGGCCGAGCCTCCGCCGATGGCGACCACACCGTCGTGATTGCCTTCCTTATATACTGCAAGGCCCGCGTCGAGATTGGCTTTGACGGGATTGCCTTGGACATCGCTGAAGACCGGCGCGTCCTTTAGAAGTTTGCGCGCACGTTCGATCATGGCGTTTCCGGCAAGGCCGCGATCGGTGACGATCAAAGGTTTTCCGATCCGCGCTGCGGCGCAGGCCTCGCGCACTTCGCCGAGACGGCCGGGGCCGGCCCAGATGGTGGTGGGATAGTTCCAGTTGCGCTTAAGATCCATCTTCAGACTGCCAGGCGATAGTGAAAGGACTTCGGCCGCGTGAGTTGTTCGTAGCCGAGGCGCGAGAGCGAACATCCACGACCGGAATTTTTGACGCCGACCCAGGCGAGCGCGGGATCGAGATAGTCGCATCGATTCATGAACACGGTTCCGGTCGCGAGCTTGGCGCCGATGGCGTCCGCCGCGCCCGGATCGCCGGTCCAGATTGCCGCGCTGAGACCATAGGGGCTGTCGTTCATGAGCGCGACCGCCTCTTCGTCCGAGGAGACTTTCATCACGCCGACGACGGGGCCGAAGGTCTCCTCAGTCATCAGGCGCATGGAGTGATCGACGTCCACGAGGATTTCAGGCGCCATATAAGGAGTGCCGGCTTTGTCGGCCGCGCCGACCAGAGCGCGGGCGCCATGACGGACCGCTTCGGCCACTTGCCCGCGCGCGAACTCGGCCGCCGCCGTGCGGACAAGCGGCCCGAGACTGGTGGTGGGATCGGTGGGGTCGCCGAGGCGATACTGGCGCGCGAGGTTCACCGCGCCCTCGACAAAATCGTCAAAGTGCTTTTCGTGCACATAGATGCGTTCGATGGCGCAGCAACTCTGGCCGGAATTGAACATGGCGCCATCGACAAGGTTCTCGACGGCGTGGGCGAGATTGGCGTCGGCGCGTATATAGGCGGGATCCTTGCCGCCGAGTTCCAGCGCGACGCCGGCAAACCCCGCCTCCGCCACCGCGCGCTGGACAAGGCGACCAGTCGCTACCGAGCCGGTGAAACAGACGTAGGCGATCCGGGGGTCGGCGACAAACCGCGCCGTATCGTCGTTGGAGAGATGCAAATAGCTGAACAGGCCCTCGGGGATTCCGGCCTTGAGGAAGCCTTCAACCAGGCGCTCGGCACAAAGCGCGGTTTGAGGCGAGTGCTTGAGGATCACGGCATTGCCGGCCGCAAGCGCCGGCACGATGGCATTGACGGCCGTGAGATAGGGATAATTCCACGGCGCGATGACCGCGACCACGCCGACCGGGACCCGCTCGATACGGCGCGAAAAGCCGTCCTTTAGTCCAGGGTCGATGGGCGTCAACGCGGTTTCCGCGAGCGACAACATGGTGCGTCCACGGTCCTGCATGCCTTTGATCTCGCCGGGGGTCTGGGAGATCGGCCGGCCCATCTGCCAGGTGATCTCTTCCGCCAGCCTTTGCCCGTCGATGCCAATAAGATCGATTGCGCGAGAGAGGACGGCGATGCGGTCGACGAGACTCCGGTTCCGCCATGCTCCTTGCGCGCGCGCGGCCTGCTCAAGCACTTCTTCCATGTCCGTGTGACGCGCGAGCGGCCGCTCGGCATAGATACGGCCGTCCACCGGACTCACGATGCGCAAGGGCTCAGGCATAATCAGATGATCTCGAAATAGCGGGCGAGTTCCCAGTCGGTGACCGCCTTGCGGAATTCGCGCTCTTCCCAGTCGCGGGTGGCGGCGTAGTGCTCAACGAAGGCGTCACCGAAAAGCGCGCGCGCCGCGCGCGAGGCACGCAGCCGTGCCGCGGCTTCGCCGAGCGTGCGCGGAAGACCCCGTTCGGGCGGCTGCTTGACGTCGTAAGCGCTGCCCGTGACCGGTGCGTCCGGTTCGATCTTGTTCTCGATGCCCCACAAGCCGGACCCGATCGCCGCCGCGAGAGCGATGTATGGATTGATGTCGGCCGCCGCGATCCGATATTCGACCCGCTGGCTCGAAGGGCCACCGGGAATCACGCGCAGCGCACAGGTGCGATTCTCGACGCCCCAGGTCGCCTCCGTCGGCGCCCAGAAGCCGGGGATCAGGCGCGTGTAGCTGTTGACGGTGCAAGCGATCATGCTGAGCAGCTCCGGCATCAGAGCCTGCTGCCCGCCGACGAACCAGCGCATGCGATCACTCATGTGCGCTGGTTTAGAGGCGTCGTGAAAGATGCCGGCGCCGCTCTTGTCGCGGAGCGACATATGGAGGTGACCGCTCTGGCCCGGCCAGTCCCGCGACCACTTCGCCATAAAAGTCGCCATCCAACCGCGACGCTGGGCGAGAACCTTGGCGAAGGTCTTGAAGAGGGACGCGCGGTCGGCGGCGATCAAAGCTTCACTGTGATCGAGCGCCGCCTCGAGCACGCCGGGTCCGGTTTCCGTGTGCAGGCCCTCGATCGGAAAGTTCATGCGCTGCGAGAGCTCGATCAGGTCGCGGTAGAAGTCCGCATGCACGGAGCTGCGGATCATGGAGTAGCCGAAGTAGCCCGGCGTGATGTTCTTGAGATTGCGGTAGCCCTTCTCGCGCACGGAGTTGGGCGTTTCGTCGAAGACGAAGAACTCGAACTCCGCTGCCGCTTCTACAGCGTAGCCGAGGGAAGCGGCGCGGCCGAGCACGCGGCGCAAGGCGGCCCGCGGACAGATCGCTTCGGCGCCGCCCGTGAACTCGCCCAGGAAGAGGAGCATGTCCCCTTCGAAGGGAATGTCGCGGGCTGTATTGGGAAGGATGCGCACCGCTGCGTCCGGATAGGCGGTCTTCCAACCGGTGAAGGCGACATTGTCGTAAAGCTGATCGTTGGAATCCCAGCCCAGCACCACGTCGCAAAAGCCGAAGCCTTTTTCGAGCGCGGAGAAGAATTTCTCGCGGCCCATATATTTGCCGCGCATGACGCCGTCGATGTCGAAGACGCCGACTTTCACGTGGCTGAGGCCGCGCTCCTCGACAATCGCGCGCGCGTCGGCCGCGGTTCTGACGTCCGCCGCCTTCATGAGCGTCATCTCCTTCGTTTTAAGCCCACAACCATGAGCCGAACTTTACGCCCGGACTAAACGCACGCCGGGCTTTTTCGGCCCCTTTTGCGTCACTCTTGAGACGAACCCGCGTGGGCCCCGTATAACCAATTGATATATATGGGTTAATTTCCACCCTAATCCCGCCTTGAATTCTGGTTACAGAAATATGACCTATAGGCCGGGGTTTCGAGGGTAGGACTGGGAGTTTCATGGAGTACTTAGGCGCTTTATCGGGGCTGGATCGCGAGCTCGCAAGAGTCGCGAAACGGATCAAAAATTTCTCGTCTTGGACAAGCAGCGTCGGCGCCATTTGCGAATCCTCGCAGTGGCTGGCGCGGCGCATGCGCAATGCCATCGACGACACGAACTTACCGATTCTGGAACTCGGCGCGGGTTACGGATCGGTGACAAAATTGCTGCCGGAGTCGACCGTCAGTGTCGAGCGCGAGAAAACGCGCTTCGAGCACCTGAAGAAGATTTTTCCGGAGCGCAAGATCCTCGACACCTGCGCGCTGCCAGCGCTCGCGCACCTGAGCGAGCCTACCGTCGTTGTGAGCAGCATTCCGAGCGTGAATAATTCGGAATTCGAGTATCTGCGTGACGGCATCGCGCGCGCGTACAAGGCGGGCATGATCGCCGAGCTCATCACCTACACCTATTTTCCGCACGACCCGCTCTCCGGGATTTTCGCCAACAGCGAGATGGCCGGCCTCGAAGTTCTGAACGTCCCGCCGGCGTTCGTTTGGAAGTATTCATGAGCGAACGAGCGCTGGGCTCGATTCAAGCATTCGACATCCGGCTGGCGCTCTCGTTCATCTTCGTCGCGGCGGCCGCGGTCTATTGCTTCGTCTTCGACGACCCCTACACCGCGCTTCTCGTTCTTCCCTTCTTTGCGGTGGGCTGCGGGCGCGGCAAACATCCGCTTGTGCTGACGGCCCTCGCCCTCCTGCCGGCGGCACTTCTGTTGGCCGCGAGCTTCGTGAAATCGCTGCTCACGAGCATCCCACTCGTCGCCTACGATCACCTGTTCCTGCGCGCCAACGTCGTGATGCTGGCCTACAACGATTGGCGCGTGGCGTCTGGCCTTGTTCTCCTCGCCATTGCGACCTTCTTCTACGGAAAAACGATGCTATCTGGGCGCGGCTCCTTCTCGCTGTTCGAGAAGAGCGCCCTCGTGGCGCTCGCGCTGATCTCGGGCTATTGCGTCCACGCCATGCGGACTGAGTTCCAGATCGCGATCTGGGAGCCCGCGTTTCAACTTCCGACGCTCAAGACATTCGTGAAATCCGCCGCGGCGCCGAGCCCGCAACTTCAAGTTATCGCCGACACCAAAATGGACCTGCCACCGGCTCCACAGCAGAGCATGGTGGCGCCGGCGGACAAGCCCGACATTTTCTTTGTCCTTCAGGAATCAACCTTCCTCCCGGAAATCCTGCGCCCAGAGCACCACTCCGCGCGGCTCTTCGGGAACGACGCGGCTCAGCGCGGCCCCTTGAAGGTCCATACCTACGGCGGCGGCACTTGGCGGACGGAGTTCTCGCTCACGACGCAAATGCGCTCGCAGGAGTTCGGCAGCGACGGCCTCTATGTCTTCCATCAGCTGGAAGGCCGCGTGCATAGATCCATCTTCACCGAGCTCAAGAAGCTAGGCTACAGGACCGTCGTTTTTTATCCGGTGCCGGGCTTCTTCATCAATGCCGCGCCGTTCTATGCCTCGATCGGCGTGGATGAGTTTTACGATCCGCAGTCCTTAGGCATCAGCAAGGGCTGGGATTGGAAAATCCCCGACGAAGCGTTCTATAACGCCATGCTTAAGAAGCTCGAGAACTCGCCGCAGCCGGTGGTGGCGCTCATGTTGACGATCAGTCAGCACGGCCCCCATGCGACGCAAGATCCAATGACGGACTATATCGCGCGCTTCGATGCGGCCGACCGTGCCCATGGGGATTTTCTGGATGCGCTTTCCGCCCGTGGGCGACGCGCCGGTGTGGTCACCTTCGGCGATCATCAACCGGAATTCACTTTGCGTTTCATCAGCGACGAACAAAAGCGTTACCTCACGACGTATGACATCAGGTGCGTGAATTTCGCCTGCGCCGGCGCTGGAGCGGCGCCCGTTGAGAAAGCGCTTGATATCGTCATGCTGGCGCCGGCGGCGTTGGAACGGTTTGGTTTCGGGCTGGACGACCTGTCGCTCGCGCAGCGCAAAGCGTTCCAGAATTGCGAGGCCGATACGGACCGTTGCGTTGAGGCCGAGCGCCTCGAATTCAATACGGCGTTCTCCAAATACTTCGAGTAGCCGTGATGGTTCCTCCGCGCCGCATTCTTCTGATCTTCAATCCCACCGCCGGCGGCAGTCGCCGTGCGCGGTTTGACCAAGTTATTGCCGCGCTGCGCGGAATGTCCTGCACGCTGACGATGGCGGAAACGCATCGGCCGGGCCACGCCGAAGAGCTCGCGCGCGCCGTGTCTGCCTCCGAATTCGATGTCGTGGCCGCCTGCGGCGGTGACGGCACCGTGAACGAGGTCATCAATGGGCTGTCGGGAAAAGATATTGCCCTAGGGGTGATCCCTCTCGGCACCGCGAACGTGCTGGCGGGAGAGATCGGCCTCACGCGCGACCCGCAAGAGATCGCCGCGGCTTTGGCTCACGGACCGATCCGCGCGGTGCACGTCGGGACGGCCAACGGCCGCCGCTTCACCATGATGGCCGGGATCGGATTCGATGCGCTGGTCGTGAGCCGCGTCTCACTCAAGCTCAAGAAGCTCGTAGGACCGCTCGCCTATGTATGGGAGTCGATGCGCCAGGTGTCGCGCTATGGCTTCCAGCCGCATGAAGTGACGATCGACGGCGTTGCCTACAGGCCTGTTTCGATGGTCGCCTGCAACGGCCGGCGCTATGGCGGCCCTTACATCGCAGCACCCGATGCTTCGTTGGGCGACGACAAGTTCCATATCGTCTTGATGAACGGCCGCGGCTGGCTGAGCGTGTTGCGCTACGGCCTTGCGTTGGTCCTAGGCCGCTTGAGCGCGTGGCGCGACGTGGAACTGGTTTCCGGGCGCGAAGTTATCGTGAGCGGCGGCTTCGGCCAGCCGGTGCAAGGCGATGGCGACATTATCGCCACACTGCCGCTGCGTATTGCGATGGATCCCGATCCCATCCGACTGGTCTATCCGATCTGACCTCGTTTCGGCCCGAAAGACGGCCGTCCTTTCAATCCCGTTACAATACTGACGCACTTTTATGGCTTGCGCGAATCGGGCCGGCGTCGTTGACTGCCGCCGGTTTTGGGGAGGAACGGTGTTGCGAATCGTTGTCTGCGGCCGACTGGCGATCAGCCTGGCCGCATTTTTTATGGCCGCGGACGTGCGCGCGCAGGACGTGACGTCGTCCACGCAGGTCTATGATCGCGCCTACTTCGAGAAGTACGACACGGTAACGGCCGAGGACATGGTGCGCCGCGTGCCGGGCACCTCGTCGATCCTCGACGGGCTCAACTCCAACAACAATCAGCAGCAGCGCGGATTCGGCTCGTCAGGCGACCAGGTGCTGCTGAACGGCAAGCGCTTCGCCGGCAAGAACCAGATTCTCGCCGCCTTGAAGCGCATTCAGAGCACCAACGTCGTGCGGATCGAGCTGATCCGCGGCAACACAGCCGACACCAACGTGCAGAGCGAAGGGTTGATGATCAACGTGGTGCTCGAAGAAGGTGCGAGCACCGGCTCGGGCTCCTGGCAGGCGGCCTTCCGCGCCAACGACGACGACGTGTACGACGTCGATGGATTGATCTCCTACAGCGATAGCCTCGGCTCGTTGGACTACATCGTGAGCGTCCGCCGCGACGCCTGGAACCGCGGGTATCCCTTCTGGCGGGAGCTCACCAAGACCGAGCGCTACTTCTTCCCCAACGGCGCTTTGCGCGAAGAACGCACCGAAAGATCGGAATATAATCAGAAACACCAATACACAGTGACGGCGGATCTCACATATAACTTCGAGAATGGCGACATCTTGCGCCTGAACGGATCCGCCGAGCCGCGGCTCGCGGAGGACACCAGCGACATCGACATCACGCGCTACAATCCGTCAGGTGTTCCGATACAGACCGGCGTTGAGATTCAGCGTGGCCGTCAGGGTTGGCAGCGCCAATGGGAGGTCGGTGGCGACTACGAAGGGCTGTTCAGCGCAACGCGGGTGAACGTATTGTTCATCCATTCCTACGAGCGCGAACCCAACGACGAATTCCGCACCTTCATCTCCGGTCCCGTCAGCACCGAGCTGAACCGTAACGTCAACCTGAGCACACAGATCGAGTCCATCATCCGCCCAACGGTCGCGTGGTCGTTGACGTCCGCGCAAACCTTAGAGGTTGGCGGTGAAGTCGCGCGCAACGTCGGCCGTCAGCATCTGCGCCCGTTTTTCGACCTGAACGGTGATGGGCGCGTCGAAGAGGTGGTGATCCCCACCGGAAACGCCGAGGTGAAGGAGATTCGCGGCGAGGCTTTTGCCAACCACACGTGGCAGATTACGCCCGAACTGTCGCTTAGCAGTTCACTGATCGTCGAGATGTCGCGCATCACGAATAATTTTCCGAGCGCCGTTTGCCCCACATACGTCTTTGCAAAACCGCGCGCGGACCTGAGATACGATATGACGTCCCTGGATCAGTTGCGCTTCAAGATCGACCGGCGCGTCAGCCAGTTGGACTTCGATCTCTTCGTCCCGCAGTTCGACCTGCAGGATAACGAGATCGACGAAGGCAACCCCGGTATTCGTCCGGAACGCCAGTGGGAATTCGAAGCCGGTTATCAACGTCAACTGGCGAACGACCAGGGCCTGGTAGAAGTCCGCGTCTTCTATAACCACATCGAGGACCACATCGCACCGTTTCTGTTGCGCGTGGAACCCAACGGTACGCGCGTGTCGGCGGACGGCAATATCGGAACGGCCGAACACTATGGCGCCGAGGCCAAAGCCAGCGTCCGCATGACGGCGTTGGGCCTGCCGGATCTGACGGTCGATGCGCGTTTCCTACGGCAGTGGGCAAATACCGCCGATCCGTTCCTCGGCATCAGGCGCGGGGTAGGCAGGACCGACGTGAACGGTGATCTTTGGAAGCACGAACTCCAGCTCGGCTTTCGCCACGACGTCACGGCCTGGGGGTTCACCTATGGCGTGAACTACCACGAACGCGCGGGCGAGCTGATCAATAGCGACATCCGCGTTCAGAGGTGGTTCAGCGCGGACCCGCGCCTCGACGCCTTTGTCGAGAAAACGCTGACCGGCAGCCTGACGCTGCGCGTTGAAGCCTACGGTCTCATGCCCAATCGCTTCCGGGAGTTCGGGCGACGCACGGTATATGCCGACGACGTCATCGCCGGCACAATTTCCAGAACCGAGACCTTCGTGACCCACTGGGACCGGATGGTCGCGATCAGCCTGCGCGGGACCTTCTAGCTAGGCGACAAGCCAGCCATTGAGCGTAAGCCGCTGGTCCTCGAGGGCCGCCGACGAGCATGTGAGCGGCGTCACCTCGTGCTGGATGTAGCTCGGAAACACCATGAGGCCGTTGCGCGGCGGGTCGATGTCGGCGACGAGGTCGCCGGCGGAGTGCGTTCCTTCGTGGATCACGGTTCTGTAGAGCTTGAAATGCCCGCCGGTAAAGCGTTTCGGCTCGCGGTGGAAATAGTAGACATAGCTCATCGTCCGGTGCGCGATCTCGGGCAAGCCGTTATCCGTGTGGGTGTTGAAGAAATCCCCGTCACCGTGAACGGAAAGCTGCAGCTCCATGGTCCGGAACGCAATGGGCTGTATTTCCAAGGCTTGAAAGATGCGCGGCATCCGCTCGTGGAGTCGCCCGCCGATCATAGGAGCCACACCGGAGACATCATCCAAGATTCGCGAACGGCGAAGCCTTGTGTCGGTCGTGTAGGAACCCTGCGCATCGACATGGACGACCGTTGAGTCCCTAAATCCGGACTCGTGGGCGAGAGCATAGGCCATGGCCTGTTCAGCTTCCGCCTCGGAGAGGAAGTTCTCGACCAGGACATAAGGCGGATCCATCTCGATCCCGATGATATCCTTCGCCTTCACCTCGATCAGATGACGTTCGGGCGTGAGGAGCTTGAGGATCCGTCCCTCGGCGACCTGGGCGGGCGTGTTCACGCACAGGCCGATCTCGCCGGCGGTGGCTTGATCCTGCGGCACCACGCACGGCAGGCGGCCGCCATCCCGCAGTCGCAAAGTCGCCAGTTGCACGCATCCCCTCCCGTATGTCCGGCTTGCCGCCTCGAGAGTTTTTAGCAATCAGACGTCGCGGGTGTCGATGGTTACGTCGGTGGTCACGGCGGATTTTGAATCGCGCGGATCGGTCACGACCCTGTATTCCGAACGCCAATTGCGCTCAGTCACGTCGCAGCGGAGGTAGCCGCGTTTGTCACCGTTGTAGTAGTCGAGATGGCCGTTGAAATCCTTGGCCGCATCCATGGCCAGCGACCACGGACAGTGCGACGAGATGGAGGTGCCGCAGAAGTTGTGACCGACCCGCGGCGATTTCGGATCCCACGGATTCTTGTGAATCCGCATGGCCGCCGCGCAATGCCAGTCGCCGCTGAGGACGACGGGATTGGAAACGCCGGCCAGGGCGTCAATCAGGCGTTGGCGCTGGATCGGATAGCCGTCCCACTGATCCATATTCACATGCGGAACATCGTTGAGACCGTTGTAACGGTAGGGCGCAAACCAGGTCTGCGACGCGATGACATTGAAGGGCGCTTTCGAACTCTTGAGCGCGTTTAAGAGCCACCGCTCCTGCGCCGCGCCGGTCATGGACAGATACGGATCGGCAAGTGCATCGCAGCTTCGGTCGGCAGGATTCCCTTGCGCTTCGCACACCTGGTCGGACCGATATTGGCGCGTGTCGATAAGATGCACCTGCGCCGGACCGAAGCGATAGGCGCCGTAGAGCTGGAGATGAGAGTCGACGCCGTTCACCGTCGGCGGTTCTTCCAGCGGCATATGTTCGTAGTAGGCCTGAAGGGCCGCGAGCTTGCGGACCTTGAATTCGAGCGGCGTCTGCGCCCACGGATCTTGGGGAACGTCCGCGGCCCAGTTATTGTCGATCTCGTGATCATCCAGCGCGGCGATCCAAGGCGCGACAGCGTGCGCGGCCTGAAGCGCCGGCTCGCTCTTATAGAGAGCATAGCGGTTGCGGTAGTCCCACAACGTGACCGTCTCGGTCCCGACATGCTGGCGGATATTTTCCCACGTCGCCTGGAAACCGCCGACCTGGGCGGACCGCATACCGACGACGCCCGGTCCGCTTTCGTAGATATAGTCGCCGATGTGGATCACGCAGTCCGGCGCCCAAGCCGCGATATCCGCATAGGCGGCGAAATGCCCTGCCTCATAGGCTTGGCAGCTGGCGAGGGCGAGCTTCGCCGTAGTGCCGGCGACGTTGGCCGTTTTGGCCCTGCCGATGGGGCTTTCGTCCTTGCCGTAGGTGAACTGGTACCAATAGTCGCGGCCGGCCTCCAAGCCACGCAGGACAACATGCACGGCGTGCGCCTTGGCGTCGGAGGTTTCGACGATGCCTTCGCGCACGGTGCGTCGCATCGCCTGATCGGAGCAGAGGCGATAGCGCACGGCGGCTTTTCCAAGCGGCATCCCGCCGCCGCGCAACGGCTCGGGCGCCAACCGTGTCCACAGAACAATCCCGTCGGGCCGCGGACATCCGGACGCAACACCGAGGGTAAAGTGGGGTCTGTCCGACTGTGCGAAAGCCTTTGGAATGGATATGGTGGCGCCGCCGGCAGCCATAAAGAATCGGCGTGTGATCATCCGGCCCCTCCCCAAATGTATGAGGCGGATCCTAGAGGGATCCGCCTCATTTTCGAAGCCTAGAACTTGCTAAAACTTGTATTCGTACTGGAGGAAGAAGGAGAGCGGCTTACCGTTCCATTGATACGTATAGTAGAAGGCGGGGTCGTTGACGCTTATCTCGCCGCGGACGGCCGCCCGGTAGAACGACTTGTCGGTGGCGCCGCCGCGCTCCGAGTACTTCTTGTTGAGGAGATTGACGATGCGGAGCAGGAAGCGGTGGTTCAGTTCTTCGCCCAGGAAATACTGGACAGAGGCCGATGGTCGTGCGTTTTTCCTGAAAGGCTTGTTTGAGACGGTTCATGGACTGCTCGCGACGCAATCAGTTAACATGATAAATACCCGCGTTTCTAATAGTGACCTCTCCAGGGATTATACGAGATTGTCATGAGCGTTCCGAGCCGCCTTCCGCCTTTCCGGCGCTCCCTCGCCGGCACTCTCTTGGCCGCCCGCGAAGCGGCCCTTGGACCGCTACGTCCGGTCTTGCACGAGGCGGGCATTACGGAACAGCAGTGGCGCGTACTGCGCCTGCTGGCAGACGAGGGGCCCAGCGATCCGTCGCGCTTAGCTCAGGAGGGACTGCTTCACCCTCCGAGTGTCGCGCGGATCCTGCGTGATCTCACTAAGAGCGGCCTGATCGTACGCAAACCTGACCCCGTGGATGGGCGCCGAACAATCGTCGCAGTAACGCGCCAAGGAAGCCGCCTAGCGGAAAACATCGCGCGGCGCGCGCTCAAGATCCTGGAGCGTTACGCGAAAGATTTCGGTAAGAAGCGATTAGCCGCCTTGCTGCACGATCTCACTGAACTGACTCGCATCATTGGCGAGACCGGCCCGCCGCGCGCATAGGCCCGCTTCCAGCTCTCATTCAATCGGCGGAAACCGCCGGCTGCAGCGATGCGCAACCGGCGGGTTGATCTGCTTAAGGCGTGTACGGCGATGGAACGCGCTTCTTGGTTGCCTGCTCGAAGGCGTAGGCGATACCGACGAGCTTCGGATCCTGGCAATGGCCCCCAACGAAGCTGACGCCGAAGGGCTTCTTATCAGGAGAGCCTTTCGCGCCGGGGTTATCGTTGGTCACGCGGGTCCAGGGCACGACGACAATCGGATAGCCCGCCTTGGTGGCATAGTTGGCGCCGCCGGCTTCCGGGAACAAGATCGCATCGAGCTTATGTGTGGTGAGCGCGGCGTCGAGTCCTTCCTGGCGCGTGAGCACGAGATCTTCGGCGCGGTTGCGCTCCCACTTCGCCTTGTCCTTCTCAACATCGACCGCGTCGGCGTAATCCAATCGACCCTGACCATAGCGGATGGCGCCCTCGGCCACATGTTTGGAATTCCAGTCTCGCAGCTCAGCGAGGGATTTCACCGGAGCACTGTCACCAAGCGTTGCTAGCCACAGGTTGAAATCACGCTTCATTCCGTAGCGAAGGACGATCGAGCAGTAATCGTCTTTCGCGGCGCCGTCGCTGCCGAGTTGGCAAATACTGTGCGAGGTGATGTTCTTGACCGGGTCGGCCGCGATCAAGCTCGGCAACTCAACGGGATCGATGACCTCAGCGCCCGCGGCTTTCAAGGCCGCGATGGCGCCTTCCATGGCCTCCAGCTCTTCCGGCTTGAGGCCCGGGAAAGCCTTCGCCTTGCCCGGGAATGTTTGCGCCGTATAGACACCGGCGCGAGGAATGCCGATACGCGCGCCCTTGAGGGCATCGGCTTTTAGGAAGGCGGTGTAGTCGCGGTTGGGTGGCGCGGTGCATTCGCTCGTGCGCGGATCGTTCGGATCTACCGCAGCACCTTCCATGGCGCCTAGCATGATCGCGGCGTCCGCGACGAACTTGGTCATGGGGCCAGCAGTGTCTTGATCGAGGGTCAGCGGCACGATGCCGTATCGGCTGATACGTCCCGTGGACGGACGAATTCCGACGAGCATATTTGCATTGGACGGGCCTTCGATCGAACCGCCGGTGGACGTGCCGACGCTTCCTGCCCACATGTTGGCAGCGACGCCGACACCCGAACTGGAGCCGGCAACTTCCATGACCGGCGTACCGTTCTCGTTGGCGCGCGGATCATAAGGATTATAGCTCTGGCCCGCAGCGCCGTTGTAGCCGCTGGGACGGAATTCGCCGCCGAACCAGCCGGCGAGTTCGCTCATGGTGGACTTGGCGATAATGATCGCGCCGGCTTCTTTCAGGTTGGCCACCAGCGTCGCATCGTAGGGCGCCTTGTAATACTTGAAGGCCAGCATGCCGCCCGACGTCGGCATGT